>JBEHXG010000002.1:0-230091 GCA_048498815.1 Acidobacteriota bacterium | reverse complement strand
CGCCTGCGCCACCAGCGGCGGAGGCGCCAACCGCCGCGCCGAGTGCAGTAGTGGTGCCGATCGCCCCGGCATCGCGCCCAACCGAAGTGTTGCCGTTCCGATCGATCACCTGTGACTGCACCGAAACCTGCTGCCCATCGACCAGAGATAGATTCGTCAGTTGCAGGCCCAGCCGCGAAGTCCCCTCTACACGGCCGGCTTTCTTTGCATCGCTGACCCTGCCCATCACCGTAGAACCCTTGCGAGCCACCACGATGCCATCCACAATCAGCGGCTGCGCCAGCGTCGCGTAGAACGTGTCACCCGCCTGATTGCGGTCAGAAGAAAGCCATTGATTCACCCGGACCGTCACGAAGGTCCCGGGTTTCAAAGCGAGCGTCCCCGGGATTCCAGCCCCGGCAGGTGGAGGCGGCGGATCGTTATATGCGGGCGGCGGCGGAGGGGCCTGCTCCGCGGCCACAATATCGAAAGACCCGGTGGAAGCGGCGACAGGCCGCGGAGCCTCCTGAGCCACGAGACCGGCGGCGCAGGCAGCGGAAGCGATAGCGATTCGGAAAGTGTTGGTTCGCAGCATAGCTGCCACCGCCGATTGCAAAAGGTTTGCCAGTTCTAAGTCGCTGATTTTACAGGGGCGCGCGAGAGGCAAGCCCGCCAGTTCGCCACCAGCATGGCTCTTTTCAACCATCATGAAACATTTGAATCACGCAGCGGTTTATACACACGAGATCCTCAGGCGAACTCATATAACTCTCTGAAAAATATGGCTCGAAATAGCTGTTGAAAGTCGAAATTGGCTTCGTTTTTTCATTTGACGCGAACGCCGGCCGGGTCTATGATCGATTCAGTTCCAGGGTTTACGGAACGATAGGCCGGGTGGGATGAAACGAGCATTCGGGCAACCGGGTGCAAACGGATCTCCGGCACGGCAGAACTTCCCGAGATGGGACGGCTGAACGCTTGGATCCGGATGGTCGCGAAAGGGACCCGAAGGGGAGTGGAGGCCGGAGCCAGATCGGGGGCGGGGAAGTACAGAGCGGATAACGGGTTCCGGCGTGGATATCGCCCCGGACCGGCCTCGAAACCGGACGGAGCGGAGGAGCTGAGAGAATCGAACGGATCCGCGGATTGCTTCCGCGTGGAAACGAAGGCGCAGGCCAGGAACTTTGACCTCGCAATGGTGGCGAAAGCGTCGTTGCGAGCGAGCGAAAGGCCGTGCCGAGATTCCGGTTCCGGTTGGATGCGAGTCCTTTGAGGACGCGCCTTGAGCTTTGACCCGTTGCAGGCTGAAAAGCGGCAGCGGCGAGCGAGAGGTGGTTAACTTCGGAGCATCCAATCGCGGAGCGAACGTCCGCATGCAGACGGGTCGCTGAATCTTACCGTAAACCCTGGACGACTTACTCCCGCGGCGATTTCCTTCTATCCGTCTTCACCGGCGCTGCCGCCGCTGGCTTTTCAGCCATCATTTCGGGATTGCGCTTCTTCCAGCGGCTGAACGTGAAGGCTTCTTTTCGATCTCGAAAACTGGCGAAATTGAAACGGCAGTACTCGCACCGATACCGTCGCGCTCCAAAATCGATCTTGAGTTTGGTCAAACCCTTTGGCGTGAACGAGTTCCTGGTCCAGCCATTCAGATCCATACGATCGCACTTCGGGCATCGCGCGAAGAACAAATCGCGCCAGACGATGGTTGAAGTGACAAATCGCGTTTTGCAGTCTTTGCACCGCAGCGGCGAGATGAAGCGCAGAGCATCAATCCTCTCCTGCAGCGTTCGCTTCTGCGCCGGACGCAGATTCCTGCTGCCGCATTTCGGGCATTCGATCACGCCTGCACCAGGCTCACACGCTGTGCAATGTCGTGCCGCATGAATTCGCGGAAAGCAACAGTAACGCGCTCGCGGACGCCGCCATTCATCTTCAATGTGACGCCGGAAATCTCTCGGACCGGCAGCAGATCGCGTGTGGTCGACGTAATGCAGACTTCATCCGCGGCCTCCAGGTCGGCGATCGTCAGGCTGCGCTCCTGGATGCGGATGCCGGGAATCCGAACTTCATTCAGCAGCACCTCGCGGGTAATGCCGGGCAGGCAGCCATCGGACACCGGAGGAGTGAACATCTGATTTCCAACCACAGCGAAGATATTCGCCGACGTGCACTCCGCCACATGCCCATGCTCGTTCAGAAGAATCGTTTCATCGAAGCCCTGCTTCTGCGCCCGCTCAGCCCAGACCAGATTCGCGCTCCACGAAAGAACCTTCGCCCCGGTGAACTCACCCGCCGAGTAGCGGGCATTCGGCTGCACCGTAAGTCGAACGCTGTCGCCCCAGTCCTTTGAATCTGCCGTCAGTGCGATTACATCGCTCACGCGTCCGCCGGGCAGAGGGCCGGCCCACATGCCGCCACCGTTACGAACCACCACGAGCCGCAGGGTGCAATCGGCGCGTCCATTCTGCTGCGCAAGACTCATCAGCGCACGTTCCAGCGCCGCCGGATCCGCAGGCATCTCGACATTCAACAACCGAGCATCCCGCTCCATGCGAGCCCAGTGGCGCTCCCACGCGAACAGCGCGCCATCTTTTACACGCAGCGTACTGAACACGCCCCAGCCCGAAAGCAAGCCGACCTGACTTGCCAGAAGCAGGGTTTCCGACGCCTTGTGAACTTCTCCGTTGAAATAAATATGGGCGTGGATCGCCATGAAAGGACCTACTTCCCTTTCATCATCGCATCGCGCTTCGGCTTAAACTCCGTACCCGGATTCCACAGGGGATAGTACCGACCATCGGCAATCCTGTTCCCCGTCTCGAACAAAACACGCAGATCTTCTACCGCGCCAGACAGATCCCAGTCGGCCTTCACTTCGTCTGACGGTTTGTGATAGTCGTGCTCCGTGTAGTAATCGCGCTTTTCCTTGCCGTAGCCCGCAGGCTTGCCGATATAGTTCGTACCTTCCTCCGGATCCAGCGCCGGCACGCCCTGTTTGGCGAATTCGAAGTGATCCGAGCGATAGAAGAATCCCTTCTCCGGCTCGGCATCGCCGGTCACCGTGCGATCGTGCGACTTCAGCACATCGGTGATCACCTCATCCAGGTTCGAATTTCCCAGGCCGATCAGCACCATGTCCTTCGTCCTGCCCCACATGTTGAGGCCGTCCATATTGATATCGGCCAGCGTGCGATTGAGCGGGTACAGAGGATTCTCGGCGTAGTATTCCGAGCCCAGCAGACCCTGCTCTTCAGCAGTTACAGACAGGAACAGGATCGATCGCTTCGGCCTCGGATACAGCTTCGTGTAAGCTCGCGCGACTTCCAGAAGTCCCGCCGATCCCGCAGCATTGTCGGCGGCGCCGTTAAAGATCTGATCGCCGGTGAGACTCGTGTCGCGGCCCAGATGATCCCAGTGCGCTGAGTAGATTACATACTCATTCGCCAGTTCGGGATCACTGCCCTCAAGTTTCGCAATCACGTTATGCGAATCGATGCGCCGCAGCTTATTACTGATCAGGAAATTCGCCTTCGCATTCGGAAGCGTAACCGGCTTGAAGTCTTTCTTCAGAGCGTCCTGTTTTAGCGCCGTCAGATCGAGCCCCGCAGCCTTCACGAGCTCTGCAGCTTTATCGTAGGTAAACCAGCCCTGGACCGGCACGTCTTTCGCATTATTATCGGTGCGCTGGATGTTGAAATTTTCACCGCCCCAGCTGTCGGCAACCACAGTGAATGGATATCCCGCCATGGGCGTCTCGTGAATGATCATCACCGCTGCTGCGCCCTTCAGCGCGCCGATCTCATACTTATAGGTCCAGCGGCCGTAATACGTCATGGCCTTTCCCTTGAACATTGCATCGTCCAGCTTTGATGGATCTCTCGGATCGGCAATCTGCGGATCGTTCACGAGCATGAGTACGGTCTTGCCTTTTACGTCGACGTCCTTATAGTCATCCCACCCATACTCGGGCGCAACAACGCCGTAACCGACGAACACAATTTCGGAATCCTGTACCGCGACCTGAGGTGTGTAATGGGTGGACACCGCGATGTAGTCGGTCCTGAACGAAGCCTCGAGAGCCTTGCCGGCCACACGGATCTGCATTGACGGTGTAGATGTAATTCCGGCCAGCGGCACATTCTGCAGGTATCCGCCCTTCGGATTTCCCGGCTTCAGACCCAGCTTCTTAAACTGGTCCTCCATATAGGCCACAGTCTTCGCCTCACCGGCGCTGCCCGGCTTTCGCCCTTCGAAATCGTCTGAAGACAGGGTCTTGATCTCCCCCAGCAACGAAGCCGCGCTGATCGCGGTCAGCGCATTCTGCATGCGCGCTTCGGGATTTACCAGGGAGCAGGAAACCACCCCCACGAGCGTTAACAGGGTGATAACAAGAGCGGATTTTCGCATGCTGACCTTTCGTACATCTTAACTTAGCCGCGGCCACCGGCTTCAGCGCTTCTTCAGGAACCGGGTCTATCCTCTATTCTGTACGAAAAGGCCCGAAATTCCTCCCAGGAGAGTGTCATGACAAAAGTTTCCCTGACAACAATGATCGGCGGCGCTCTGTTAGCGTTTGTCGCGATGGCTCAGATGCCGGCCGGTGGTGCGTATAAAGTGATGAAGAAGTCGAAGACAGGCGGTGACGGCGGTTTCGATTACATCTTTGCGGACAATGACGCGCGCAAGCTCTACATTCCGCGCACACAGCCGGGCACTCCGCGTATTTCTGTTTTTAATCTGGACACGCTTGCACCGATTGGCGAAATTCCGAATGTCAGCGCCCGCGGTACCGCCATCGACACCAAATCGGGCCACGGCTTCGTGAGCAGCAAGCCCGCGGTCATGTTTGATACGAAGACGCTCGCCGTTATCAAGACCATCGATGTGCAGGGGGGGCCGGATGGCATCCTCGGCGATCCCTTCAGCGGCCGTGTATTCATCTTCAGCCACGCGGCCCCGAACGTTACGGCAATCAATGCGGCCGATGGTTCCGTTGTTGGTACGGTCGATCTGGGCGGGGCCCCCGAACAGGCTGTCAGCGACGGCAAGGGCCACATTTACGTTGACCTGGAAGATAAAGATGCAATCGGCGTTTTTGACGCCCGGACGCTGACTGTCACCGGCAGGTTCGACATCGCCGGCAAGGGTGGGCAGTGCGCCGGGCTCGCGATGGACGTAAAGAACAATATCCTGTTCGCCGCCTGCCGTAATCCAGCGAACTTTGTCGTCGTTGGCGCGGCTGACGGGAAGGTCATCACCACGATTCCCATTGAGGCCGGCACCGATGGCGCGACGTTCAATCCGGCCACGATGGAAGCTTTCAGCACCGGAGGCGCTGGAACCGGGACGGTTTCGATAATCAAGGAAAACAGCCCCACCAGCTTCTCAGCGGAGCAGGTGGTGCAAACGATGACGGGCGCGAAGACTCTCACGCTCGACACGAAGAATAACCTGGTCCTCACGATGGCAGCAGAGTACGCTCCGCCACCTGCACCGGCTGCGGCTCCTGCCGCTCCTGCCGCCGGTGCGCCGGGCGGTGGGCGCGGACGCGGTCCGGGGCGCGGCCCGATGGTGCCGGACTCGTTTACGATTATTGCCGTTGGCAAGTAGCCATCTGGCGGGAACCGAGAAAATGCCGCACCCGATCAACCGGGTGCGGCATTTTTGTTCCCGAAATCGAGCGCGACTCACTCCGACAGCGTACGGACCCGGAGATTTAGTTCGTCGGTCTCACTCAGGTCGAAGTCGTTCCACGGGATCATGTCGCCACATCTCTTGTTCAGATCCATCGCCGTTCCGGTCTTCAGCGCTACCGTCATAGTCACGAGGTGAACCTGGGCAACTCCGCGATACACACGAAGACGGCAGGAGTCCTCATGCAAGTCAAACCGGTAGATACCGCCCTCGGTCAGTTCGACTCTGTTTTCACACAGGATCGTGGCCGTTCCCTTTAGTGTGGCTACCGCGACTGATCCGCTCAACACCGTTAGGGCTTGGGCTTCGGTGACCTGAATGGAAGACTTCTCGCCGAGCACCACAATTGCGACGGGCAGGCGGAACTCCGCCAGGCCTGCTCCGCTGCTAATCGCGCCCAGTCTGCCGAGAACTGCCGGAGTCGCGTTTCCGATGAGCGATGCGGTCAGAACCAACACTGTCAATCGAATTGGGGTTCGTCCTGAATTCATGGGATCACCTCCGCCTTTAGACGCGCCTTCTGACTACTTTCTTCCGCACTCCGTGATTTGGCGGTCCGAAGCTCTCTTGCACTGTCAACGGACCGCTCCGGACGAATCCATTCCGGGCTTCGATTCCGGTGCTGGAAATCAATGGAAGCTCGCTCTCCATAACGTCAATGGCGGCCAGACTCAGTCTGGCCGCCATCTGTGAAGACGTCGAATTTGGTGAGAAAGCTAAACTGTCTTACTTCGCCGCGATCTGCTTTGCCTTCGGCGCGTTTTCTGAAGTAACCGCTTCGCCGCGACGTTCCCGGAAAGGCAGACTGTGCACGACTTCGCTTACCAAAGACTGGAAGCCGAAACCCTCACCCGACAGTTTCTCATCAATGTCAGAAACCGTGCGTTTGTCATAAGGCTTCAAACCACGACCGAGCGCATAGACCAGCATCTTTTCCGTCAGGCAGCGCGCGAAATCTG
This sequence comes from Acidobacteriota bacterium, assembly GCA_048498815.1. Lineage (GTDB taxonomy): Bacteria > Acidobacteriota > Terriglobia > Bryobacterales > Bryobacteraceae > BOG-234. The sequence continues at coordinate 223,456 of JBEHXG010000002.1, read as the reverse complement.
CCTGCATGTTGGTCAGTACCTCACGCATCTGCAGCGGCGTTGAGAATGTCTTGCCGCTCGGCAGTACGCCGCTCGAATCGACCGGGAATTTGCCATCCATCACGCGCCACTTACCCACGGCGTCGTAATTCTCCAGACCAAAACCCAGAGGATCCATGCGTGAATGGCAGGAAGCACAGACTGCATTGGCGCGGTGCTTTTCCATCTGCTGGCGCAGAGACATCGCCGAACCCGTCGCAGCTTCATCAAGCGCCGGAACGTCTGGCGGAGGGGGCGGAGGCGGCGTGCCGAGGATATTGGTGAGAATGTACTTGCCGCGAATCACAACCGAGGTGCGCGAAGGATAGCTCGAAACCGCCAGTACGCTGCCCTGGCTCAGAATGCCGCCGCGCTCTTCCGTGTTCAGGTCAACCTTGCGGAAGTCCGAACCCTTCACGCCGTCAATCCCGTAGTATTTCGCGAGGAACTCGTTCAGATACGTGTAGCGAGCGTTCAGGAATTCTCCGATCGGCCGGTTCTCGCGCAGCATGTTGTCGAAGAACATGCGCGTCTCAGTCTTGAACGCGTCGCGCAGTTCCGGTCCCCAGGCCGGGAACTTGCCCGGGTCGGGTTTGATGCTGTCCAGGTTGCGAATCTCCAGCCACTGACCCGCGAAGTTATCGGCCATCGCCGAAGACTTCGGATCGGCCAGCATGCGCTTTACCTGCGCATCCAGCACGGTCGCCTGAGAGAGCTTTCCAGTTTCACCCAGCGCCTGCAGTTCTTCATCCGGCATCGAACTCCACAGGAAGTAGCTCAGACGGTTCGCCAGTTCAATATCCGTGACCTTGTGAACCGCATTCACATCGGTAGGATTCGCATCGTGCTCAATGTGGAACAGGAAATGGGGCGAAACCAGCATCGCCTGAATCGCGAGCTGAATGCCCTGTTCCGGGGAGCGGCCATCGGCCTTCGCGAGATCCGTAAAGTGCATCAGCTGCGCCACCTCGGCAGCCGTCACCGGACGCCGATATGCGCGACGCGCCAGAGTCGAAATGATCTTCTGGACGCAGGCGGTGCCCGTCGCCGGATCACAGATGAGAATCTTCTTGCGGCTCGCCTTCTCCACCTTCGAAGGGTATGGTCCAACGAAGTACATGCCATTGATGAACTTGTTGGCTTTGTCGTTGTAGATGTCTTTTTCGGCCAGTGTTTTGACGAATTCGTCGTTGATGAAGCCAAGACGGAATACGTGATCGCCTTCCGGCAGAAACACGCGCATGTGTTCTTCCGAGTACGGATTGAAGTAGGCGAGGCCGGATGGCTTCGTTTCCGCCTGAATGGTATTGATCAGTTTGCCATCCATCCAGAGGCCAACGCTGACCGGCTTTGCTTCCGCCGAGCGCTGCCCCGGCAGACCGATGCGAATATCGTACTCGGCATCGAAATCCACGCGGTGCGTTGCTTCCACTGTGCTCGGATCGACGCGGCGCAGCGTTTTCATACGCAGGCTGTACTCCCACTCGATTGGCTTCTTCGGCAGCGGGTCCGCGCCCAGCGAGCGCGAGGCAATCTGTGAGGCCGCACGGATGTACTTGTCCATCAGGAGCGGCGAAACCGTGAGAATATCGCCGATGTTATCGAAGCCTTCGCCTGAATCATCTGTTGGGAAGTTACGATCGGCGCGGAAGTCTACGGCCAGCAGGTCGCGGATGGTGTTGGTGTACTCCGAACGATTCAGGCGACGCGCAGTAACGCGGCCCGGGTCGGGCTTCACGCTCGCATCCAGGCGTTTGATCTCGGTCTGCGCAAACGATACCGCACTTGCGATCTGCGCCTTCATTTCATCGGTGCGCGGAATCGCGGCAGGCGGCATTTCGCCACGCTGCAGGCGCTGTACGATCTTCTCCCACTCGTCGCGGTCGCTGGCAATGGAACCGACCGTCGACAGCGATTCGAGATTGAGATTGCCCGAAGCGAGGCCGGCGCTGTGGCACATGGAGCACGTCTGCTCGAACAGCGGCTTCACCGCCTTATCGAACGCCGCCTGGGTGGGGGCGCCAGCCTTAGCTGCCGCTGCCGTCGCCGCAGGCGCGGCTGCTCTTGTTGCCGGCTTTGCGGGCGCCGTGGACGACGTCTCAGCCGCCACCAGCAGACCGACCGCCGAGGCAGCCGTCAGAATTACCGTTGTTCTCAAACGCATTGCTTCCCCTTGCTACCCTGTTACTCTTGCTGCGCCGGCGGGATCGCCGGCACGATTACGCCACGTCCGCCGGACGCTCCGCGGCCACCAGCTCCGGATGCCCCACGTCCAAATCCGCCGCGTCCGAAACCGGCCGCGGGCGCTACAGGCTTCGCCGAGATCAGCTCCGTATAAAGCTTCGTGATCTTTTCCTTCTGCGCGGGATCAGCCTGCACGCTGTGGTGCTTCCCGTTGCCGCCCGCAGTGAATTTAAGCCTGCCATCATCCTGTACGGCGAAGGTACCAGGTTCGGAAGCCTTGAAATAACCGTCTTCCGGATGGATGGCATAGAGCGCCGCAGCCAAACCCGGAGCAGGAGCGTCGTACGGCATTGGCTTGAACGCCTTATAGGCGTCAATGATCGGATGTCCGGTCGTAGCCCACGCGAAATCTTTTTCGATACTGGCTGCGGGGTAGGGAATCGCATCGCCCACTTCCGAACTCACCACGTAGATTGGCGTCGGCCACTCGGCGAAGAACTTGCGCGCGGCCGGGATATCCTGCTTTACTCCACTGTCCACGATCACTGCATACTTCACTTTGGACGTGATTTGCGGCTTGGCGCCGTAGAGTTCCAGAAGTTCCGCCGTACTCGTCAAAGGTCCGTCTACCAGAACGATGGCGTTCAGATCCTGCTGGGCGAGCAAAATGTTACGGGTGGAAATCGCGCCATCGGCCGTATCGAGCATTCGCCCGATGCTGGTGGGATAAGCGGGCTTGCCTTCAGCGGTCTTCTTCGAAACCAGTGCATCAATGATCGGCGTATCATTCGCCAGCTTGCCGTTGGTCGCCATTCCGACAATCACCGGATTGCCGCCAACGCCTCCGCCGCCGGGGCCGCGTCCCGCCGGAGCGGGGCTGTAAAACTGAGTGAGGCCGTCTTCCGCCTGCACCGCCTTCAGATTGGCCTTGCTCACGCTGACCGCGATGGCGCGACAGTCGCCTTTCGCCGAAATGGCGCGCAGGAAAGCGGTGGTCAGAACTGTATCGATGTTGTTGCCGAAGTCGCAGTCGAGTGCGATTCCGATGGGTGGCTTAATGACGCCGCGTCCCTGCATGCTTCTCCTTCAAAAAAACAAATGCCGGCGCCATGCGATTTTCGCACAGGCGCCGGCGCAAAAAACTCTTAGCTCAGGCTGGCCGGATCAAGGCGGCCTGAAGCATCGCCGAAGTGCTCGATCGGTACGCCCATGCGATCCATCAGGGTGAGGTGCAGGTTGCACATCGGCGTTTCCTTGCGGTAAACGATGCGGCGGCCCGGTTTCAGGAATCCACCGCCCTTGCCCGCAATGAGCGTGGGCAGGTCTTCGTGCAGATGGCGGTTGCCGTCAGAGAGTCCGGCGCCGTACACGATCATCGAATTGTCGAGCAGGTTCGAATCGCCTTCCTTCGTCGCCTTCAGGCGGTTCAGGAAGAGATTGAAATTCTTCGTGTGGTACTCGTTGATCTGCGAAACCTTTTCGATCAGGTCAGCCTTGCCCTGGTGGTGAGTACAGGGGTGGTGACCGTCCGGAATGCCAATTTCACGATAGGCGCGCGAGGTACCTTCGTGGGTCACCATGAAGGTGATCACGCGGGTCATGTCGGCCTGGAAAGCGAGCAGCATCATGTCGGTCATGAGCTTAAAGTGCTCAGCGAAGTCGGCAGGCACGCCGTAGGGCTTGTCCATGCCGGGATTGATCTGTGCGTTGTCCTTCTCCGCTTTTTCGAGCTGCCGCTCCACTTCGCGGATTGACGACATATACTCGTCGAGTTTGCGCTTATCGGTCGGGCCCAGAGTCGACTGTAGCTTCTTTGTATCCGCCATCACGAAGTCCAGAATGCTCTGGCGATCTTTGATCTGGCGGGCCTTTTCTTCCGGGCTTAGTACGACGCCGTCGCCGAACAGCCGTTCAAATAGTACGCGCGGGTCGAGCGTCGGAGGCAGGGGCTGGGTCTCGCTCTTCCACGCAAGATTGTTGGTATATGCGCAGGAGTATCCCGAGTCGCAGTCGCCCGCCTGGCGGGCATCGTCCATGCCGAGTTCGAGCGACGGGAAGCGGGTCTGCGAGCCGATCTTGTTCGCGATGATCTGATCGCAGGAGATGCTGGCTTTGATATCGATGGTCGTTTTCTTGACCTGAATGCCGGTAAGGTAGGAGCCGGAGCAGCGCCCGTGATCGCCCGCGCCATCCAGCAGTGCGCGACCGCTGTTATGCGTCAGGTTGCCCAGCAGCATGAAGTCCTGCTTCATCGAATCGAGCGGCTTCAGCGCGCGAGGAAGTTCCCCGAGAGCGCCTTCATAGTCGGGATTCCAATCCTTCATCATGATGCCGTTTGGCACATAAAGGAACGCCAGACGCACGGGAGCCTTCGAAGGCGCGCCCAGTGCCGGCACCATCGAATCCAGGAAGGGCAGGGCGACAGCGGCCGTCCCGAGTCCTCTCAAAAATGTGCGCCGCGGAAGGGCCTTTCCCGTGATATACATTCGTTCGCTGTTCTCCTTATCGATGCGTGGTCCGACCGATCCACAATTTTATGACATTCCGACACCGGATGGAAGCGCTCCCATCCGATTCCGCCCAATTATTTTGCCGATCCGAGCCGGGTAGTCGATATCGCAATGTCGTCGTAATAGATATCGGTTGTGGGCGCCGGAACCTGCCATACCCGGTTCCCGAAACCCCACTCGGTAAATCCACCCACAAGATGGGACGTTTTTGAATCCACCGGAGTTACCGCATTCGGGCTGGGTTTCGGCCAGACGAACGGAACTACTGTGACTTCCTGCCCGCCAACCCTGTTGGGAACGACCTGCCCATCGACCCATATTGTGATGGCGGCCGGATCGTCGTTAAACTCCCACTCGAGCAGAAACCACTTGCCGGCTGGTGGTTCTACCGCGCTGCGATGGACATCCTCACCCCGTCCCTGTCCGGCGGGCGACTTGTTTTCCTGATAGGACGGCATCCAGTCGCCATTCGCCAATCCGATTTCCTCGAATTTCGAAATCGGCCAGCCTGCTTCTCCGGTAAAGATGAGGGGCGCGTGGCTTTTTGGCGGGGCCGAGGGGTTGATCATCATGTAGGCCCGCCCGAAATAGTGCGTCCGCACCGAATCGGTCAGATGCGTGGCGACGATGAAAGCATACGCGCCACGCTCGTTTTCGGGGTAGTGGACGTGGAGAGCATACTTCCCGTGGGCTCCTTCCACGGGCTCAACCGCTATGGTCTCGCCGCCTTTCTGCCGCACTTCCCAAATGGCGGAATCGATCTTGCCGGATTCGAAGTCTTCGGTCAGCAGGGGCTTCTGCGCAAGCAGGCAGACGGAAAACGGAAGAAGCGCCAGAACACCGCGCCACAGGGAGGAGATTTTCATTGGTGGCAGTCTATCACGGCTCGCGCCGGATCGAACTCCACCTTGCCGAGCCCGTTAGCGGCGCGAAATGCGCGCGACGGCGCCTTCCAGCTGATCTTTACGGAAAGGTTTGTCCAGAAATACGCACGCAGCCCGCAGATCGTCATACACGCTTGACCGGGAATCATGTCCGCTCATCAGGACGATTCTGGCCTTTGGGTTTAGCTCGAAGATATCGCGCGCGAGTGCCGCACCGTCCCCGCCGGCCATCACGAGGTCCGATAGCACGACCGAGATCTCATCCTGTCGATCTCGATAAACTTTGAGCGCGTCCCTGCCATTGGGGGCGATCAGGACAGAGAACCCATTCCGCTCAAGGACCGATGCGCAGAATGTGCATATCTCCGGCTCGTCGTCTACTACCAGCGCCGTCGGCCGCTGATCCCACATTGTGGCGGTCATTCTGCCTTTATCTTAACCGATACAGCAGGTTACACGTGCCAAAAGCTGGGGAATTCCGTAAAGGCTTGTATGGGAACGCACTCTCGGAATCAGGAGGAAATCAAGCTTGCGACTTCGCCGGGGAATCGTTCCGGAAATGCTAGTGTCGGAAGTGCCGCACGCCGGTGAAGACCATGGCCGCGCCCAGCCGGTCCGCGGCTTCGATCACTTTTCCGTCGTTAACGGATCCACCCGGCTGAATAAAGGCCCGCGCGCCGTGCTCGAATGCCTTTTCAAGGCCATCCGGAAACGGAAAATACGCATCGGAACCGACCACGCTGTCTGCCAGAGGCAGGTGCGCCTTTATCGCGGCGATATTTACGGAGTCCACCCGGCTCATCTGCCCGGCGCCGACGGCCACAGTCTGACCTCTCCGCGCGTAAACAATCGCGTTTGATTTCACGTGTTTGGTCACCTTCCACGCAAATTCCAGGTCTTTCCACTCGGCCTCTGTCGGAACGCGTCTGGTCTTCACTTCGCACGTTGCCCGGTCGAAACCGGCGAGGTCGGCTGTCTGGGCCAGGTATCCGCCAGAGATGCTTTTTACTACCAGAGGATCGGTCAGCGGATTGACGCGAACCAGCCTCAGATTCTTCTTCGTCTGGAGAACCTGCAGGGCCTCCGTCGAATAACCAGGAGCGGCGATCGCCTCGACAAACAACTTCGCCATTTCCGTGGCCGTCTCCACATCCACTTCGCGATTCAGCCCGATTACGCCGCCGAAAGCCGAAACCGGGTCGCAGGCCAACGCTCTTCGATATGCCTCCGCTAATGACTCATGCTCTCCACAACCGGCCGGATTCGTGTGCTTGATAATGGCCGCCGCCGGATTCGAAAACTCCAAAACAAGCTGCCAGCAGGCATCCAGATCAACCAGATTGTTGTACGACAATTCCTTGCCGTGTAATTGTTCGCAGCCGGCGATTCCAGCGTCTCCGGTGGCGTAAAGCGCAGCCTGCTGGTGCGGATTCTCGCCATAGCGCAGCGCCAGTCTTCTCGGCGCCCGGATATCCAGGGCCGCCGGCAACTCCTCGGTCGGCTTACCAATGCTTTCGAGTTTCGCGGCGATAGCCCGGTCGTAATCGGCGGTAACCCGGAATGCAGCACAGGCCAGTCGCCACTTCGTCTCCCGCGATAACGAGCCCGCCGCGCGCAACTCAGCGAGTAGCGGCTCGTAATCGGACGCTGAGGTGACTACCGCAACGTCCTGCCAGTTCTTGGCGGCTGAGCGGATCATCGTCGGTCCGCCGATATCGATATTCTCAATCAGTTCTTCGGTCGTGGCGCCCGCGCGAGCCGCGATCTTTTCGAACTGATACAGGTTCACCACCACCATGTCGATCGGCGTGATGCCGTGCTCGGCAAGTGCTGACATATGTCCGGTATTGGCGCGAATCGCGAGGATCCCGCCAGTGATCTTTGGGTGCATGGTCTTCACACGACCGTCCAGCATCTCCGGGAAGCCGGTCACCTCTGACACGTCGCGCACGGCGATTCCGGCCTCGCGCAGCAGCTTCGCTGTGCCGCCAGTCGAAATCAGATCGGCGCCCATGGCTGCCAGACCTCGGGCGAACTCCGCCACACCGGTTTTGTCGGTGACGCTAAGAAGGACTCTCATATCAGGAACACACCAGATTATCAGGACTCGTCTGCTTCACCCAGTGCCTGCGCGGTAGGACGCAGCGCCTGCGCTCAGGACCGCACTTGATCGCTTGGTCAATTCCGGTATGCCTTATAAATCAGTTATTTAGAGGGAAAATGAAAAAGGCCAGCCGATTGCCCTCTTGCAGATCAACCAAACGCCGACGGTTCACTCTCATTCCCTCAACCGGCCGCCGGCACTAATGATTGCAGGAGCGGGTGCGCCCTGCAGTCGCACGCCGCGCCACCCGGCGCGCAGCAAGGTTCTTGAAGTACGGCCATCCCCGGACTGGACCCCCGGCGCGATTCGGTCGCTTCAAAGCCGGCGCCGGGCTGGCACGGAACGTGCCATTTCCAGATCGTCCACGATTTTGGGAAGTGAGGTACTCCATGAATATCCGTCGAATTCTTTTCCCTGTTGACTTCTCGGAGCGTTCCGAGGCCGCAGCCCCCTTTGTGCATTCCCTTGCGCTGCGACACTCCGCATCCGTCGTTCTGCTTAACGTGATTCAGCCTCCCCCGCCGATGTACGGCGGCATGAACACCATTTATCCGGAGAGTTTTGACTACACTGAAAACCGCGATATTCTTCGGCGCTGGCTGGATCAATTCGCCGCCCTGCAGTTCCCGAAGATCGAAACGAGCGTTCTCGTGGATGTGGGGGAGCCTGCGACGCTGATCGTCGACTATGCTCACAACAATTCCGTTGACCTGATCGCTATGCCGACTCACGGTTATGGTCCATTCCGCGCTCTGCTTGGCTCGGTGACAGCCAAGGTTCTTCACGATGCGAAAATACCGGTCTGGACGAGCGCTCATGCGCCCGAACCGTCGCACCGCGCACACCCGCAGCCGCGGCGCATCCTGGTTGCGATCGATCCGGAGAAACAGGCGCGGCCCACGCTGGATGCCGCCGTCGCTTTCGCCGCTGAAACGAATGCCACGCTGGAAATGATCACCGCCGTGGCGGAAGGAGTGATCGCTCCGGGCATGGCCGATACGCAGCTGGAAGACCTGCTGCTGGAAGGGACGCGTGAAGAGTTGGCGAAGCTGCAGTTTGAAGCGGGCACCGGCCTTGGGATGGTGGTGCAGATCGGCAGTCCGGCGCGTGTGATTCGCGACGCAGCGCTGGCGAAGCGGGCCGATCTTGTTATCGTCGGGCGGGGAGGCGGGGAGGGAATCCTCGGCCGAATTCGGGCCGATGGCTATGCGATCATCCGCGAAGCCCCGTGCCCCGTGCTGAGTCTTTGAGGGAGGTCCGATTGGCCACCAGCGTGTTCACCGCTGAGTCGGAGAGGACGGACCGGGCGAATTTCTCCCTGTCACGGTTCTTCCGCTAAGCGATGAACGCGCGATTTCCTTTATTTGAAAAATCTATTACTGCCCTCCGGTCGTTGCGTTACTATATAAGCCAGTCAAACGATTCGGGGACCATGATGACGAGTGTCAGTCACTCCCGCAGCAACGCGTGCCGCAGCCTGTCTGCCACCGCTCTGTTCTGTTGTGGACTGTCGCTCTGCTCCCCTGCCTTCGCTCAGAATCTTCTCGGTACGGCTGATTCCATGAGCCCGTTTAACCTGCTTCCGACAGATGCGGCTGTCCTCGACATGGAAGAGGTGAGGAAAGACCTCCCCTGCACAGTCACATCAGTTAAGCCACTGATGGGATTCGATCTCCGCTTCCACTCCGGATACGACATAACGATCCCGTTGAAGGAACTGGCGAGCGACGGGCAAATCCTGACGGTTGTTTTCTCGGTGACTCCAGCGACGTCGAAGGACGAAACCCGCTATTTCAATCAGAAGTTTAAGGTGCCGGAAATTGCCGAAGACGCCGGTGGAAAGGTGAACCTTCGCGGCGGATTCGACGTGGGCGAAGGCAGCTACCATGTTCGGTGGCTGATGCGCGACCATGATGAGCGAGTCTGCTCATCGACCTGGGATATCGGCGCCAATCTTACGGGTCGGGATCAGGAGATGAAGCTGACGCTCTCTGCCAGTGCCATTGAGGCGTCCGATGTTTCTTTTTTCAAACCGGAACCGCCAGTGGCGCGCCGTTCGGAGAACGATCCCGTCAAGGTGAAAGTTCTCATTAACTATGCACCCCAGGCAAGCGCTTCGGCCGCCATGGCCCCGGTGGATGAAAGCGCGCTCACCTCGATTCTGCGTACCATCGCACGGGAGCCCCGCATCATGAAGTTCTCCCTCGTTGCCTTCAATATGAATGAACAGCGCGTGGTTTATCGCAGCGAGAACCAGGATGAGATTAACTTTCCCGATCTTGGCCGCCAGCTCAGTTCGCTGAAGCTTGGCATGGTGGATTATAAACACCTCGCCGATCCCCATAGCCCGACGGAGTTTCTGACGAGACTCGTCCATGACGAACTTGCCGGAAACACCGCCGATGCCGTCATTTTTGCGGGTCCGAAAACCTATCTGGATGAACAGGTTTCGCAGGATTCGCTAAAGGAAATCGGAGCGATCGATTATCCGGTCTTCTATATGAATTACATGCTGCTGCCCGCAGGCGGGAACTGGAGCGATTCCACGCCCTGGCGCGATGCCATCGGAACCGTGGTGAAGCGCCTGCGGGGATTCGAGTACACGATTACCCGCCCCCGCGACCTCTGGACCTCGTGGAGCGATATTATGCTCCACATTGCCGCAAAAGTGAAACTTCCGGCAACCGCGACAGCGTCAACACATTAGATGCTTTTTGGGTTTCAAGGGGTATTTAACAGATTTGGAGTCGTTCTTGCCGGTTTGGCGCTGGCGGCGTCGGCCTACGCCCAACGCTACAGCGACCCCGACACTCTGGCGCCATCCTATCCCACTCCGCAGGTAGTGGTCGAGAAGATGCTGGCGCTGGCGGACGTCAAGCCCGGCGAAACAGTCTACGATCTCGGCTGCGGCGACGGGCGCATTGTCATTACCGCCGCTACGAAGTTTTCCGCGCGCGCAGTAGGAGTGGAGATCCGTCGCGACATTTATGAGACCACGCTCTCCCGCGTGACCAATCTTGGACTGGCTGAGAAAGTCCGCATTATCCACGGCGACGCGCTGAAAACCGACCTCTCGAACGCAGATGTGGTGACGCTGTATCTCCTTACCAGTTCGAATGAGCGTATGCGCCCGGTGCTCGAAGCCGGCCTCAAGCCCGGCGCCCGCGTAGTTTCGCATGACTTTGAAATCCGCGGCTGGAAGCCGTATCAAATGGAGAAGGTCATGGTGCAGGGCCGCCCCCACATGATCTACGCGTACCGGATCGAAGCCAGAGCGGCCGCTAGGCGGAAATAGCTATCTTCGCCTGTCCGCGCTCCAGATCGAGCAGCGTCCGCTTCATTTCCATCCCATAGGCATAGCCGGTCAGGCTGCCGTTGGCGCCTATCACCCGATGGCACGGCACTACAATCGCGATCGGGTTGGTGGCATTGGCGCGTCCAACCGCACGCGCCGCTCCTGGCCGTCCCACGCGTCGCGCCAGTTCTGCATAGCTGATGGTTTCGCCATAGGGAATCCGCGTGAGTTCCTCCCAGACGCGCTTCTGGAAATCCGTTCCGTCGGGCGCGAGCCGAAATTCGAAGGACTGGCGCTCGCCTGCGAAGTATTCCGCAATCTGCCGCGCGATTTCCGGATGGGGCGATCCTCCTTCACTGTCGGCGCCAAACCTGAGTTCCCGCACTGACCCGTCTTCGTTCATGACCAGCTTTAGCGGGCCGGCCGGCGTTTGAATTGTCATCCTTCGGTTCCTTTCCTGGTTTCATTGTTGAGGCTGGCCCAGACGTGGCACGCCGCCAGACTGCGGAAGGGCGCGAATCGATCGAGTGCTTCGCGAACTCCGGCTTCGTCGGGCCGTGTACCGGTAAGCCCTTCCAGGCCGCGCGCCAATCCTGCGTCGCCTGCCGGCAGGCAGTCGGCAAATCCGAGTCCGCGCAGGAATACATACTGGATGGTCCACGGACCTACGCCGCGGATGCCGGCCAGCAAACGTGCGGCATGCCGGGCCGAAAGCTGGCGCATGCGGTCCAGCGGTACTTCACCATTGGCGACTGCGCGCGCCGCTGCTATCAGATATTCTGCTTTCGATGCCGAAAACTTCATCTTCCGCAGATCGGCCATGTCAATCTCGGCCACGACTGAGGCGGTCGGAAACGCTCGCAAGCCGTTGGAATGCGCCTGGCCGAACTCCTGAATCAGGGTGCGGCGAAGCATAACCGCCACCTGCAGGCTAATCTGCTGACCCATGATCGCCCAGCCGAGCGCTTCCCACGGTGTAGGGGTGAGCGGAATCCGTAGTCCGCGCTGCTTGCGGAACAGGCCGGCAATCGCTCCGTCTCCAGCCAGTCGCTCGAACGATTTTGTGTCGGACTCAAGGCCCAGCATTCGCACGACGGCGCGATGTGCGTGCCATGCGAAGCCGGCGTCCGTGCGGCAGATAGCCTCACCATTGCCGAAATGTACCGCCACTTCAATTGCGTGGCCGTTTGCCTCGAAGCATTTTTCAAAGCCGGACTCCAGTACGCGCTCGCTGATGCTTTCGCGGTCGCGTCCGAAGAATCCGAGCGTTTCGCGCGATCGGTAATCCTCAGGCAATTGCACCCTGAACTCGCCTTTTTCCCGGAGCCCCGCATAAGCCGCCGGAGTCATTCCCGTTTTCGCCACAAACTGCTCGTGAAAAGTCGAAGCGCTGCCAAAACCAGCCTCGGCTGCCGCTTCCGCCGGCTTGACGCCTTGCTCGATCAATCGGCAGACGGCCTCGAGCCGCATCCGCCGCAAAAATGCGGCGGGCGATTCATGGGCATGATCGCGAAAGAGATCGTTGAGCGCCGTCCGGCTCACACCGGCCGCTCGACCGATTGCGCCAATGTCGGCAAAGTTTCCAGGCTTTAGCCGCACACGCCCGGCGGTTTGTTCATACAGAGTTTCGTGGAATGCTTCGCCGCGATAAAACGAATCCGGCCGGCAACGGAAACAGGGTCTCAGCCCGCTGGCGGCAGCTTCTTCCGGGCTGCGGAAAAAGCGCACATTTTCCCGCTTCGGGCGCTTTGCCGGACACGACGGCAGGCAGTAGATCCCGGTGCTGAGCACGCCCGCGAGATATCGGCCGTCATCGGCGCGATCCCGCAGCAGGAAGCGGCTGTAGAGTGCGTCCTGGTCGAGTTTAGGCATGACTCGATGGTAGCTCCGGCGCGAGGAACTGTCGTCCGGATTCGGCCGTTCAAACCGGCCAGCTTATATTTGATCTCCGGTTACTTTAGCTGAAGATTAATGACCGGCTGGGTGCGGGAGTCGAAGCTGCTCAGCGTGTGCGGAGTGCTCGCATGTCCGCTCATGGACGCTTTGAGTTCGTAATCGACGTCTTTGCTCAGGCCCGTGAAGAAGTACTCACCCTTCTCATGTGTGATGTACGAACGCACCTGCAGCGTCTTTGTGTTCTTCAGTTGCACCACGGCGCCCGCCGCGGGCTTGCCTTCGGCGTCGGTAACGAAGCCGCTGACCGGACGCTCGGCCGCAGCGCGCTTCTGCTCTTCCGACGTCCCGGCTTTGTTATCACGGGCATTCGTGTACGCCGGCGGCCCGTTTCCCAAACCATCCGACGATTTTGGATCGGGCGAGTTCTGACTCACCGCAGGCAGGCTACCGAGCGTCAGTAATGCGGCTACGGTCATAAATCTCAGCTTCGACATGGCTGCTATGATTTTACCGCTAATTTACGCTCGGGCGTTCTGCCTGATCGATCACCATGGTCTCGACCATCGCCTTCGTCGCTACCAGCCGAAGACCAAGCTGATCGCGCAGTGCGGAAATCAGACCCGCGCTTTCCGAGCCATCGTTCGTCCAATCAAGAGTGAAATCATAGCGGCCCGTCAGTCCGGTCCGGTCGGCGACGATGCGGCCAGCCACGCCGGTAATCTGCGGCGCCTGGGCGAACTCCGACATCATCACCGCGGTAGCTGTCAGTCTTGTTCCCGCAACGGCGATGCGGGTCGTCTCATCGCCGGATGCCGGCTTCATCGCGGCGCCTGGCGCGCCCTTTGATAGTTCGAGCGCGTAAATCGGCATTTCCACTGGCTGGAAGTGCACGCGCAATGCGAACCGGTCCGCAAGCAGCGATTGCTCCATCAGCGCAATCCGCTCCTTGCGCTGCGCCGATGTCAAGACCTGCATTGCATGAAAATCACCTTCGCCAATTTTGGCGTCGATCTCAAACTGACTGACGTTGTCCTGCAGCCAATCCGGACCTTTTATCAGCAGGCCCTCCGACCGGCGGGAATGTTCCAGGCCGAAGCAATCAGCATCGATGCCGGCAGGATCAGATGAACGCGATTCGTGAATTGTTCCGGTGCACCGCCGCCCGGCGCGACCTTTATGCGCACCGGTGCTGATCCATCAGGTGCAGGAGGCGAAGGCTGGCGTTTCCATGGCTTTCACTGAAGCCACTTCAAAATGCGGCAGGGGCTCTGTGCTGTGCAGGATCTGGCCCCAGCCTGCGGAAGCTGTGAGCCAGACCGCTATCAGCGCAAGCTTCATTTCGGAGTGACGTGGATCAGTGCGCCGGGATCTGCGTCTTCCAGCATCCACAGAGAACCATCCGGACCTTCTTCCACGTCGCGAATACGATGACCAACGTCCCAGCGTTCCGCGGTCTTCGCGCCGCCCTTGCCGTCGAACACCACACGCAACAGAATCTTCGTCTGCATCCCGCCGATGAAGCCGTTGCCGTTCCACTGCGGGAACGTCTTCGTGCCTTTGTAAAACATCAGATTGCCGGGTGCGATAACCGGTACCCAGTACAGCACTGGCTTCGCGAGATCGGGACGCGTATCCGGATTGGGAATCGGCACGCCGTTGTAGTTCATCCCATATGAAACCAGCGGCCAGCCGTAATTTTTGCCCTTCTCAATCAGATTCAGCTCATCGCCCCCGCGGGGGCCGTGCTCGAGTTCCCACAATTCGCCGGAAGGGGAGAACGCCAGGCCGTAAGGTGTGCGGAAGCCGCTGGCCCAGGTCTCTGAGGGAATCGGGTTCGGTCCGGGAAACGTGTACGTGCTGAGGACCTTCGCCGTCTTTGCCGCCTCCGTGTCGCTTGGCGGATTGATCAGCGGAATCGTAGTATCTCCCACCTTATCGGCGAACGGATTACCTGGCGCCGGTTTGCCATCGAGCGTGAGACGCAGGATTTTGCCCTCGGGCTGACTGGGATCCTGCGCGGGAGTCATGCGCTGGCGATCTCCGACGGATAAATAGAGGTATTTGCCATCGGCAGAAAACGCGATCTGAGCGCCTTCCTGCCCGCCTTTACCGCGCGGCAGTTGCCTCCACAGAACTTCCAGATTCTCGAACTTCGCCGTTGTTGCCGTTGCATTCAGATGGGTGCGGGCCAACGCCAGTCCGCCGCCGCCTTCGCCCGGCTCCGAGTAGGTCAGATAGATGTACTTATCGGTTGCATACTTTGGCGAGAGAAACACGCCCATCATGCCGCTCTGCCCCATGTAGTAAACCGAGGGGACGCCCTCCACCGGAACCTTTTCGCCCTTTTGCGACACGAGGTACACCGCACCGGGCTTTTCCGTGATGAGCATGCGGCCATCGGGCAGGAAAGCGATTCGCCACGGCAGTTTGAACGTGGCCACGGTGGTCATGTTGAACGGCACACTCGCTTCGGGCTTTTGTTCGCCCATATTTGTCTGGCCCCAAACGGCCGGCATCGCGGCCAGCAACGCCATCGCCGGCAGCCACCGCGTCTTTCCCAAATTCATCGTCTTCTCCTCATGGCGACGCGTCCGAAAACAGGTCACGCCGCCTGAATCGTACCACGGCGAGGGGCTGGAAGTTGGTTTTCGGGCCTGCCGAGATGGCTGGCGGACTATCGGATGAATGAAGGCGAAGGACAGAACGACTGCGGAACGCATCGCCGGAATTATTGAACGGCGCAACGTTCCGCTTCGTGCTGTCCGCATCGATTGACCGACCGGTGAGCGCGCAGGCTGATTAGTTGTCCGTGGGTTTTGCTTCCACGTGATCGATTACCCACACCGTTATAGGGCGCTTATCTTCGACGAGCTTCAGCCCCAGTTGCTGCTCGATTGCCTCAAAGACTGTGATGGCGCCGTTTGGGTCTGAGGCATCGGCCGATGCGCCGGCATCGCCCGGACCGCCGCGGCCTCCACCGCCGCCCACTCCGCCCACTCCGCCGGGGCTGTAGTTGAGGGTGAAGTCGTAGGACCCTTCGAGGTTTGTCGCATTGGCCACCGGTGTCTGCACCCCCGGCACGGAGCCCGGCAGCCTGGCGGCGAACTGGTCCATGGTGACGTTCTGAAACATCGTTAGTCTGCTTCGCGCGGGCATCGCGGTGCGCGGATCCTTGCCGTCCGCGCCGGGGCCCTCGGCTGTTTTGGTTCGCTCGGCGGGATCGGCCTTCTTCATCTTCGGTTTGATCGCAATGAGTTTCCAGGCCGTCAGGGGTCGCTCCTCCTGGTGCATTTTCAGTTTGAAGCGGTCTTCAAGAAGTGCCCGCATCATCAACCACGCCGAATCGTTGTCGTCGGGCGATGGCAACTGGTTTTGGGGGGCGCCAGGCGGCAGCTCGTCCTTGGGTCCCGCGTTGCCCGCCCTGGCCGGCGGTTTCGCCAGAATTGTGTAGGGGGCATCCAGCGCCGCATCCATGGCGGGCGTGGTGATCAGCATGTTGTTCTGAACTCCGTACGCCTGCTGGATCAGGAGCCGCAGAGGCAGGTTCTGGAAATTGACCCCGCCGCCCTTCGTCACCTGAATCCGGCCGCCACGTCCCGCGCCGGGCTCGGATGGTTTCACATCCGCCACATCGAATTCCTTCGCGTGCGCCACCGCGAGAGCTGCCTCGACCCCGTCGGCGTTGGGCGAAGGCTTGTTCGCGCTGTCCACGACGAGCACCGGGAGCGGCGTTTTCGTTGCGGTCAGCTTCATTCCCAGCTGCTTCTCCACGGCGTCAAAGATCGAGATGGTGGTGTTGTCGGCGTTGCTGTTCGGAAGAAGGCCGTTTAGCTTGAGAGTTATCTTGAATTCGAAATCCCATGCGCCTTTCAGTTCCGTCTGATCCGTCACTGCGCTTGTGGCGCCGTTTTGCGACACCTGCGGTTTCAGGAACGTTGTGAACGCCTCCATGGTCACGCTGCGGCAAGTAAATGAGTTGATGATGGGGCCGGCCTCGGGGTTAATCCGCAAGGCGCCGTTCCCCATGGGTGTGATGCCGGGACCACCGAGCTCGCCCCGGCAGCCGGTGTTGCCGGAACCATCCGACTGCCGGATCTTCGGCGACTTTCCGGCTGTAAGTATGTAGGCCTGGAGTTCCTTTGTATCGGGATGTGTCACGAGTTTGAACCGGTCAGCAAGAAGACCCTGCAGCATGATATTCCGCGATTCGGCGGTGGAATCCGGCGGCAGTTTTGCAGCTATGTCGTAGCGATCCCACTCCAGCCAGCTTGGGCCGCCCAGAATTTTGTCGGGATCGGTTCCATAGGCCATACTGATCAGGTCAAGGAGGCTGGCGTTGCGGATCTCCAGGCGGCCGTTGCCGACGAACGGCAAGCCGCGTATTGCGCCGCTAATTCGAATGGCCCCGCCCTGGTTATTGGGCGCGGGATGGATATCCGCCATGACAAAGGCGGGTTTTGGTTCCGTTGCCTGCGGAAATGCCAGACCGCCCAGAACCGCGGCACAGGCGACGACTGCGGGAATTCGTCTCATTTTCTACCCCCTCCGGGTGGAAATGCACGGAAAAACAGGTGCTCCTGGTTCAGACGCCGGAAGCATGCGTTTTGTTACTAATAAATTCGTTGACGCTGCCCGGAAATGTTTCGTGCAGTGAAGGATGACTGAAGGAGGGGGTGAACGGATTGGCGGGGACGACGGGGCTCGAACCCGCGACCTCCGACGTGACAGGCCGGCGTTCTAACCAACTGAACTACGTCCCCGCTTGACCGAACTCTCTTATCGTAACATGGCCAGCGTTGTGACCAGATCGTAAACGAAGCCGACTCCTTCGTCGAATGACTTCGTCAGGATGCGTTCATCCTTGCCATGCGAGCGGTCGTCGTCTTCATCGCTGAATATGCCGCTTATTCCGTAGGTTGGGATGCCGGCGTGGATGAGATGGATGCCATCGCTGGCGCCCAGGCTTAGCTTTGGAACTACCGGCAGGCCGGGCCAGTGCTTTGTCGTGGCGGCGGAGACCGCGGTGAGGACTTTGGGATCGATCGGCGTGTACGGTGTGGCGATCGCTTCGCGGACGGCCTTTACTTTGATCTGCGGATCGCCGAGAACCTGGTTCAGGGTCTTCTCAACATCGGCTGCGTTGTCGACTGGCAGGATGCGGCAGTTTACGGTTGCGGTTGCCAGCTGCGGGAGTGCGTTTTCCGCATGCCCCGCGGAGACGAGGGTCGGCACGCACGTGGTGCGGAGAGCCGCGTTCCACTGCGGAATCGCGGAAAGTCTTGCGATCGCTGCGGTGCTGTTGGGATCTTTCAGGTCCTGACCGAGTTGACCTTCGTAGTACGGTGCGAGGCGCTCGAATTCGGATCGCGTGACATCGAAAAAGTGGACCGGGAAGTCGAACTTGCCGAGGCGGGAAAGGCCGTCGGCCAGATGCACAATGGCGTTGTCTTTGGTGGGGCGTGAACTGTGTCCGCCGGCGTTGGTGACGGTGAGCGTGAAGCTGTGGAATATCTTCTCCGCGGCTTCCATCGACATGTAGAGACGCTTGCCGTTGCGGATATCGCCGCCGCCCATATCGGAGTTCATGCAGAAAGCGGCGTCGATCAGATCGCGGTGTTCTTTGATCAGGTATTGAATGCCGTTGGCGGGCCCACCTTCTTCGTCAGATGTGAGTGCGAGGATCAGATCGCGCGACGGACGGAAGCCTTCCTGTTTCATCCGTAGAAAGGCGGTGACGAGTAGTGCGTCATCACCTTTCATGTCGAGCGTGCCGCGTCCGTAGAAGAAGCCGTCCTTTTCGAGCAGCCTGAACGGATCGAAGGACCAGTCGCTCCGCTTCGCCTCCACGACATCGAGGTGGCCGATGAAAAGGATTGGCTTGGGCCCGTTTGCGCCGCCGGTCCCGCGGAGCCTGACCACTACGTTTCCCTTGCGCGCGGTCGGTGCAACAACCTGGATATCGGCAGAGGGGTAGCCTGCAGCGCGAAACCGCTCGGCCATCACCTCGGCGGCTTTCGTGTTGTCTCCGACGGAATCGGTGGTGTTGATTTCGATGAGCTGCTTCAGGATTTCGCGCGCCTGCTGAACCTGCGGCGTCTGCTGGGCAACCAGAGGGAGCGCGAGTAGAAAGAGCCAATAACGCATGAATAATTATCCCTGCTCCGGTTGCGCTGTGAAGCGTCCGTATTTCAGTGAGAGAGTGGGAAGGACCAGAAGGTTTAGCGCAGTCGAGGTCACGAGCCCACCGAGAATCACGACAGCCATCGGACCTTCGATTTCGCGCCCCGGTTCGCCGCTTCCGAGGGCGAGGGGGAGAAGACCGAGCGCCGTTACGATCGCGGTCATCAGCACAGGGACCAGGCGTTCGGAAGCACCTTTGATTGCGGTCAGCGGTCCCCACAGCATGCCTTCGCGATTCACGAGATGCTCATAGTGCGAGACCATCATCATCGAATTGCGCATGGTGATGCCGAACAGCGTTACGAAGCCGACCATCGCGCCTACGGTCAGCAGGCCACCGGTGGCGAAGACCGCGAGCACTCCGCCGACAAGCGCAAAGGGCAGGTTCGCGAGCACGAGCATCAGATGGCGGAACCTGCGGAAGACAACGGAGAGCAACAGCAGGATACCCGCTGCCGCGATCAGCGAGAAGAGCAGGATTTCACGCCGTGCCTGTTCGAGCGCGTCCGATGCTCCGCCGAAGACGGCGTATGTTCCCGGCGGAAATGAAACTTTCGCGGCGACTTGTTTCTTCGCATCGGCGACGAAGGATTCGAGATCACGTCCCCGCACATCGCAAACCACCGACTGGCGTCTTCGCGCGCCTTCGTGAGAGATGGTGGCGCGGCCGGCGTCTTCGTAGACATCGGCCAGTTGTTTGAGCGGTACGCGCAGGCCTTCGCTGTTTGAGAGCATCAGGGAGCCTACCGCCGAGAGGTCGTCTCGCACCCGCACGTCCAGGATCACCGCGACATCGAATACACGGCTGCCTTCGTAGGTCTGGGCAACGGTTGTGCCCTGATAGGCGGTGCCGACGGCATCCATCACATTGACAGGACGGAATCCGAACTGGCGCAGGCGTTCGGGCTTAAGCCGGATCACCATGCGCGGCGAGCCGGGCGGAGAATCTTCCTGTACGTCCGCGGCGCCTTTGACGCCCTGCAGAACCTTAGCGACTTCCTTTGCTTTCGCATCCAGAACATCGAGATCGTTGCCGAAGATCTTCACTGCCACGTCAGCGGTAGAGCCCGAGATGGTTTCTTCGATGCGCTCCGAGAGGAAGCGGCGCACCGCGAAATTAACGCCCGGGAATTTATCGAGCGAGGCGCGGAGCTTTGCTTCAGCGGCTTCCGCTTCGTCGCCTTCGAGCGGCTTGAGCTCCACGTGGGCCTCGTCGTAGTTAACGCCCCAGGTATCGTCAGCCTGCTCGGCGCGGCCGATCTGATCCATGGTGGATTCCACGAACGGCAGCTTCTTAAATTCCTTCGTGAGCGACGAAGCAAGGCGCAGCGTCTCCTTCACCGATGTGCCAGGCACGGCCGACATATGAACGATGAAATGGCCTTCTTTGAGATCCGGCAGGAATTCGCTGCCGAAGAACGGAAGCGCGCACACGGCGGCGATGCAGAGAAAGGCCGCTGCTCCGATGACCGGCATCGGGCGTGACATGAGGCTTTCCATCAGGGAGGAATAGTTATGCTTCATCCAACGGATCAGCGCGGGTTCTTTCTGTTCCGCGGCCCGCGGCAGCAGTATTGCCGAGAGCGCGGGTGTCAGCGTCAGAGCGACCACGAGCGACGCCATGATGGCCAGGATGTAGGCCACCGCGAGAGGTGCGAACAGGCGCCCCTGTACTCCGCCCATGCTCCGCACCGGGAGGAAGACCATCGCCACAACGAATGTTGCGTAGACCACAGCGCCGCGGACTTCCATGGACGCATTGAGAACTACTCTCGCGACCGGCAGCGGCTCGGCGAGCTGCCTGTTCTCGCGCATGCGGCGGAAGATATTTTCCACGTCGATAATAGCGTCGTCAACCACTTCGCCAATGGCGATCGCGAGGCCGCCGAGCGTCAGTGTATTAAGCGAGATGCCCATGTAGTTCAGGGCGGCCACCGCAATGAGAAGCGAGAGCGGGATCGCGGTAAGCGAGATGAATGCGGTGCGGATGTTGTAGAGGAAGATGAACAGCACGACCGCGACGAGTCCGGCTCCGAGCATCAGCGACTGGTTGATGTTGTGGATCGATGTGGTGATGAAGTTCGCCGGGCGGAAGATGTGATCGTCAATCTGGATTCCTTCAGCGGCGACGGCGGGTTTGATTTCGGCAAGGGCTTTGTCGAGTTCGCTGGTGACTTCGAGAGTGTTGGCTCCGTACTGACTGGAGACCATGATCATCACGCCGGTCTTGCCGTTGATGGCGGCGGCGCCGATGGCGGGCGCGGGCGCCTCTGCGACGTTGGCAACGTCTTTGAGACGAACGGTGACGCCGTTGTGGTGCGAAACCGTGATCTCACCCAGTTCCGCGGCTGTCTGCGACTGACCCTGGGTTTCCAGCACGATTCGCTGCGCGTCGCTTTCCACAAAACCGGCGCCGCGTACGCCGGTGGAGGCTCGCGCCGCATCCAGAACTTCGTTCATGGTGAGGTTATATGCGGCGAGGCGATCGGGCTGCAACTGGATTTGCAACTGCCGCACATCGCCTCCGAAGATCACCGCTTTCGCTACGCCGGGTACGCCGAGCAGGCGTGGACGCAGCGTCCAGTCGGCGAGCGTGCGGATGTCCATCAGGGAGCGTTTATCCGATGTGAGTCCGATGGCGAGCACCATGCTGGCGGCAGAGGTAAGCGGCGCAATCACCGGCTCGTGAACCGATTGCGGCAGTTGTCCGGAGAGTTCGGTGAGGCGTTCGGAAACTACCTGTCTCGCGCGGTAGACATCGGTGTGTTCTTCGAAGATGGCCGTGATGACGGAGAGTCCCTGGATCGACTGCGAGCGGAGCGATTCGATACCGGAGACACCGTTGAGGTTGTTCTCTACGGGCTGGGTGACCAGCGCTTCGACCTGTTCCGGCGAGAGGCCCGGCGCTTCGGTTTGCACTACGACTTCGGGGGGCGCGAATTCCGGGTATACGTCGTACTTGGCATTGTTGAGGACGTAGACGCCATAGCCGCAGAGCACGCAGGCGAGTGCGATGACTACGCCGCGGAAGCGGATGGAAAAGTCGATGAGGGCGCGGATCATGAATCAATTCGCTCGATCAGTTCTGATCGTCCTCGACGCGAATCTGGGATTTGAATTCTTCCGACAACAGCATCTGCGCTCCGCTCGTTACGACCTTGTCGCCGGGGTGCAGGGATTCCGTGAACCATCCACCGGAGGCGGGCTCTTCGAGCGTAACTTCGCGGCGGGCGAACTTCTCTTTGCCGGTCTGGATGTAGGCCCAGGATTTTCCGGTTTGCCACACGATGGCTGAGCGGGGAACTACCGCACCTTTGCGGGCAGGGCCCGGTGTTTCGAGATATGCCGTGACGGAAAGGCCAGGCCGCAGCGCATTCGTTGGATCGGACACGCGAAAGAGAAACGGCTGGCCTTGTGTCTTCGGGTCTACCGATGAGGCGAAACCGATCCGCTCGCCGGAGAGCGGCTTCGCGTCGTTACCGAGCGCGACGATTGTGGCTGAGGTGAGATCGGGCGCCACGGATTCGCCCGCGGGTATATCCACACGCGCCAGAAGTTTGTCAAAGCGGGCTATGCGGATGAGCGCCTGTCCGCTTTCCACGGATTCGCCGGGATGCGCGAGAACTTCAACGACTACGCCTCCGCGAGTGAACCCGAGCGGAGCAGCGGCGCTCTGCGGGGAACCGAGGGCCGCCTGGAGCTGCTGAATACTGCGCTGCGCTCCGTTGAGCCTTGCCAGTTCGGTCGCGACGCGGGCTTCCGCTTCCTGCACTACTCGGTCAGAAACATTCTTGTCATCGGCATTCAGCGCTTTCGCGCGGGATAACGCTTGCTGTGCAGACGTGACCGAGGCGCGTTCGGCTTCGAAATCGGATTGCGCGGAGGTAAGGCGGTCATTCAGCGTGACGCGATCGGTGGGCGTGAGCCTGGGTTCGATTTGGCCGGCGATCGTGTCATCTGCGATGGTTTGTCCGGTGACCGGCCAGGACTTGCTTTGGATCGTGCCTGCGAGGGGCGCGCGGAGGACGAACGATCCGCCGGGATCTTCTTCGAGTGCTCCGTAGGCGACGATTTGCTTTCTGCTCGTCATAGGCTCTATGACCGCGACTTTCATGTTCATGCGGTCCTGAACGTCGTCATCGACCGTGACGGTGGGATCGCCGTTTTCGGCGGCTACTTTGGCGGGCGTGGCGATGGCAGCGTCGCCTTTGGCGTCGGCAGCGACTTCATCGCGGTGGGCGCGATACGACCACAGCAGCAGGCCTGCGCTGGCGAAGACTATTACGAGCGCTATCAGCCAGGTGAGTATTCGTCTGTTCATGGTTTGCTCCCGGGATCGGGTAGTGGCGGGCCGGGTTCGAGCGGGTGCTGTACGGCGTCGTCCAGTAAGCCCAGGGCGTGTTGCAGACGGCGTTCGGCTTCGAGGCGCGCTCTGGCGGTTACCGCTCCTTCGATGCGCACATTGGCTACGGAGAGACGATCTTCCTCGCCGGCAGCCATCGCTTTTTCCATTGCCGCTACGCGCGTTTTCGCGATGGTGCTGAAGGTGCGGTCGGCATCGTTGAGTTCGGTGCGCGCTCCCTTGTACGCGGCCAGTGCGGTTTCCATTTCTCCGATCGCCTGGGCCTGCAACGCGTTGAAGCGGGCTTCGGCTTCGGCTCGCCGGGCTTCGGCTTCGGCGATTGGTCCTTTGTTGCGATTGAATACCGGAATGTCGAAACCGGGGCCGAAAGTGATCTTGTGGTGGCCTTCGTCGAAATTGTAGCCGGGGCTTAGCTGAATGTCGGGGCGTTGTTTCGCGATTTCCAGTTGCAGGGCGGCTTCCGATGCCGCATATTCGAGCAGGCTGCGGCGGATATCGGCGCGATGTAGCAGGCCGGCTTTCTGTACGTCGCCGAGCGCGAGATCGGCGAGATTTTCGGGAAGCGTTGTGGTGTCGATCGCCGGCGGCGCCGGCAGTCCCACTACGGCAGCAAGCGATGCGGCGGCTTCGCTTACCGTCGTGCTCGCCGACCTTGCTTCGAGTTGTACTGCGACTAGCAGCGCTCGCGCGGTTTCGACCTCAGGCCGGGAACCTTCGCCGAGGCTGAGGCGCTTTTCGAGAATCGCGACTGGTTCGGCGCGCAGGCGGGCTTCGTCATTCAGTACGATGACGGCACGCTGCGCCATCGCGCAGTTGGTCCACGCGGTGCGGACTTTGCTCAGTACCTGCCAGGCGGTCGCTTCCACATCTACGCGCGCGGCTTCGGCCAGCTTCATCGCTTCCAGTGTGCGAATGCCTCGTTTGTTCGCGGTTTCGAATGTGATCGATGGATTCGCGAAGAAGACCAGCGGCGATTCGGGGGCGTTGGTGTAGCCACCGCCGATGCCAATCGACGGATTCGGGCGTGTACTGGCCGTTGTGATCGCGGCCTGGGCAGTTCGGTAGCGGGCCCGGGCCACGTCAAGTTCCGGGCTATAGTACAGCGCCACGGCATAGAGATCGCGGAGCGTCAGTTTCGCCGGCGGCCAGTCGCTGCGCTTCAGGAATGCGACGAGTCCCGGATCGGTGAGCGAACGGGTTCGGAACTGCTGCTCGGAGTGCGGCGGATCGAGCGGATGCGGCTGATAGCGCACACACGCAGACAAAGCAACGGCGGCCATACAGGCCGCCGTGAGGGAGAATCGCGAGTTGTGAAACGGGTTGCGCATCATTCCACGTAATAGAACGGATTGGGCAGCTTGTAGGTGCGTTCGGCATGCCCGCCGCTCAGGTCGCTCAACTGGTCGCCAATGTTCAGAACGATTTTATAACCCTTGCTTTCGAGCGCCGCGCGGGCGTCAGACTTGAAGATTGCCGCCGTCAAGTTGTTGGTGACGGGTCGGAGGATGAGTTCATCCCAGCCGCTGTAACCGGCCTGGGTGAGTTGGCGCGCGGTGAAGTCGCGATCCGATTCGTAGCGGCCTGTGATGAATACGACTTTGATGCCTTTGGATTTGGCGAAGTTATAGAGGTCCTGTGTTGCCGGGATGGCGCTGAGCCGTCCTTCGGGAAAGATGGATCGCTGTACGGCGGGTGGGCAGAAGTCGCAATCGAGCATGTTGCGAAGGCCGCTGATGGAGGTTTCGTCGATGTCAAAGACTGCTGCCAGTTTTTCGTTTGGCGTAGCCGAGGCCGCGCGAGTTGCGATCCACGCATGAGCGGGAGCGACTACCTGCGCGATTTCCTTTTCGTATTGACCGCTGCGGATGTAGTCGTAGAGAGTGCGCTTGACGAAGGTGAGGTTCTCGCCTTCGAGATGCAACTCCGGCGCGGACGCGGTGGGAGTGAAGGCCGGCCGCGCGGAGCTTCCGCTTTGCGCGATTGCCCAACCCGCGCAAAGCAGAATTCCCGCAGACAGCTTCTTCATTGGTTTATGCCGCGACTAAGGTGTTCAACGTTCCGGGGTGCGAAGCTTCATAGGCTTCGATCGACGGAGCCTGCTTGAGGATCCAGCCGAGTTCGTCGATTCCCTCGAGTAGACAGGTCTTGCTGAAGGGGTCGACGGGGAACTCGGCGCTTGTGCCATCCGGCAGAATGATGCGCTGCGAAGGCAGGTCCACCTTGATCTGCGCGTCTTCGGGAAGCGCCACGAGTTTTGCGTGCACTTCGGGCGATACGACGATTGGCAGCAGCGAATTCTTGAGCGCGTTGCCTTTGAAGATGTCGGCAAAGCTGGTGCTGATGACGGCGCGGAAGCCGAACTGAGTCAGGGCCCAGGGAGCGTGTTCGCGGGAACTGCCACAGCCGAAGTTGTCTCCTGCCAGCAGTATCTGCGCACCTTTGCCGCGCGGTGTGTTCAGGATGAAGTCGGCCTTTTCCGAACCGTCGGCGTTGTATCGCCAGTCGCAGAAGAGGTTCTTATCGAGCCCTTCTTTCGAGATGGTCTTGAGAAAGCGCGCGGGGATGATCTGATCGGTATCGATGTTGTTCATCAGCACCGGCACGAGGCGCGATTGAAAGGGAGTAAAGGCGATCACAGAAGGGTCCTCACATCGGTAACGGCGCCGGTGAGGGCGCTGGCGGCGGCGGTCAGAGGGGAGGCGAGGAAGGTACGTCCGCCCTTGCCCTGACGGCCTTCAAAGTTGCGGTTGCTGGTGGAAACGCTGTATTCACCGGGGCTGAGCTGATCGCCATTCATCGCGATGCACATGGAGCAGCCGGGTTCGCGGTAATCGCAACCGGCGGCGCGGAAGATGTCCGGCAAGCCTTCGGCGATTGCCTGCCGCTTCACGTCCATGGAGCCGGGGACAACCATTACGCGCACATTCGGGTTGACCTTGCGGCCTTTGAGAACGGCGGCAGCGGCGCGAAGATCGGTAATGCGGGAGTTGGTGCAGCTACCGATGAAAACCACGTTGACGGGATGGCCGAGGATCGGCTTGCCCGCTTCGAGACCCATGTAGGCGAGGGCCTTCGCTACGGACTCGCGTTCGCGCAGGTCGCCGATGTTTGACGGGTTGGGGATTGCTCCGTTCACCGGAATTCCCATGCCGGGGTTGGTACCCCAGGTGATCATCGGGGTGAGCGAATCGGCGTCGATGACTTCTTCGCGATCAAAGGCCGAGCCTTCGTCGGACGGGAGTTGCTTCCAGCGGGCGACGGCGGCGTCCCATGCGGCGCCTTTGGGGGCCATGGGGCGTCCGTGGAGATAGTTGAATGTCGTGTCGTCCGGCGCGATCAGGCCGGCGCGCGCGCCGCCTTCAATCGACATGTTGCAGACCGTCATGCGGCCTTCCATATCGAGCGAGCGGATGGCGGAGCCGGAGTATTCCATCACCGCGCCGGTGCCGCCGCCAATGCCGATGCGGGCGATCAGAGCAAGGATGATGTCCTTCGCGCCAACACCGTTTTTCAGCGTGCCGTCGACACGTACGCGGAATGAGGTGGAAGGGCGCTGCAACAGGCACTGAGTGGCCAGCACGTTTTCGACTTCGCTGGTTCCGATGCCGAAGGCGAGCGCGCCGAACGCGCCGTGTGTCGCGGTGTGGCTGTCACCGCAGACGACGGTCATGCCGGGCTGGGTTGCGCCCTGCTCGGGTCCAATGACGTGGCAGATGCCCTGGTGTTCGGACTTCGTGCCGAAGTACGGAATGCCGAACTCTTTGCAGTTCTCTTCAAACTGGACGACCTGCTTCGCGGCGATGGGATCGACGATGGGCAGCGAACGGTCGGTGGTGGGAATGGAGTGATCCACCGTGCCCAGGGTGCGATCCGGGCGGCGGACTTTGATGCCGCGCGCGCGGAGTCCGGAAAAGGCCTGGGGCGAGGTGACTTCATGGACGAGATGAAGATCAATGTAGAGCAGGGAAGGCGCGCCGGGCTCTTCATGAACTACGTGGGAGTTCCAGATTTTCTGACTTAACGTTGGCATAGTTAATAACCTTAGTTGCTTCTACAGACGCGGCTAAAGCCGCGTGTCCGCTAGATTGCCTGACAAACCGCTTCGCCGGCCTGTTCGGTGGTGGCCGGAGGACCGCTGGGCCGCAGGTCCGCTGTGACGCGCCCGCTATTCAGGACGGCTTCCATCGCGCGGTTCACGGCGGCTGCTTCTTCGGTGAGGCCGAAGCTGTATTCGAGCATGGCGGCTACCGATCCGATTGCTCCGAACGGGTTGGCCTTATTCTGGCCCGCGATATCGGGGGCCGAACCGTGTACGGGTTCGTAGAGGCCGGTCCATGCTCCCGAGGGCTTCTTTGCGCCAATGGAGGCGGAGGGCAGCATGCCGATCGATCCGGCGAGTACCGCGCCTTCGTCGCTCAGAATATCGCCGAACATGTTCTCCATTACTACGACGTCAAAGCGCTTCGGATTGAGTACGAGCTGCATGGCGCAGTTATCGACGAGAAGATGGTCGAGTTCGACGTCCGGATAATCCGGCGCAATTTTGGTGACGACGCGACGCCAGAGCTGGGAGACTTCGAGGACGTTCGACTTATCGACGGAGGTGACTTTGCGGCGGCGCTTGCGGGCCAGTTCGAAGGCCATACGCGTTACGCGCTCTATTTCGCCGGCGGTGTAAGCCATGGTGTTGACGCCGCGTGCTTCGGGGCCGTCTTCATAGATGCCGCGCGGCGTGCCGTAGTAGAGGCCGCCGGTAAGCTCGCGGACGATGACCATATCGACGCCGTCGACCAGGTGGTTCTTCAGGGGAGAGGAGTCGAGCAGCGCTTTGTAGCTGCGCACCGGGCGCAGGTTGGCATAGACTCCCATGCTCTTGCGGATGCCGAGCAAGCCACGCTCGGGGCGCAACTCGGGGGCGGCGTTGTCGAACTCGGGGAGTCCGACGGCGCCCATCAGGACGGCGTCGACTTCCTTCGAGAGCTTTTCGGTTTCGGCCGGGAAGGGGCCACCCGTCTTATGGATGGCGATGCCGCCCAGCAGGCCTTCACGCAGCGTGAGCTGGTGATTCCATTTTTCGGCCACGACGCGCAGAACGCGCACTGCTTCTCTTGTGACTTCGAGGCCAATCCCGTCGCCGGGCAGCACTAATATGTTCAGATTCAAGTGTCTTAGTCTCCAACCGGCTGAGGTACCTGCTGAGCCTTGCGGGCCATGGCGGCGATTTCCTCGTCCATCAGACCCTTCTTGTTATCCGCCAGCGCCGTGAGCTGTTCGTAGACCTGATCGAGTTCTACCGCAGTGAGGGTGAACCCGAGATCTTCGCAGCGTTTTTTCAGGGCGTGGCGGCCGCTGTGCTTGCCCAGCACGAGCCGGCTTTCCGGCACTCCAACCGACTTCGGATTGATGATCTCATACGTGGTTGGCTCTTTGAGGTAGCCATCCTGATGGATGCCGGCTTCGTGCGCGAAGGCGTTTTTGCCGACGATGGCCTTGTTGGGCTGAGGGCCGAAACTGATGATGGAGGCGAGCATCTGACTGGCGGGGTAGAGGTGCTCGGGATGGATGCCGGTAGTAAAGGGATAAAGGTCGTTGCGGGTCTTCATCACCATGACCACCTCTTCGAGCGAGCAGTTTCCCGCGCGTTCGCCGATGCCGTTGATGGTGCATTCGATCTGTCGGGCTCCCGCTTTCACCGCCGCGAGGGAGTTGGCTACGGCGAGGCCGAGATCGTCGTGGCAGTGGACGCTGACTACGGCGGTGTCGCCCAAGACCTTTACGATACGGCCGATGAGGGCGCCGTATTCCTCCGGGGTTGAGTAGCCGACGGTGTCCGGAATGTTGACGGTGCGGGCTCCGGCAGCTACTACGGCCTTTGAAACCAGTTCCAGATAGTCGGGGTCGGTGCGGGCTCCGTCTTCGGCCGAGAACTCTACGTCATCTACGTAAGAGCGGGCGAGTTCGATGGCAGCAACTGCTGCATCCAGAATCTCTTGCCGGGATTTCTTGAGTTTGTACTTGAGATGGATATCGCTGGTGGCAAGGAAGATATGGATGCGTGGGCGTTTGGCTTTTTCGAGGGATTTCGCGGCGCGCTCTACATCGATTTTGACGGAGCGAGCGAGGGCGGCTACCTGTACCCAGGGGAATTCGCGGCTTACTGCATCCACCGCTTGAAAGTCTCCCTCGGAAGCTATTGGAAAACCTGCCTCTAAGATGTCGACGCCAAGTTCGACAAGCTTGCCGGCCATGCGGAGTTTTTCAGGAACGTTCATGCTGCAGCCGGGCGACTGTTCGCCGTCCCGGAGCGTGGTGTCGAAGATCCAGACTCGGTTATTCATACGTGGAAGGTGCTCCGAGTTTCATTATGGGGTGTGTGGGATGGATAAAGCAAATTTATTCTATTCGAGTTATGGATTAGATATATTGATGGATGGAGATGGGTTCGTGGGGCGGGGAAATGGGTTCGCAGGGCTGAAAAAATGGGTTCGAAGGCCCGGAAAATGGGTTCGCTCGGGGAGGCTTTCAAGGGGTTAGGTCTTTTGTTTTCAATAACAACCCATGGGTTCGAATGGCGCGGGTAATTTTCTGCCGCGATTCCGCTCGGGTCGGACTGATCTGTGTGAGGTCTTTGCATCCGATTACAGTATGGATCAGCGATGTTGTGATGCGGAGGCAAGTTATTGATTTGGTTCAGAAAGATCGACAGCACTCGACTTTCAATGAAGACACAATCGCTGAACGTCCAGCGATTCTTATCACCGAGGCCCTGTGAGCCCGTCAGTCGGTGCGCCCGTCCAGCCGAGTGGATAACTCAGACCACCAGAAGTCTGTAGAAAGGTGACTCCCTGCCGATCCGGCGGAGCAACTGAAAAACGGAATCGCCGAGTTTCGAGGCCGATTCTGAAAATATCCTGCTCTCATCGGGATTCATCAGGCGGGCGACCAATTCCGGTTCCGAGTTCTCCGTCAGTCGCAGGAAATCCCCGTAGCATTGCAACAGGTCCGTGATCTTCTCGGATGCATCGGCGAAGTCCGGCTGTCCAGCCAACCATGCAAGCCTGCCGGTGGGCGTCAACGCTACCATCTGAGCTGCATCATTGGGACTCACGGACCTTTTCCGGGAGTAGATGGCGAGCAGGTACAAAAGCGCGGAGTAGCACGTCAGCAGGCGACTGTGCTTCAACTTGTAGGTCTTCAGCTTTCTTTTCGCTTTTTTCTCGGCCGGTTCTGTCGCCGTTCGCGCCTCATAGTTGACGCAAAAGGTTCGCCACAGGCGGAGAATGTCGTTTGCCAGATATGCGGGGATGAACTCGTCACGATGGCTTAGTCGCGCCAGTATGCCTTAACTACTTCGGAGGTCACGCGATGGTAAACCGACTCTCCAATGAGCGGCTGACTCTCCAGCAGCAACAACAGGCGCGCCGTGAAGGTATTGCTGGAATCGTCGTCGGGTTTGCCAAGCGTGCTGATCAGCCTGCCGACGGTGTAATGCTCCAGGTACTCGCCGTCGCCGGAGAACTCCGGGAAGGCCAGCGTCCGTGTTGCCTGGATTAGATCGGCTTTCACGCAGATCTCATCCAGCCTGGACAGCGCGCGATCTTCTTTACCCGCCTTTGCCGTAGTGGGGGCGCCCACGATAAAAAGATCGAGGTCGCTGAAGCGGCTGGCTTCGCCCCTGCCGAATGAACCTATCGCGTAGACGCAGGCCTTATCGAGGCAACGGTGTTCGGTAGTCTGGAGGGCCTTCCGCAATTGCGCGAAGCGCCCGTTGGTTTCGCTCAGGCGAGCGTCCAGGAACTCACTCAATAACGCCCTCCCACTCGAAGATGTTGGCAAAGATCTGAGCCTGTTCGATGGCGTCATCGACGGCGTGATGTGTGTGAGCGTGGGTTGACCGCAGGGACGGGATCAGATTCGCCCGGCCAGCTTCTGAAATCGGAATGCGGGCTTTGACTGCCAGGGCCGTCTTAATGTCAAAGCATCTGGAGTAGTTGAAGGGGGAGCCGTCTTTCGAGAAGCGCGTGAAATACCAGTAGAGCCAGGACCAATCGAAGCTCAGGGGATACGCCACCAGCACGGGGCGCCCCGGGCCGGCGATTTCACGCACCCAGCGGGCTGCGTCATTCATTGCGCTTTCCGGGGTTTCGCCTTCGCGCGACAGTCGATTGCGGTCAAGACCGTTCACGCGGAGTGCTTCCGGCTCAAAGTCCGCGGAGATGGGTCTAAGTTCCTTATAGAAGACCTGGCGGTAGTCGTGTGGCCGAACGAAACGGTGTCCGTCGAAGGAGCCGGCAAGGACGAGCGCGAACGACAGCATGGAGTAGGGGCCGGGGATTGATCCATCCGTTTCCACGTCGGCGGAGAAGTATACATCCACCGCGTTCTCCCGGGCTGGATTCTCGCGATCCGGAGTTGCGGTATCCACGTTCAAAACTCCGGCAGGACCGCTCATGCTCCTGTATCGTAGCAGCTTATTCCGGGTATTCCAGCGAAGGATTCAAGACTGAACGGCGAAGCGCGGATCGCCACGCTCGGCAAGCCGAAGAGCTTCGAAGAGGACAGGCGGCTGAAGGGCTAGTTGTCGGCACGATCCGGAATCCTGGCGCTGAACCTTCTCCATTCACCTATATCTAACGCGTTTTTGTCCGAAACCCCCGTGCGTGCGACGCGCATCCCGGCTTTTGTGTACCTGACCGACTTTCGCGAGAACACACTGTGCAACTGCGCTTCAACATGGAGCAGATGAATCAGGCTGTCTTCGCGTTCCGGCGGTTTGCGTTCCAACGGTATGATGCCTCGTTGTCGGTATACGGGCGTTGAGAGCCACCCAAGGCTGGAGCACTACGGACTTTACGACACGGTGGTGGCGCGGGAGTCAGCTTAACCGCACGCCATCCACTGAGGAGCGCTCAGTTTCCGGTGATCAAAAGTACACTGGCTGAGGTTTTGCTTTGTGCGAAAGCGGAGGACTTTCGTATGAAGTATCACTGGTTTCGATCTACGTGTGCTGTGGCAATGGTTATTTCCAGCGGCGTGGCGTCCGCTCAGCTTCTCGGTCGTGCGGGCGTTGCGGGCGGCGTTACTGGGGCTGCTACCGGCGCTGTTAGTGGCGGAGCCGTTCCCGTGGGCGCCGTCGGATCGGTTACGGACACTGCAAACGGCGGGCTTGCGGCGGGTGCGGGCGGTGGACGAGCGATCGGCGCCGCCGACGCGGTTACTGCGATACAGCAAAATGCTGTACTTTCGTCCAGCGTGCAGCAACTTTTACCGATGGGGATGGGACCTGCCCAGGCTGCCGCCGGCTTCGGGGATACGGCGCAATTGCTGACCGCTCTGCATGCCGCGCACGATATGAACATCCCGTTCGAACAGTTCAAGTCCGCAACAACGGGGAAGGGGCATGTGTCGTTTGACAAAGCGGCGCGTAAGCTGCGCCCCGATCTTGACGAGAAAACCCTGAAAGAGAATCTGAAACTGGCTGAGATGAAGTCGAACCGCGACCTGATGCAGGCATCCGCTCCCGCAGGAAAAGACCGCGTGGCGTCTCGGATGACGTCCGATGCTGCTCTCTCGTCCCGCGTGTCGGCGCTACTCCCGCAAGGAAAGACTGCGGCGGCGGCCGCAACCGGCTTCCATGATGAAGATCAGTTCCTTTCGACAGCGCAGGCTTCGCACAATCTGAGTCTGCCGTTCGACGACATGAAGGATCGAGTGACAGCAGGGCAGTCGCTTAGCGATGCGATTCATGCGATGAAACCGGGGATGAGTGAATCTGAGTCGCGAGCGAGCGCGCAAACGGCAAGCAGCCAGGCGGCAGAGCTTCGGAGGACCCCGAAAGCGAGCCTGAATGCGAACGCCGGCGGCGACGCCGATTTCAACGCGCGTCAGTCAGGCGCTTCATCGCAGGCAAGCGCGGATGCGAGCGCGAGCGGTGGTGTGAAGAAGTAATAAACGGACCGGTCGTCGATGTTTCCTGCCGGGCGGAGATCAGCGGGTTCTCCTGATCTCCGTTGGCAGAAGAGAGCTTCACTTCGTTCGTCATTTCGATTCCAATGGCTTCGCCGATTCGCGGCAGTGAGCAAGCGACGTTGAGTCGCTCTGATTCTGAGTAACAATCCATTCGAGCGGTCAACTTTGTATCGCAGATAAGAGCGATCCTGGGTAACCAGCGTCTCGGCGAGGCTGCCTTCACCGAGCTGGTTTCTCAACCCGACGTCCACGCGGTAAACTCCGATCAATGAAGACATCCTCCCGCGTCTCTCTGCTTCTGACCGCGTTAGTCGCGGGAATTATTGGGGGAGCGGCGTTCGCGCAGCCGAAGTCCTCTGCGCCTACGGTCGCCGCCGCCCGCGCCTTTATGGATAAAGCCGAAGCGGAATTGCTCAAGCTCAGCATCATGGGCGCGCGTGCGGAATGGGTTGACGAAACGTACATCACCGACGACACCGACCTGCTTACGGCTGCGGAAAACGATCGCCTGATTGAACGCACGACGGCGCTGGTCGATCAGGCTAAGCAATTTTCCTCACTCAATCTTCCGCCCGATCTCAAGCGCAAGTTTCTGCTGCTGCGGCTCTCACTCACGATGCCCGCGCCGCACAATGCGAAGCTGCGGGAGGAGCTCACACAGGTGGCCTCTTCGCTGAATGGCAGTTACGGCAAGGGCAAGTATTGCCCCGGCGGCGAGGCGAAGGCTGATCCGGAATCACAGAAGGCCGCGGGCTGCATCGGCATTGATGAGGTGGATGAACGGATGGCGAAGTCGCGCGATCCGAAAGAACTCGCGGCGATCTGGGCGGGCTGGCACAAAGTTGGGGCGCCGATGCGGGATCGTTACAGCCGGTTCGTTCAGCTTTCCAATCAGGGCGCGAAGGAGATTGGATTTGGAGATACCGGCGATCTCTGGCGCGCGGGATACGACATGACACCGGTGCAGTTTTCGGCGGAACTGGAGCGGCTCTGGAGTCAGGTTGAGCCGCTGTACAAAGAACTGCATGCGTATGTACGCCGTAAGCTGGCCGCGAAATATGGCGTCGAGGCGGTGCGCGCCGACGGCATGATCCCGGCCGATCTGCTGGGCAACATGTGGGCGCAGGAGTGGGGCAATATCTATGACATTGTGGCGCCGCCCGCCGCACCTGCGACGTACGATGTCGGCGCAATTCTGAAGGAACGCAACGCCACGGCGAAGCAAATTGTTCAGTTTGGCGAAGGGTTCTTCCAGTCACTTGGTTTCGATAGCCTGCCGGACACCTTCTGGCAGCGTTCGATGATCACGCGTCCGGCGGATCGCGACGTGGTTTGCCATGCCAGCGCATGGGATGTGGACTTCGACAGAGATGTCCGGCTGAAGGTCTGCCTGCATCAGACCTCAGATGACTTTGTGACCACGCATCATGAACTCGGCCATCTCTACTACGATCTGGCGTATCGCAAGCAGCCATTCCTTTTCCGCGGCGGAGCGAACGATGGCTTCCACGAGGCCATTGGCGATTCGCTGGCCCTTTCCATTACGCCGGAGTACCTGAAGCAAATCGGATTGATCCAGGAGATCCCGCCCGCTGCCGCCGACCTGCCGATCCTGCTTCGTACAGCGCTTGATAAGATCGCATTCCTGCCGTTCGGACTGCTGGTGGATAAGTGGCGCTGGGAGGTGTTCTCCGGTCAGGTGAAGCCTGCCGATTACAACAAGGCGTGGTGGTCTCTGCGAGAGAAGTATCAGGGCGTGGCGCCGCCGGTGGATCGCACCGAAGCCGATTTCGATGCGGGCGCGAAGTACCACATTCCGGCGAATACTCCGTACGCGCGTTACTTTCTGGCCCGGATCTATCAGTTCCAGTTTTATCGGGCGATGTGCCGCGCGGCGGGGTACACGGGGCCGCTCAACCGGTGCAGTTTTTATGGATCGAAAGCGGCGGGGGCAAAGCTGGCCGCGATGCTGGAAGCAGGGGCATCGAAACCGTGGCCCGAAACGCTGAAGCTGATGTCGGGGGAGGATCGGGCGGATGCTTCGGCGATGGTGGAATACTTCCAGCCACTGCTCGACTGGCTGAAGCAGCAAAACGCCGGGGAGAAGACAGGCTGGACCGTTGCGGCTGATCCGATGAAGGCGCGGTAAGCATGCCGCGGACCTCGGGGACTCTCGCTCCGTTGCGGGCGATCTGCCGCGACGGCGCTGACGCGATCCCTTCGACCCGCCCCACCATTCAAGTACGGCTCACGGATCAGACAACCGGGTTCCCCTTCGGGGCGTAACCGTACGCTTCGAAGTTCGGAATTCGGCTTGTCCCGCTGAGACCACGACCGACGCCAGGACGCATGTCTATGCCTTCCATCCGGAGCCGCGGCGCCAGTATTGGCTGATGACCTGGAGCGGCGGTAGCGGTAATGCGGTCTCCAATCCGTCCATACGATCGTCGATCCGAGCACCAGGACGCTGGCTCCTTCGCCATCCGGGGCGCTACAGAGGGGCGAAGCGCGGGTCGACATCGATATCCCCCATGCCTGCGGAGCGAGAGCCTGTATTATGCAAAGACGGCAAAGTATTCGCCGACTCGGGTCCAGACGTCTTGATTCGGAGGTTAAGCCCCCGAATTCATCGGTCGTCACGCCTTGCCGCTCGCCAGGAACGCGAAGGCGGGAAACGACAGAGGGTTCCGGATCTGCGACTTCACTCCGGGCGACTGCCTGCTTTTCGGCGTCATTGTAATCGCATGAACACGGAGCGATCCGGCGAGGAGACAAATCCGTGTTTCGGATTCGGATGTTCGTGAAGTCATAATCACAGGGCGGAATGCCTGAAATGTTCGCGCTCATGATGGCGGAGCACAGAGATGCAGTCGGAGCAAACCCCGGATGAGCGTCTAACCTGACGGTTAAGACGTACCAACTCCTCCGATTGCCGGGCCGAGGCGCTCTTTCATCTCCCCAAGCACGTCGCTCCAGTGCGGATATTCCGGCGAGCAGGGCGCGACGCACAGCGCGGGGTCGGCGATATCAAATCCTCCGCCGGCGTCCACGTACTCCAGCAGGCGTTCACACTCACGCCAGCTCAGATCGCCGGGCTCGCGAAGGAAGTCCCATCGCTGGCGCAGGCTTCGAACAGCGGCGGCGTGCCAGCGGTATTGATAGATCGGCGCCGAAGCGATATCAAGCGGGCACGGGACGGCGTAGGGAGCGATGATCCGGCCGCCGGCCACCCAAATCGCCCCGCGAACCAGGACAACTTTCTGCGGGTGGATCTGACCCGCGGTTCTGCCGATTCGTGCGCCCAGAGGGAACTGTTCCTCAAGGGCGGAACCGGTGGCGACTTCCGGTATTGCGCCGTCCGCCGCGATCCGGTCGACGCAACCGCCGTAGACGCACTCCCACTCGTTACGCTCGCATTCGCGCGCGACGTCGGCGGGCGGTTGGCTGTAATGATGCAGTTCGGCCGGGGACGCCAGTATGAACCAGTCGCGCGGGTAATTTCGCCGGGGTCTGGTGTAGGTTTCCTGCCAGAGTTCGCCATCCCCGATGACGGTATCGAATAGAGGGCACCCGAAGTCGCGCACGATTTCGTTGACGGGCTCGCGAGCGGAGTCGCCCTCATGTGGAAGGAGAAGGGTCACATGAAAAGCATCCACACCGAGATCGCGGTAGTGGCGCAGCATCGGCTCCAGCGAATGCCAGCCGTCTCCGCCCACGGTGGTAACCAGGTGAAGGGCCATGGGATTCAGTGCCGCGGCAGGGAGGCAGCCTGCCGGAAGAAGTCCGCATACATCGGGCGTAAATTTTCCGGATGGTAGAGTTGGGCAGCCTGCCGGGCTCTCTCGACCTCCGCCTGATAGAAAGGCTCGTCGAACGCGAGACGTTCGATAACGTCGATCCACGGCTTCACGGCGGCGGCGTTCACAGGCGCCTGGGAGGCCGGATGGAAATCGGCGGGCAAGGGTAGAACGAATCCGGCGCCGTTGGCGACTTCCGCCAGGCCGCCCCGGTCACTCACTAAAGGTGGCACGCCGTTGATCAGAGCCTCAGGCGCGACGCGCGGGGCAGGCTCTTCGATGACGGAAGGCGCCAGCACGACGCGGGCGTACTGATAAATGTCTCTGGGCTTCGGAACGGCGGGAGAAATCATGACGCTCTCATGCCGGCGGAGATCGAAGCCACCTCGCTGACCCGCCGCAAGCACCATACCGGCAGTGCCACGCGATTCGATGACCAGCACCGCGATTTTGGGATGATGCTTCCCCAGTTCCTCCGCCAGGCGCACGAAAAAGAAGAGTCCCTTCTCGACGCCGGGATTGACCATTGTGACGAAGAGCGGCTCGCGATCGGTCGCGACCACGTCTTCCCAGTCAATCGGCCCCGGCAGCGGAATCGC
The DNA here is from genome assembly GCA_048498815.1 of Acidobacteriota bacterium. Classification (GTDB taxonomy): domain Bacteria; phylum Acidobacteriota; class Terriglobia; order Bryobacterales; family Bryobacteraceae; genus BOG-234. The sequence goes on along the minus strand of JBEHXG010000002.1, from coordinate 185,657 downwards.
GTCGATTCCGGCTTTTTCGCGATACCTGCCCGCCAGGAACCGGCTGGGAGCGAGGACGATATCGATATCGCGGAAGAAATCCTCTGAAAAGTAGCCCCAGTTGTGGAGAGCGAAGGCAATGCGGGCCCCGTGCCGGCGGGCCATGCGCATCCGCCGAATGTCACCGGGCTGACCACCGAACATAAAAACCACGTCGGGCTGGAACGACCGGAGTTCCTCCGCCAGGAGTAAATCCATCTGCCGGCCGTGAGTCTTTTCCCAATGCAGGTATCCGAAGCGGCCAGTGTCCAGCAGGGTGTAGTGAATGCCGCGGTTCTCAAAGCGGAGCTGGCGGAAGCCGCCACGGGAAGCCGGCCGAATGTCGGGAGTACAGCCAATGGAAGGAAGAAATTCGACCGGGTCGAGGAACTTCCCCCCTTCGCTGGCGGTGGTTGCTAATGCCCGAACCTGAAACCCGGAGTCGCCGGCGAACTGGACTGCCGACAGGGTGCTGCGCGCGGCCCCGCTGGCGGGATCCTGGGGCAACTGGGGGAGGAGAAGCAGGATCTTTGGGCCCACAGACTATTGTGGCCCGGACTTCCATCCTTCGCGCATCCGGCGCCAAAAAGCAGCGGCGGCGAGGCCGAAGGCTCCGAGCCCCATGGTGGATGGCTCAGGCGCGGCGCCGGCGCTGACGGGCGGCCCGCCCATGGAGAGGGCATCGCCTGGGAGGGTTGCGACCATGTCGCCACCACTTACGTACAGGGATAGCGAAAGTTGTAATGTGTCGCCCACAGTTGCCGACGCGAGGAGAGTATCGGTGAACGAGCCGCTGAAAAGTCCGCTCCCGGAAAAACTGCCATTGGCGGCCTGCGCGGAAAAAAGGCTGGTGGAAGTGGTTACATCGTAGAGCGAGAAAGCGAGGTAATTGTCACTGGTGACGTTCGTTATCGAGAGCGAGTAGCCTTCGTTGAAAACAGTGCCCGCATTCAGGACTCCACCACCGGGTCCCGTGAGTATGCCACTGGCGGTAAGAGTCAGCGTCGCCGGCCCGACACCCAGGTCCAGCGAATTACCGGGTGTATTGAGCTGGAATGAAACGCCCGCTACCCCGTTGTAAGGAGAAAGCTGCTGGGCGGAGGCGGAGCACGTTCCACCGCCGGACCCATTGATATCGTACTGACATGTGACAGTGCCTGTCGGCAATGAAAGAATGCTGGCCTGCGCCTGGTGGACTGCCGCCGCCAGCGGCAAAACGACCAGAGCCCCAACCCGGGCCTTACCAACCAGAAGAGTTTTTGCGCGAGCTACGAAATCCACAGGGAACCTTTCCTCAAGCGACTTTCGTACAGTGTAGCTCACGCGGCGCCGCAGACCGACAACTTCCCCCCGATTCGTGTGCGTTAACCTGAAAACCGAAAGATTTCGCGTGAAAACAGATCCATCCTCCTGTTGTATTGTGATCATCGGCATGGGCCGCAGCGGCACCTCCGCCATTTCGGGCGCTCTGCAGGTTGCCGGAGTGGACCTGGGGCGGACTCTGATCGGCGCCAACGCTTTCAATACAAAGGGTCATTTCGAGAACTCCGCAGTCGTAAAGCTGAATTCTGCAATTCTGAAGTCGCTCGGATCCTACAACGGGGATTTCTCTCCGCTCGACGAGGTGGACTGGGCCGCGGCGAGGGCCTTCGCGAGTCAGGCGCGCGAAATTGTTCGCTCCGAGTTCTCGGCTCCGCTGTTTGCCATCAAGGATCCGCGTATGTGCCGGGTATGGCCAATCTGGGCGCAGGCCTTCACGGCCATCGGCGCCGCGGTTCGCTTCCTGATTCCGATGCGCCATCCCATGGAAGTCACTCAATCGCTCTACGGCTACGGCTGCTCTACCAATCAGGCGCTGATGTGGTGGCTGGCGCATACACTCGATGCGGAACGACACACTCGGGGGGCGCGCCGGACGGTCGTTTCCTATCACGAATTACTGGGCGGCCCCAAACACACGCTGGAGCGAATTGGCGATCAACTGGGAGTAATCTGGCCAAGACCGCTGGATCAGACCGAACCGGGTCTGCGGACGTTCCTCGACCGCTCGATGCGTCACCGCGCCCAGGACTCGCCGGCTGTTCGGGCAGATGCCGACCACCATATTCTTGCTTTAGCGGAAATCGTATATGAAGAAATGATGAGCGCGGTGGATGCCGACCGTATGGATTCCAGGCGGGGGGAGTTCGCCGGACTCGTCAAAGCCTGCCGGGGATGGCGGCCGCAGGTGGTTTGAGGGAAGCCTGACTCATGCTAAACTAAAAATGTATTGAAGTCGATTCGCGTTGTCCGTTTCTGCAGTCTCCTGCCAGTGCGTCCCGCCGATTCTTTCCGTACCAAACACTTGTAACAAACCATAGATGACAACTTTTTCAGATTTAATTGCTTCACCCGTCCTGCGCAAAAACTTAGCGTCGGCGAAATTCGTTGAGCCTACGCCGATTCAGGCGCAGGCCATTCCTCCCGCCCTGCTCGGCCACGATGTTGTGGCTACCGCTCAAACCGGCACCGGAAAAACGCTGGCGTTCTCCCTTCCCATCATTGAGATTCTGGGGCGTGCTCAAAAGCAGCCTGCGAATAAGGCGCGCGCACTCGTCCTCACGCCCACGCGCGAACTCGCGATCCAGATTTATGAAGCATTCAGCGCCATGGCCGTCAATACCGGCTTGCGCGCCGCCGTTGTTGTGGGCGGCATGAGCGAACAGAAGCAGCTTCAGGCGCTGCGCCGCGGTGTTCAGGTCATCATCGCAACCCCCGGCCGTCTCTGCGACTTCCTCAAGCGCAACCTCGTGTCACTGGACGCCGTCTCACTGGCGGTTCTGGATGAAGCCGACCGCATGCTCGACATGGGCTTTCTGCCCGATGTGGAACGGATTCTGCGGCTGACTGCCACCGAACGGCAGACGCTGTTCTTCTCCGCGACCTTCGAAAGCGGCGCAACCGCGGCTCTGATCGCGAAGCATATGAAGAACCCCACGCGCATTTCGATCGGCTCTACGACGAAGCCGGCCGAAAACATCGACCTGCACGTTTATCACGTGGAGCACGATCGCAAGCTAAGTCTGCTGAGTAACCTGCTGAAGACTCATCAGGGTTCCACGCTCGTCTTCGCGCGCACGAAACACGGCGCGGAGAAGCTGGCGAAGAAGCTCGTCGTAAGTGGTTTCAAATCCACCGCGATTCACGGCGATCGTTCGCAGAACCAGCGCAACGCGGCGCTGAAAGGCTTTCAGGAAGGCCAGTATCGCGTACTGGTTGCCACCGATGTGGCAGCTCGTGGCATTCACGTGGATAACGTCGCTCACGTGGTGAATTACGACCTGCCCCAGGCGCCGGAAGATTTCATCCATCGCGTTGGCCGCACCGGACGGGCCGGCGCGACCGGCGTTGCCTCCACCTTCGCTACCGGGGCGGAACGCAACAGCATTCGTGCCATCGAGCGCACCCTGAAGATGACGCTCACACGCCGCGAGATGCCGGAAGGTATTGCGCGCGAAGAGCGCACCGCGGCTCCGGTAATTGTCATGCCTACGCCGAAAACCGCGAATGGCGCGCCGAAGAAGTATACCGGCAGGACGGCATTTTCGTTCAAACCACGCCGCGGCCGGTTCGCTTCCGGTCGATAGCGTTCGGCCGGCGTCACCCTGGTTATTACTGCGGCATCGAAGAGGTGCATGCGCTTCGGGCGGCAGATGCTGGCCGACAAACCGGCCCGTTCCGTCACTCGCCAGGTTGGCTATGACATGCCGATCAGTCGCCTCTATCTGGATTCGTACCGCGGCAACGTTTGCGTCCCGCCGTGTCGGTTGTGACACCCTGCCCGGCGCCTCGCAGTCCTGAGCGAATACCGGGCATCGATTCCGGGGCACCCATTCCGGGGTATCCATTCCGGGGCACCCAGGGAGATCATCCGTGGCGTCTGCTATTCTGAAGTCGCTTTCTTCCGAACCTATGCGGCGCCGTACTGCACTGCCGGCCGCTTTTCTCGCACTGAGTCTGGCACTTGCGCTTCTGGCGCAGCGGCCATTCCGCGAATACCCGGCGATTGAGTACGGCAACTTTCCGTTGCCGGCGGATTTCAACACGAAAACCGACTGGGTGCGTGCGCGGCTGCGGTATCCCGATATTTACGGCTATCCGTTTCAGCAACTGATTATGCGTGATGGCACGGAATTTCCGGGTTACTGGACAATGGACTATCCCCGCTCGGACCGCCACCTGCTGGCCGGTGTTCAACGCCTCACGCGTATCAACGGCCGCCTGACGGAGCAAGTGGTCGATCTGGATGGCACCGACGACGCGTACAACTGGCCGATCCTGTACGCCGTGGAAGTCGGCCACTGGCTCCTGCCCGACGAGCAGGCGAAACAACTCGGAGAATACCTTAATCGCGGCGGTTTCCTCATGGTGGACGATTTTCACGGCGATACAGAATGGCGCCAGTTCGTCTACAGCATGAACCGCGCGCTGCCGGGACGAGAGATTGTCGATATTCCGGATCGCGATCCGATCCTTCACACGATTTACGATATCGGACAACGCTTTCAGATTCCGGGAGCGCAGTATTTCGAGAGCGGAAGAGAGTATGAGTCGGGTATGGACCGCACGATCGGCGGGGAGCCGGATTATTCAGCGGGCAAGGCGCCGCACTGGCGCGCCATCTATGACGACAAGGGCCGGGTGATGGTCGCTATCTGCCATAACATGGATCTGGGCGATGCCTGGGAAGTATCAGATGAGCCGCGATATCCGGAGAAGTGGGCATCGCTCGCCTATCGCATCGCGATGAATTATTTTGTTTACGATCTGACTCATTAACATGCAGCAGGCTACCCGGGCACTGATTCCTGCGATTGCGTTCGCATGCGCCGCGGGCGCCGGAGACGATCAAAGATTCGAAGCTGCCACGGCAAAACGGGTCGAGCCGCCGTCAGGCGACTACCCGATCACGCTCGGACTGATCCGAGGCTCGCGTTTCTACCTGACTAACGTCACCCTCGCCGATTGCCTCAAGTTCGCCTACGGCCTGGTTTCTAACGATCAACTCGCCGGGCCGGCGTGGATTGACTCGAAAGAAAATCTCTACGATATTCAGGCTCTTGTGCCTTTTGGGGGTAACGCGCGAACTCGTCATGGGCATGACCCGCACTCTGCTCAGCGAACGGTTCCGGATTCAAATTCATCACCAGGAGCGGGTCATGAGCTACCTCACCCTGAGGCGAGGCAAGGGTGGCACGAAGATGGAACCCGGCGATTTGTCTCAGCATCGCAATAACAGCGGAGGTCAGGGCCGCGTAACCGGAAATCGCGTCTCGATGACATTGCTCGCAATCCTTCTTTCGCGACTCGAACACCAGATTGTCATCGATCAGACGGGCTCAGCGGCGAATACCGGATGAACCTGCAATGGGCGCCAGGCAGCGCCGGAGACGCGCAACCTGTGGATTCGACCGCGCCATCGCTGGTCGCGGCGGTGCAGGAACAGCTCGGGTTGAAACTCGAAGCTCAAAGAGGTGCGCTCGACGTGATCGTGGTGGATCAAGCCGAGAAGATCCCGGCAGACAACTGAAGAGGCCGGCTAAAGCTGATCGCGATACTGTTCCAGCGCCACCTTAACCAACTGACTGCGCGTTCGTACGCCCAGCTTTGCGCACACATGACGCAGGGAAGCCTTAATCGCGCCTTCCGAAATCGCCAGCCGCGCCGCAATCTCGCGGTTCGATAAGCCCTGAAGAACAAACCCCACCACAGCGCGATCCCTCTGGGTCAACGTAGGATGTTTCGGCTTCCGTGTGCGATCCATTGAGCGCAGCACTGGCCCGAGATAGACATTTTCCAGCGACACCTCGCCATTTGCGACGCGCAAAATTGCCTCGCGTAAACTCTCCATCGAGTGATGTTTGTGTACGATACCGGTAACGCCCGCCTGCACGAGCTGGATTGCCTCAGCATCGCTCATGCCCGCAGTCACGGCCATGATGTGACCTTCAAAACCCTGCTCGCGCGCGCCCAGCACGAAATCAATTGCACGCTCCGTGCCCAGGTCCACATCCAGCAACACGATTGCAGGCGCGGATGAGAGCATTTTCAACGCGTCCGCGGCCGATCCCGCCTGCCCCACTACACTAAACTCCGGTTCGCGCTCCAGCATGCGCACCAGACCCTCGCGGAACATCGCGTGGTCGTCCACTACCAGCAGTTTGATCGTTGCTTCAGTCACCATAGCTTCCTCCATCGGAAGGAACAACCTGTAATTCTACGGCAAAACAGGAGCCGCCTCCGGCCTGGGGTTCGAAACGCAGATCGCCGCCGTATCCTCGCACTACGGCCCGCGAAACATACAGGCCCAGGCCACTGCCGTCCGCACCCGGCTGAAAAGGTTCAAACAGGCGGCCGGGCGAAGCGATGCCAGAGCCGGTATCGCGGAAACGCACCAGCGCTTTTCTCTCGTCCGCTTCCACCGTCACGCGAAGCTCGCGCACGGCACAGGTGCGCACGGCGCGATGGCTGTTTTTCGCCAGATTCAGGAATACCTGCAGCAGCCCATGCCGATCGGCGAGCACGGACGGGAGTGGAGCGGTGTTGTTCCACTGCACCGCGCCTTCAATCTCGCGCCACTCGGGCTCGATCACGATGCGCAGATCGTCCAGCACCGACTGCAATGAAATCTCTTCCGGCTCTTCGTTTTCTTCCTCCGTTTCATGTCTGCGAGTTCGCGCCTGAAGATCCAGCGATGAAACGGCTTCCAATCCGCGCACGAGCGATTCCAGTGCCTGAAACTCGTCATCTTCCGCAAGTCCCTGTTTCTCGCGGAGTCCGGCCGACACCACGGAAATCGCACTGCACAGATTCCGCACCTCATGCGAAATCGCAGCGGCCGCAATGTGGTTACCCTGAATCGCCTGTCGCAGCGATTCCTCTTCGTGCTCGCGCATTTCCTCCGACGTATCCACCACAATGGCCGCCAGCCGCTTATGCTCACCCGCCCGATACGAGGAAAACCACGTGTGCGCCAGAAAGATTTCGCCATCCGCGCGATAGGCCTGCGACTGGGCGGAAGTGCGCAACCCCGCAATGGCGATTCCCACCTGCAGAGCGTCGCCCAGCACCGGAAGATAGCGCGCGATGTTCTGCCCACGCAGCGAATCGTTACCGCTCAATCCGAAGATCTGATTCGCGGCATTGTTCGCGGCGAGAACCACGCCATCGCCGCCGACCGTAAATATCGCCGCAGGACTGCTTTCCGCCAGGGTGCGCAATTGTTCTTCCGCTTCCCGGCGCAACTCCTGCTCCCGGCGGATCCGCTCCAGATGCTCGAGCGCAGCGTGGCGGTTTCGTATGAGGCCGGCCACCATTAGCCCGGACACAGAATAAGCAATCAGCGCGAAAACAAACCGCAGCAGCATCTCAATGGGCGGGCTGGGAAGATCGAACGTCGACCGCAGTGACGAGCACACCAGCGCCAGCGCCACGATCTGAAGCTGCCCCAGCGCCGCCCCGCCCACCATCATTGGCAGCACATAAAGCACACCGAGGGACATCCGGTTTCCCACAGCCCAGTCCGCAGCCGCAATGACTCCCACAAGCGCGGCAACCAACGGCAATAACCGTGTGCGACGCGCGCTCAGCAGCGTGGGGATCATACTTTCACGATAGAACGATGCTCCCGGATTCCGCAAAGTCAGGGGCTTCCATGCCTATCTAAAGATATATACATTGCATCAAAAGATATATGTAATAAATTTAACGCCTTCGTCAGGTTTTCCGGTATACAACCAAAAACATTGACGCTTTGCTTTCTTAGGCCGAAGCGCCACTTTCTTTCGATATTACAAAGGAATATCTCTCAAGGTAATTGAAATTATTGATTGGACTCAGTTGGTTTATCGTCGCTAGACTCAGCTTTCCGGTACCATTTGCATCGCTGCTCGAACTGTCCCGGATTCGACGTTGACTAACCACCTTTCAGGAGATTGGCCTATGAATACGAAGTTGTCTCTATCGCAAAAGATGTCTCGACTCCGGGCGCGCCTGCGCGATTCCGAATGGCGCAGGTATGGCGGGCTGCTCCTTGCCGGAAAGTTCACAGCTATTGCCCTGCTGCTTGTCGGCATGGCGTTCTTCAACCCCGACCTTCTTGGTCACCGCGCCTTCGCCGCCGACCCGGTTCTCAAGGGCAATGACATCGTCAATCCCATTAACACGGTCTGGACGCTGGTAGCGGCGTTCCTCGTATTCGGCATGCAGGTTGGTTTCACGATGCTCGAAGCCGGCTTCTGCCGATCGCGCGAAACGGTCAATGTGCTGATGGAGTGCGTGATCGATACCTGTATGTGCGGCATTCTCTTCTATGCCTTCGGCTTCGCGTTTATGTTCGCCCACGGCAATGGCTTCATCGGAAACAACTGGTACTTCCTGCAGGGAGCGCCCGCCACTTACGAAGGCACCGGCGTGGCATTCCTCGCCGTCTGGATCTTCCAGTTCGCCTTTGCCGATACCTGCTCCACCATCACCTCCGGCGCCATGATCGGCCGCACGGCGTGGATCGGCGACATCATCTACTCGATCTGCGTGTCCGGTTTCATCTATCCGATCATCGGCCACTGGACATGGGGTCCGGATGGCTTCCTCGCCACCATGGGTTCCAAGGACACGTTCCTGCCGTGGGTTGGTACGAACTTCCATGACTTCGCCGGCTCCACCGTTGTGCACTCCATCGGCGGCTTCATCGCTCTGGCTGGCGCCATTGTTCTCGGCCCCCGCATCGGCCGTAAGTTCAAGCGCGATGGCGGCGGACCTATGCTGCCGCACGATCTGACGATCGCCGTTTCCGGCGGCCTGCTGCTGTGGTTCGGCTGGTACGGCTTCAACCCCGGCTCCACGCTCTCCGCAATGGACTTCGTCGGCATCGGCCGCGTTGCCGCCAACACCACACTGGCAGCCTGCGCCGGCGGCATCACCGCGATGATCGCGGCTTACATTCCGAACAAGAAGTGGGACGTCAGCTTTACCACCAACGGCTTCCTGGCCGGCCTCGTCGCCATCACCTGCCCCTGCTACTGGGTCAGCCCGACCGGCTCCGTCATTCTCGGTGCAGTCGCCGGCGTGATCGTCTACTTTGGCGTGGAACTTCTCGAATACCTCCGCATTGACGATCCGATCGGCGCGGTTCCGGTGCACGCCCTGAACGGCGTCTGGGGCACGCTCTCGCTCGGTCTGTTCGCTTCAGGGGAGTACGGCGCCACCGGCAACTTCGGTCCCGACAACTCCACTCCGCTCAAGGGTCTGTTCTATGGCGGCGGCACGCAACTTCTGACGGCGCAGTTCATCGGCAGCGCCATCACCTGCCTGGCGACGTTTGGCGTAGCGCTCATCGTGATGTACGCGATCAACGCAGCCGGTCTGCTCCGGCTTTCGAAGGAAGGCGAACTCGAGGGCATGGATCTGCACGAGCACGGCATCTCGGCGTACCCTGAATATGTGATTTCTTCCGTGGTCACTCCGGCGGCCATGCAGATTTCCCGCGACCGCTAGGCAACCGATAACGAGGAGAAAATAACATGAAGAAAATCGAAGCGATCATTCAGCCGCATAAGCTCGATGCCGTGAAAGAAGCGCTGAAGGGGGCGGGCATCGACGGCCTGACCATCTTCGAAGTGCATGGTTACGGGCGCCAGAAGGGGCATACGGAAGTCTACCGGGGCGCGGAATACAAGGTGGACGTGCTTCCCAAGGTGAAGATCGAACTGATCCTCGCCGATGCGGATCTTGACCGGGTTACCGGCATCATCATCGATGCGGCGCGCTCGGGCAAGATCGGCGACGGAAAGATCTTCATCTCGACGATCGACGAGGCGATCCGGATCCGTAACGGAGACCGGGGCGCGACGGCACTCTAGAATTAGTAATTCGGAGAGGGGGGCGACTTCGCCCCCCTCAATTTTGCGCCACCCCGTAGTCTGGCGTTGTGAAAAGGGCTTAATGCAGACCAATCAACAGGCGACTCAAACCGCGCGCGTAGTCGTTGCGACCACAGTTGCTCTATCGTTTATCTCCTTCTGGCGCGGCGCTGCGATCGTTCTCAGCGACCTCGCCTCTTCCGCTTTTTACGCGGGTGGCATCGCCGAGCAGGCAATCGGTCGCAGCGCTCCCTGGTTCATCCTCGGCGTGATGCTGTTCAGCTTCGCCGTGCGCTCCGTCTACATGGAAGGCTGCAGCATGTTCGTGCGCGGCGGTGTTTATGTGGTGGTGCGCGATTCCATGGGCGCGTTCATGGCGCGGCTTTCCGTCTCCGCGCTCATTTTCGATTTCATTCTTACGGGTCCGATCAGCGGCGTCAGCGCGGGCCAATATCTGGGGCGCCTGCTCAACGAGATTGCTGAAATCACGCACTCCAGTCTGCGCGTTCCGCCCAATGCTTTCGCTGCCGGGTTCGGCCTGATTGCAACGGCTTATTTCTGGCGCAGCAATATCAAGGGCATTCACGAATCGAGCGGCCAGGCGCTGCGTATTATGCAGATAACGACCGTGATGGTCGGCCTCTTCGTGGTGTGGTGCCCGCTGACGGTGCTGCTGCACGGCCCGGCCCAGATTCCACCGCCTCCGACATTCGCGAACCTCCACCTCAACGATGAGAGCCTGGGGTGGTTCAAGGGGACATCGCTCGTCACGGTCCCCGCCGCGCTCATCATCATGGCGTTCGGTCACTCGCTGCTTTCGATGAGCGGCTTCGAAACTTTGGCGCAGGTGTATCGCGAAATCGGTTACCCCAAGCTGCGCAACCTCAAGCTTACGGCAAACACGGTCTGTATCTACGCCGTGGTCTGCACGGGCGTTGTTACTGTGTTCGCAGGCTACATCATTCCGGACAACGTTCGGGGCGACTACTCGCAGAATCTGCTCGGCGGACTCGCCATGTATCTGGCCGGCCCGCAGCTGTTGCGCCTCGCATTCCACATGTTTGTGGTGACCGTCGGCGTGCTGATTCTTTCGGGCGCGGTTAATACGTCGCTCATCGGCGCCAACGGTATTCTGAATCGCGTGGCCGAAGACCGCGTGCTGGTCGAATGGTTCCGGAAACCGCACAAAAAGTTTGGCACGACTTACCGGTTGATTGACTCGATTGCCCTCCTCCAGGTAGCCACGATTCTCTTCAGCCGCGGCGACCTCTATATCCTGGGCGAAGCATATGCCTTCGGCGTGGTCTGGAGTTTCTTCCTCAACTCCCTCGGCGTGCTTGTGCTGCGCTTCAAGCGCCACGATCAGGAATACAAGCATCCCGGAAACATCGTAATCGGCGGTCGCGAGATTCCGGTGGGCCTCATTACCACCACTCTGGTGCTCTTTCTCGTCGCCATCGCCAACCTCGGGACCAAGAAGGTCGCAACAATCTACGGCATTGCTTTCACGCTGTTGCTCTTTGTTGTCTTCACCGTTTCCGAGCACATCAACAGGAAGAAGGAAGCCAAAGCGCCGCAGAAGAAAGGCCTTGAAGCCTTCAATCTGGACGCACAGAGCGAAATCACCGAGCAGAGTGTACACGCTCGTCCTGGCTGCGTGCTGGTAGCCGTCCGCGACTATACGCAACTCACGCACCTGCAAAGCGTCCTGCGCAAGACCAACCTGCGCCGACACGATATCGTCGTGGCAACGGTGCGCGTCATCACCGGCACCGGAGGTTACGATCTGCGAAACGAGCAGCTCTTCGATACCTACGAGCGCGAGCTATTCACGCGAGTGGTAGCAATGGCGGAAAAAGAGGGCAAGACCGTAGACCTGCTCGTCGTGCCAGGCATTCAGCCGTACGACGCGCTCGTGCAAACCGCCACACGCCTCAAGGCTTCGCGCCTTGTCACCGGCGTTTCGCCCGGAGTGGAACCTGGCGATCTCGCCATGAAAATTGGCCAGGCCTGGGAGCGCCAGCCCGAGCCTCGCCAGCCCCTTTCTCTCGAAGCGCTGGCGGCGGGCCGCCCCAGCACGTACGTTAATCTCGGCCCCCATCCGCCCCGGCTCTGGCCGGAAGATGTGGAACGCGTCCACGAACTCTGGCTCGAGTTGTCCTCACGCCTCGGCTCTAACCTGCATCATCGCGATGTGGTGAGCGTGGCATTGAGGCGCCTGAAGCAGGAGATCAATTCCGATCGTCGCGAAGAGGTGTTCCTCGATCTCGATTACGAGATGCACTCTGCGCACGGCCAGGAACTCACATCCGAAGACGACGCCTGATCTATTGTTGTAGTGTCATACTATATGCCGGATGCGTTACCTGTTGTGCTTGCTATCCGCGGGAACCCTTTGGGCATTAGGCAGTCCACACTACGTAGAAACATCTCCGCAACGGGGCGGCGTCGCCCTGGTGGAAAAAGGCGCGGCGGCGGCGATCCGGGTTGACTCTGCCGACTGGCCCGGCGTCATCAGGGCCGGACATGATCTGCAGGCGGACATAAACCGCGTAACCGGCGTTACCCCATCCTGGGACACTACCGCTCGTTCCATGGTTCTCATCGGGACTGTGGGCAAGAGCCCGCTGATCGATGGGCTAGCCAGCGCCGGAAAGATCGACGTCAGTGGCATCCGCAATAAGTGGGAAGGCTTCCTGCTGCAGGTAGTCGCCAACCCGCTGCCGGGAGTCGACAGGGCTCTCGTGATCGCAGGCAGTGACAAGCGCGGAACCATCTTCGGGATCTACGATCTTTCCGAACAAATCGGTGTCTCCCCCTGGTACTGGTGGGCAGATGTCACACCGGAACATAAGAACGCCCTCTTCATTCGCGCGGGCAGGTTTCAACAGGGCGAGCCCAGCGTCAAATACCGAGGCATCTTCTTCAATGACGAGAAGCCCGATCTCGATTTCTGGGTGCGCGCGAAGTTCGGAGAACACGCGGTCCCCGGTGGCACCGCCGCCAACTTCAACAGCGCATTCTACGCGAAGGTGTTCGAAGTCATCCTGCGTATGAAAGGCAACTACCTCTGGCCCGCCATGTGGAATAACGCATTCGCCGAGGATGATCCCGCAACTCCCAAACTGGCCGACGAATACGGAATTGTGATGGGCACCAGTCACCAGGAACCGATGATGCGCGCACAGAAGGAGTGGGACTGGCACCTGCGCGCCGCTAATGGCAACTGGAACTATGCCACGCAGGCCACTACCCTCGACGATTTCTGGCGACAGGGTATCCGTGAGCGCAGGAACTTTGAAAACATCTACACCATCGGTCTGCGAGGCGAGAACGATTCCGCAATGGTGCGCACCTCGCAGGAGGGCGTCGCGCTTACGGAGAAGATTGTCGCCGCGCAGCGCAGGATGCTGGCCGAAGAGGTGAATCCCGACGTGACCAAAGTGCCACAGGTATGGGCGCTTTACAAAGAGGTCCAGCAGTATTACGAAAGCGGCCTGCGCGTGCCCGACGACGTGACTCTGCTGTGGGCCGAAGACAACTGGGGCAATATTCGCCGCCTTCCGACCGCCGAAGAACGGAAGCGCTCCGGGGGCGCCGGTATCTACTATCACTTTGACTATCACGGCGGCCCGCGAAGCTATCAGTGGCTGAACACCAGCCCGCTCAATAAAGTTTGGGAGCAGATGTCGCTGGCCAAACAGTATGGCGCCGACCGAATCTGGATCGTTAATGTCGGCCACTTCAAGGGTTACGAGCTTCCAACTGAGTTCTTCCTCAGTCTCGGCTGGAACACCGACCAGTGGCATGGCGATCGGATCAGCGATTTTACCCGCGAGTGGGCCGCGCGGGAATTCGGCGCGTCATACGCAACAGAGGCCGCGGAGATTGTCGAAACGTATACCAATTTCAATGCGCGTCGCAAGCCCGAGTTGCTGGAACCCGGCACATACAGTCTGGTCAACTATCGGGAAGCCGAGCGCGTTGACGAAGATTACACCGCACTTGCGGCGCGAGCCGATGATCTCTACGCGAAGATTCCGGCGGCGAAGCGCGATGCGTTTTTCCAGCTGGTTCTGTTCCCCGTGAAAGCGTCGGCAAATCTGAACGCGCTGTACATTGCCGCCGGAAAGAACGCATTATACGCTTCTCAGGGGCGAGCCAGCGCCAATTCCTGGGGCGCGAAGGTAAAGGCTTTGTTCGAGACCGATGCCGCTCTGAGGAAACGATGGGATGCTCTCGGCGAAGGCAGGTGGGAACACTTCATGGATCAGCCTCACATCGGATATACGACCTGGCGCGATCCACCGACAGATAGTCTGGACGCGATTCATCTCACTTCGATCACGGTCCCCGATGTGGCCTCGCTGGGAATCTCGACCGACGGAGGCTCATCCACCCTGCCCGCTTTCGATTCACTCAATCGCCAGCGCAGCTACATCGATGTTTTCAACAAGGGCAGCCGACCTTTTGATTTCACGGCCACCTCCAGCGCTCCGTGGATCGTGCTGAGCCAGACAAAGGGCCATATCGGCGAGGACACCCGGATCTGGGTCACAATCGATTGGCTGAAGGTCCCGGCTGGTATGGCTCAGAGTTCTCTGCAGATCAGTGGCGCTGGCCGCGATGAGACTATCCAACTCACCGTCCGCAATCCATCCAACGTGACTCGCACCGATCTCACCGGCTTTGCTGAAGCCGGCGGCTACGTCGCAATGGATGCGACCCACTTCACTTCGAAAGCCGACGCTGGCCAGGCAACCTTCCAACAAGTGGAACGGTACGGGATGCGCGCTGCCGGACCCGCGGACGTTCAGAGTCTCACCGGAGGCCCTCACCTCGACTACCGCTTCTATCTCTTTACTCCTGGCGAAATGAAGGTCCGCCTGACTCTTGGCCCTGCGTTGAATTTCGCGCCCGATCGCCCGGTCCGAATCGCAGTCTCGATGGACGACGAGAAGCCTCAGGTGCTCATCATCGTGCCCCAGGGCTACAACGCCTCCAATGGCAATCGGGACTGGGAGCAATCTGTGCGTGATGGTGTCCGTTACGTCACCAGTAAACACCAGGTTTCTCAACCCGGTTATCATACGCTCCGCGTCTGGATGGTGGATCCGGGCGTCGTCCTGGAGCGGGTCCTGATCGACACACCGGCTTCCCTGAGAGCGGTCAGTTATCTGGGACCGCCGGAAAGTTTCCGCGGCGCACGACGGTAGTCAAACCGAAGTCGCGGGCCTGGAGCTGTGCGACCAGGTGTACTCCACGCACAGTGAAGAAGTCGCTTCTGAAAAATACATAATTGTCGGTGACGCGCGGCTACTTCTTCACATAATCAAATCCGGCGCGCAGGATGACGACTCCGTAGTCCTGCGTGCCATCTTTATAGGGATCGTCTACGTCCAGGCCCACCTCGGTAAATCCCGAGCCACTGATCGCGCGCGCGGGTACTGGAAAACGGAGCTCATAGAAGCCTTCCTTTGACAGCGCAAACGTTCCCACAGAACCTCCGCCCACCGTCACAGAAAGCGTTCGGGCTTTACCATTCGCAACCTCATGCGGCACGTAAAACTTCAGCGCCAGAGTGGAATCCGCGGGATAAACGTCAAAACGAAGCCGTGCCGACCCGGTAGTCCACAGTCCTCCATCGAACCTGTCCGAATCCAGAACGCCCGAAACCAGATAGGCAATCCGATCCCGGTGCGTGGTTTCGAAATGCCGGCCAACCGAGTAGTCGCGTGGAATCCGAAGTTGAACCGATTCCTCTACATTATGGTTGTCCAGTTCCAGATACGATCCCTGGGAAGCCATGAGCACCAGGTCGTAGTCCATCGGATGCTTTGGGTCTGGCTGCTGATCTTTCGGCGCGTGCAGCCTCTGGGCTTCGATCAGATTATCCCCATAGAGCAACCGTAGCGTGAAAAGCGGATCGTATGTATCCTGGGCAAAGTAATCGCTGGCGAATAATACGTGGGCGCCGCGTTTGAGCAAGGGATAATCCTGCCGCATCTTTTCTGTAAGACCCCACTGTGGTGTATCGCGCGGATTCCACGGACGCGCCCAATGCGCACGATGCACCCAAACGGATAGCCCGGCCACCACTGCAAACAGGCCAACCTGCGCCGCAAGAGGATTCGGCGCCCGCCGCAGCAATGGCGCCCCCACCACACCAATCAGAGCCGCTAAGTACAGACCGAGGCCCAACTCCGGGACGTAGAGCACGAAGCCCTGCCGCATCGGAATCAGCGCGACCGGAGTGATGCCCAGCGCGAAAAACGCCCAGCCGAACAACATCGCGCGATTGCGCAGGAACAGGGCCAGTGCGGGCATTACGAGCAGCGTTATCGCGGCAGCGGCCGCCGAAGGATGAGCCGCCTGATAAATCAATATCTCCAGATATTGCGCAACATGTGATAACCACACCCCAAGCTGAGCGTTCTGCCGGTATCCGGGGTTATCAGTCAAATCCGGTGTATGGCGAACCCGCCCCCACCAGAACGCCGCCAGCATGGCCGCGAGCAGGAGATAAAGCGGAGTGATCGAACGCAGCCACTTCCCCACGCCAGACTCGCGCCAGACATTCGGCAGGCAATAAATACACTCATAGCAGAAAAGAATCACGGGGACGGCAGCGCCGCTTTCTTTTGAATTCATCGCCATCAGGCAAATGAAGCAGATGAGCGCCACGCGGCCAGCACCCAACGGAGTTCCCTCGCGGCGAAACCGCGCATAGACAATCACGGCAAGCGCAGTGAACGTGAAGCACAGGCGGTCGTAAATCGTGCCCATACTCAGATAGAGGCTATCGAACGTGCCATGTACGAGCACAAGCGCCAGCGCCATCAGCCCTTCGAACGGAGACGCCGCAAGTGCGCGGAAGAAACGCCAGCCGACGAACACATTCGCAATCAGCAGCAGTTCGCCAAATATGTAAAGCGGCAGGGGATGAAATCCGAAGTTTTTGAAGAAGATTCGGTACACCAGCGTTCCGGCCGGCCGGTAGACCGCCATCCAGGGAAGGAACTGCGATTTCCAGACGTTGCGAATCGGGAGAATCCATGCCTTATACGTGTTCATCAGGTCGTCGCCTGAGAAGAACATCTGCAGACCGTGCCAGGTGAAGCAGATGAAAATCGCGACCAGCACCCCAACGCCGATCCGCTCCAACTGGCGGACGTTTGATTCCTGAGCCAAGAGTTTAGTGTAACGAGAGGTCACGTATCAAAAAAAAAGAGGCCCCTTGCGGAGCCCCTTTTCAAAACCGCAGCCTGCGTGCGGACTAAGCCAGCGCCTTACGGCAAAAATCCAGACAGATCGCCACTTCCTTCACAGCATCCGATCCTTCCGGAACGTCATATTCCAGCTCAATCGATGCCGGCATCGTCCACTTGTTCTTCTGTACGGTCTGAAGAATCTGAGCGATTGGTGTTTCGCCGGTGCCCCACGGCAGGTTCAGCGCGCAGTGCGCCACCGTCGTGCGGTCCTTTATATGGAAGCTGGCAATTTTGTCGTGGAACTTGTTCAGGAACTCCAGCGGCGTGCCGCCCGGATTCGTCGCCGCCATAAAATGGCCGAGATCCACATTCGCGCGGTTGCCTTTCGAAATTTCCAGCGCTTCATCGAACGCCGTCATGCTTCCCTGCTGATGGGAATGATAGGCGGAAAACAATCCGTGCTTCAGCGCCGCATCCCCAAGTCTCTTGAGCGTCGCATCGGCGTTAGCGCCCGCCGGAAGCTCACTCGTAAAGTGGGAAGCGCCCAGCGTCTTCGCGATCGTGAGCATCTGCTCCAGATCGTCGTCCGTGGTCATCGGAAGGTCCTTGATCGCGTAGATCGTTACGCCCGCGTCGTTGTACATCTTCCTCAAATCCCTGAAGATGTCCATCGAAAGGCCAAGCCGCCACTTGCGCTCAGCATCCGCCGCTGCGATCTGCTCGGGTGTTTGCTGGCCGCGTCCGCCACCGCCTGCGAAACCACCACCACCGCCGCGCGCACCTGATCCACCCGCCGCGCCGGGTCCGCCCGGTCCGCCAGCCAGCCCGCCGCGTCCCGCGGGACATGCCTTACCGTTCCACTGACCGGCCGGCTGGTCATTCCCAAACCCGACCTTCATTCCCGCTACTACCGGATAAGTCACGCGAGCGCCGCCACCGCCGAATCCGCCGCCCCGTCCGCCGCTGCCGCCACGAGCTCCGCCGCCACCACCGCGTCCGCCACCGCCTGCAGCCGATGCTGCGGCGGCTGCCGCAGCAGCTGGACTGGCAGCGAAGTTACCCTTCTTGCGCATCCAGTCGGTGATCGGAGGCGCCATCAGCTCAATCGCGCTGATCCCGGAATCAACGCAGTATTTCAGCGTCGCTTCCGCGCTCTGGTCCGGCATGCTGCGGTAACTATATGTGATGGCGCCAATCTGGACGCCCTTGATCTTCGAATCGGGCTTCGTGGCGCCGAACATTCTGGTCGAGGCCAGCCCTGCGGCCGCCACGATCCTTCCCATATCCCGTCTTGTGTAGAGCATAGCTTTCTCCGTGGAAATCGACGCGAAATCGTTTCGTCCTCCCGATGCTACTGCAACCGGTGCCGTAAATCAAGGAAACACAGGGGTAAGGAACCGTATCATACGGGTGTTTTGATCATCCGCGCATTGTGGCAGCTCTGGCATTAGCGCTTACGTCCAAACGCCCCATCGGTCTGCCAGCAGGAAGTTCAGACCGGAGCAGAGAAGAATAGACAGGCTATTCGAAACGATCACCGGATAGCCCAGCACCCCTACCAGCAGCTTCATCACGACCAGATTTCCGAGCGTGGAAACGAACCCGTTCGAAAGATGGAATCTCACGAGCGTCGGAAGAACTCGCTCGCTGTGGAATCGTTCCTGCCATGTGAACTGCCAATGCCAGGCGAAGTTATGCAGCACAGCCAGTTCGACTGCCAGCGCCGAAGCGGTCAGGTACTGCAGCCCACCGGGCCCCCGGAGTAAGCCGAGCGACCCCAACTGCACCGCAGCTCCCAGCGCACCCACAGCGTTAAATCGGATCCAGCGAGAAAATCCCGTCATGGCAGCGGTTCTTCCCGATACAACCGGGCCGTGTGCCGAATCGATACCGCAATCGCCGTCGCAAACATCCCCGCGCCGCCGATAGTGCCGCCGATGTCGAACAGCAATATTTTGTGTCCGAAAACCGTCGACCACGGGCTGTGCAGCAGAGCCAGATTGCCCGCGATTAGTAGCAGTCGCAGCTCGGTCGGTCCAAACAGTCCCTGCGATAGTTCAAAGCAAGCCAAGGTGTAAGTTGCCAGGTAGCTCTCGCCCGCCAGCAGCAGAAAGGCGACCAGCATCCCAATCGCAACCTGCCAGTGCAGGAACCCCGAACAAGCCAGCCCACTGAGCAGCGCAGCCGATCCGAAGATATCCACCACGTGGTCCACATAAAACCCGTAACGCGGCCGCGTCTGCCGGCGAAAACGAGCTAAGGTTCCATCCAGGCTATCACCAAACCAGTTGAGAATCAGGCAAATGATCACCAGCCAAAGCGCCCCACGGTAATAGCGCGCAAGAGCATAGGCCGCCCCCGCTCCAATCTGAGCGGTCAGTCCGAGAACCGTAAGCTGGTCGGAACTCACACATCCCGGCAGACGGGCTGCGAACCATCCGAGTATCCGCTTCTCGACGGAAGCAGTCAGCGCGCGATTCACTCGTCGCGCCGGAGAAAACGTGTTATTAGCTGTCATCTGGTCTTTCCTTTCCCTGCCTCCGTCTTATGCGCGAAGCGCATCGCACACCGCGCGCAGCGTAAACTCGAGCGATTCCCTCGGCACGCTCTCCACATAAGGTCTGACCACCCATCCCAGGCCGCGAGGAATAGACCGGCTGAGTGAAATCGATTCAATTTGTAGTGCGAGCCCGTGCTCCCGCTCTTCGTAGCTCCAATAGGTGCTGAGGCGCCAGAGGAATCCGCGGTCTTCGCCGCCGGTGTCCTCAATATGCGTGCTTCTGGAAATGCTGTATCCGTGCCTTGAATCCAGTCGTCCGGACACGATGTCATATGTGGTGTCCATCACCACCGTGATGACGTGCCGCTGACGGACCCGTATCCACGCGCGCATCTCGTCGTCGCCCTGCCACAACACTCGCGCCTGGTCAACCTGAGGCGCGAAGTATCGGGGATACCCGGCGATATCCCCAATCAGCCGCTCAAAGTCGGATGCGCGCGCGCCCGGGGCAAACGCCGTTCCTCGCCAGTGACGTAGCAGCGCGCCGGGAATTTCGGGAGTTTGCAATCGCTCGATGAACTGGCGCCGGGCGTCGAATCCTGCCCGGGCGAGGAATCCATCCGTTGACCGGTGTTGCCTGTCCAAACGAAGATCCACCTCCCGGCTGTACCTGTTGAACGCGTCATTAGCGGCTGGTGGCGGGTCGGCGGCGAGGACCATGACGGCACAAAATCCTGCGGCAATCAGCTTTTTCATGTCTGAATTCTGCGCCTCCCCGGCTCTTGCATGCAATGCAGCAAACCTCACGCCGTCAAAACTAATCCTCACGGCGCAAGTCATAGCAAAGAATCGGGATGCCCACACCTCTCACTGAGCATCCGTGAACACATTCAGATAAAATAAGGCGCAGGACATGGAGAACTCCCCGGCCATCGCGCCCTACCGCTTTGGAATCTTCGAACTCGACCCCGTCGCAGGCGAGCTGAGGCGAGCCGGCATCAGGGTCAAGCTTCATTCGCAGCCGTTTCAAATCCTGGTAATGTTCCTCGAACGTCCGGGCGAGCTTCTGACCCGCGAACAAATCTGTCAGCGCCTTTGGCCCGACGGAACCTTCGTCGACTTCGACCACGGCCTGAATTCTGCCATGAATCGCCTCCGGGACGCTCTCGGGGATAAGGCAGGTAACCCGCGCTTCATCGAGACGCTGGCCCGGCGTGGCTATCGGTTCCTCGCGCCTGTCGAAAGAGCAAAGATAGAGCGGGCAGACGCCGAACGGGCAAACGCCGAGCCGACAGAAGTTCCCCCGTCTGAGCCAGAACCGGACTTCACCGAGAGCCTGCTCGCCACGGAGCGAGATCTGCCTCCGGCACCCCGCAGCGTGGTTCAGACGCTCTTCGTTCTGCTTCAGGCGATGTATCTGAGCTTCTACGCAGGCGCGCTCGCGAACCTGCCGGAAATTGACGATCTCCTTTCCTCGCTCCCCTTTTCACGGATCGTTTTTTCCGTCCTGATCGTCACTGCCGCCGTCCTCATTCCGGTGAGGACATTTCTTCTGTGCGCGACCCTGTTCAAAGCACCCGGGATGAAACAGAAATTCGCAAGACTATGGTGGCTCCTGTTACCGATGGACGCTGTCTGGTCGCTCGCTCCATTCCTTCTCCTGCGTCATGTGAATCTGGGCGTCGCTCTTGGGTGTACGAGCCTGTTGGTGTACTCACCGTTCGCCCAGCGTTCGCTGGTCTTGATGGGCGCCGGCTCCGTAGTCCCCCGAACGCCTCTCCGCTGATCGCCGTCAGACAATCTGCTTCGTTGAGCGGCACGATGAGACGTATTAACCTCTTGTTCCTCGCGACCCTTTTTCTGCTTGCTGCCTGAAGCGCGCACCGGAGTGATTCTGTACACCCCGGTGAGCAGCAGCCAAGGCAATGGTGCTGAACAAACGGGCGGCATGGAAGCCTCCCCTTCACCGAACATGCCGGGACGAGGAAACGTGGGCGACTCCGGTTCCACATCGACGCCGGCGCAGTGATCTGCCGTGCGGTAGCGACCGATTTCCGATCCCGAACCGGAACTTTTCTGCGCGCTATCTGCAGAAGTAACTCTCACCGGCACCCGTTCTCCGTATGCACGTGGTTGGATCCCACGCGTAGCGTTCTTTAAGACACAACTTGTATTGGTGCTCGGGATGCTCGCTGAAACAAGGTTAGTCCGCGCTCTGTTCGATATCTGACGGTCCTTCAAACCCGGAATCTAAACTTAACCGCCCTTCGGGGAACCTGAATAAGAGTGACGGCACGTACTTACTTTCAAAAAATGGAGATCTCAAAAGGAAATGCCTAAGATACCGCTTCTCCTGCTAACAGGCTTGTTAGTTGCCGCCACTCTGCCCGCGCAGGAGGTTACTGAAACCCGCGCCAGACCCGGGGACTGGGAGGAAGTCAACTTCGCCACCAATCAATCCGTGATCGTTGACGGATTCCCCAGCCTGCTGCGACTCGCTCAACTCCTGAAAGCGCATCCCGACTATAAGGTGAGCATCGTTGGCCACGCGGATCGCCGTGGCTCGACTCGTCTCAACGACGCACTTTCAGCGCGTCGCGCCAATGCAGTCTCCGCGTTTCTGCAAAAATACGGTGCGACGGCGGGGCAGATTCAGACGAGCGGCGAAGGGAAGAAGTCGCCGGAAGAGAACGGCGCAGGGCGAAATGCTCTCTTCGTGAATCGTCGCGTCGTAATCACCGTGACGGCTCCTGATGGAACCACCATCGGCGATGGCGACATCAATTCCGCCATCGAAGATTTCATCAAGTATGCGCACACACAACTGGATAAACTTGACGCACTTCCGGGTCAGCTCCAGCAGATCCAGACGCAGATCGGAACACAGACATCCGGAATAAAGCAGGACACCGGTGCAATTCGCCAGGACACGGGAGCCATCAAGCAGGATACTGCCGCTATTAAACAGGACACCGCCGCCATCAGGCAGGATACCGGTGCGCTGGTGCAGCGCCCCGTCCCGCTGACGAGCGAACAAACGACTAAGATCGCGCACGATGCCGCTGACTACGCGCTCACCCAGTCCGCACTGAGAAACCGCAAATTCACGCAGGTGGGATTTGACATGGGCCCGACCTTCTCACATGGCCGGGTGGGTGACTTCTCCGCCGAGATTTTCGGAAAAGCGCTCATTCCTTTCGGAAACGGCAAGACGCCGGATCAGCCCGGCACTCACGGACTTCAGGTGGAGGGCGACTGGGTCTATGCTCATCCCGACGCATACCGAGGCGCAATCAGCCCGGTTGACGGACTTAGTGACGCCATCTTCAGCGCCGGTCTTGTCAATCGCTTCGGGCACGTCCAGATTGGGACGTTCGCGCAGTTCGACTATGCATCCATCAGCCTGAATCAATATCTGCCGCCTGCGGGCACTCAGGTTTTTTCGCGGGGGGGAGCATTCCTCGGCTCAGGCATCGCGACGTTTGACTGGGTCTTCAAGGGCGGGACAATCGGCTTCTTCGGAGCGAAGGGTTTTAAGAATACATCGAACGTAACGAATACCAGCGTCGCCGTACTCACCACCCCGCAGTACATTCGCTATGCGGATCAGGTCGGCATCAGCGCTTCCGGAACATTTCGGCGCGTCCAGATTGAAAGCAGCCTCGCCTACGTGAAGCGCTATACGCGCGGACTGGATGAGCAGCCTTCAGCGATGCTGAAGCTTTCCTTTGGCCCCTCCGACACGCTGCAGTTCTTTGTGGAAGGCGATGTAAACACCACTTTCAACGCACCCTATTACGGCGACAGACTTGTCATCGGGCTTCAGTTCGGCAACTGGGTGCGAGCGCGCAATTACAGTGCGTCCCAAAGCGTAGTGCCAGTGAATATTCCCCGGCCGCATTACGAGATCATGTCGCGGTAGGCAGCGCATGGATGGAGGTCAGCCGCCCGAACGGCTGGCCTCGTTTCAGTGAGTGGCCAGCGCGCGTTGTACTCGGGACTGACTGATCGAGCTAATTGCGGACAGGGATCTCGGCGGGAGTCTGCGTCTTCCCTGCGCGCATCTTTTTACCCGCGAGTACAACCAGCGCACCCGCCAGCATGGCCCAGGTTCCCGGTTCCGGCGTCGCGCCCGGAGAGGAAGAGTAGCCGAGGAAGCCGTTGAAGGCGCCGTTATTGAACTGCGTGGTGCCGCTTGCGCTGAGTGCGATCAGTTCACCATTGAACTGTCCGTAGTTGCCGGTGAAAGTCGCGAGCGGAGCGAGGACTGATCCGTTGAAAGCGATCCCGCCCATTGAGAGCGAAGTGGCCTGCGAGAAGTTGAAAATCACGTGATCGGAAGTCACGCCGGACAGATTAATTGAGCCGTTAGTGAAGGAATCCGAAGTTCCTGCGACGTTAATCACCACCGTGGAACCGGAAGGGGCCGTGATGTTAATAGTGGCGCCGGAGTATGACGAATCAGTCATGTTGAAAACGTTGAGGCTGGAATCGGTCCCCGTGAGAGTGTACGTCGAATAACTGTGGTTCACTGTGCCATTCGCCGTATCGGCCGCAAGTTGGGCGGAAAGACCCTGGAGGCTGGTTTGCGCGGTCTGGAAGTTGATGGGCTGAGTAATGCCGGAAGGAATTCCCTTCTGATTGTTCAGCGTGGTGGACGACGAGTAAGTGCCGCCATAGTAAATCTTGCCGTTGGGATCGCTGCCGCCGGAGTTATTCGAGAAGTTGCCGACAACGTAAGCGTTCTGGGACAGCGACGGATCGTTCCACGTCATATTCTTGCCAACCCAGATGTTTCCGCCGCCGATGCTGTTGTCGTTCATCGTGAAGTTGCCGCCGACCACCAGTCCATAGCCGTTCACACTGTGATTTGTGGCGTTGATTGTAAAGCTGCCACCGCTCGGAGCGAAGTCGCCACCTACGGCCATAGCTCCCTGCGCATCCGTGTTGTATTCCGTGAAATTGCTGAAAACGAAAACGTTAAAGCCTGCCGCCTGACCAAGCGTAAGGGCCGTGTCGGCGTGAGCGAATGAGACGGAAGCGGCGGCGAGAAGTAAGAGATTAGGAATGCGGACCAACTTCATGAATTCATCTTGCCACTGGCTCCGGAAATATACCAGACCAAAAGTACCGGCGCTCTGCACGCGCCGCAGCGCCGTACTGGTACCGGTCCGGGCCTGCCATTTAACAGCGCCCTCACGTCGTATCATCGTTAGGGATTGGGAATCCGGAAGTGATCCGAATCATTCATAGTCCGCGTGCGCCGCAGGCGATGCGGATGGCAATTTTTGCGTTCCTGCTGGCGACCCATGCGGTTGCGGCCGAACGCTGGATTCGCATCGTGAGTCCGCATTTCGAGATGTACACAGATTCGGATGAGAAGAAGGGCCGCGAGGCCGTACTTCACTTTGAGCGCGTCCGGGAGTTTTTTCTGCAGGCGTCGCCCGTAAAGCCACCGGCGGAATTCCCCACACGGATCGTGGCGTTTCGCGATCCGCAGATCTTTCATATGTATTCGCCGAGTCAGTCAGCGATGGCCTACTACGCGCCGGGGCCGCTCCGCGACACGATTGCGATGGAAGATCCGTCGTCGGTCACCTATCCCATCACCATACATGAGTATGTTCATCTTGTGGTGGCCCATAGCGGCCTGCGTCTCCCTTTGTGGCTGAACGAGGGCTGGGCGGAGGTGTACTCCACGCTCAAGCCGGTGAAGGATGGTGTTGCGGTGGGCGATCTGAACCCGGACCGCATGAAGGAGCTGCAACGCGGCCAGTGGTTCACACTTCGGGAGCTTTCCGCGGTAGACAACCGGTCGCCGGTGTACAACGAATCGAGCCGGACGGGTTTGTTCTATGCGGAGAGCTGGGCCCTCACGCATATGCTGTATCTCTCTCCCGAATACAAAGACCATTTTGGAAGGTTCATCGGCGCCCTCAATCGTGGCGTTCCCATTGAGCAGGCAACGCTGGATGCATTTGGACGAACCGGCGATCAGGTAATGGCCGATCTCAACGGCTACTTCGCGCGAAAAAATCTGTTCGGAACTGTATTCCTTACGCCCTTCGAGAAATCCGGCGAAGCGCTGTCAGTGACTCCGGTTGCGCAGTACGACTCCGACCTCGCGCTGGCCGATCTGTATGCCGCGAGCGGACACCTCACCGACGCTGAACGATCCTACAAACAACTGCAGACGCAGGATCCGAAGCGGCCCGATGCATTTGCGGCGGCTGGGTATCTCGGCATCCTGATGCATGATCCCGATACGGCTCGTAGTCAGTTCCGCAAGGCCTTTGCAAATGGATCGAACGATCCTCAGCTTTGCATGCAACTCGCGGCCCTGGACCGCGAAGCCAAACAATCGCCCACCGCAATTATGGAAGTGCTGGAACGAGCCGTCAAGCTGCGTCCCGATTTTGCCGAGGCGAATTTCCAGCTGGGTCTTCTGAAAATGGATGCCCGCGATTTCCCCGCCGCCGCTACACTGCTCAGGCGCGTTGGCGCGGTTTCTCAGGAACGTTATACGAACTTCCATGAGGCCCGCGCTTACACGTTCCTCCAGACCGGCGATTTGACCGGCGCTCGCGCAGACCTGGAAGCCGCCAGAAAGACGGCTTCCAGGCCGGACGAACTGAGGCGCGCCGATCAGCTGGCAAAGCTGATAGAAGCTCGTTCGTCAGGTCCCGGCGCGGCCCATCCCGGCGAAGTGCTCTCACGTGTAGATGGCAGCGCGGTCGGTCTGCGGTGCGAAGCGCAGGGCGCCCTATCCAGGTTCGGCGTCCTGGTCGATGGCAAGCAGGTGTTATTTGATCTTCCCGATGTCGCCGCGGTTGAGTTAGTGCCTCATCCAGGAACAGCGGCCCGGATCGAATGCGGGCCGCTTACTGCGTTCCGGGTGGTTGTCGAGTATGTAGCAGCGCCCACCGGTCAGGGTACCGCGGGTCTGGTTCGTCGACTCGAATACTGAGCGTCAGGCTGGTTCTTCCGCGATCATCGCGCGCCGCCCCTGCAGCGTAATGCGGCGATCCACCATCATCTGAATTGCTTTCGGATAGATTGAGTGTTCCTGGGTGAGAATACGCGCGGACAGGCTCTCAACGGTGTCATCATCCAGGACCGGGACAGCCGTCTGTACCAGAATCGGTCCGGAATCCAGATGCTCATCTACCAGGTGAACCGTGCAGCCAGTGATTTTGACGCCGTGATCGAGCGCCTGCTTCTGGGCGTCCAGCCCTGGAAATGCGGGGAGCAGGGAAGGGTGAATATTCAGCACGCGGTTGGGAAATGCCTCCACGAATGAGGCGCTGAGGAGTCGCATGAAGCCCGCGAGGCAGACCAGGTCAACTTCGTGTGTGCGCAGTTCCTGGATCACCAGCCGGTCGTACTCCTCACGTTCCAGCCCGCGCGATTCAATCACTCGCAGCGGGATACCACGCTCACGGGCGATTTCCAGACCGCCCGCGGAGGCCCGGTTGCTGACTACGACAGCGATTTCCGCATCCAGCCTGCGCCGCGCTATTGCGTTTGCAATCGCCTCGAAATTCGATCCGCGTCCCGAAATCAGAATGCCGAGTCGCACAGTTACCGGTACTCCACGCGGCCCTTGCCCCGACGCTGCGCGGCGATCTCGCCAATTACCCAGGCCTTATCCGCGCCCTTGCCGAGCATGCGAATGGCCTTGTCCGCCTTCTTCGCGGGCACAACGAAAATCATCCCCACGCCCAGATTGAAGGTCCTGCGCCAGTCGTCTTCCGGAACGGAGCCAAGCTTACGCAGCATTTCAAACAGCGGCGGTACGTGCCACGATCCGGTATCGATCCGTGCCGCGAGGCCCTTCGGTAATACCCGGGGGAGATTATCTGTGACGCCGCCCCCGGTAATATGCGCGGCGGCGGAGAGAGCATCGGCTTTGACCAGCGCCTGCAGCGGCTTCAGATAACTACGATGAACCTGCAGGAGCGTGTCCGCCAGTGTCCCGGCCAGTTCGGGAATATAGCTTTCCGGAGCATGCCCCGCAACTTCAAACAGTAACTTCCGCGCCAGCGAATAACCATTCGTATGCAATCCGCTCGATGGAAGCGCGAGCAGGATGTCGCCGGCCTTTACCTTTGCGCCCGTGAGTATTTTCGACTTCTCTACGATCCCCACAATCGAACCGGCCAGATCATACTCGCCGTCCTGATACATCCCGGGCATCTCCGCGGTCTCGCCGCCAATCAGCGCGCATCCGTTGGCCGAACATCCGCGCGCAATGCCGGAAATTACCTGCGCGGCGACGGTCGCATCCAGCTTCCCCACTGAAAGGTAATCCAGAAAAAACAGGGGCGTAGCACCCTGCACGGCGATATCGTTCACGCAGTGATTCACCAGGTCTTCGCCGACCGTATCGTGCCGGCCAGTCGAAAAAGCGATCTTCAGTTTGGTGCCTACGCCGTCCACCGAACTGACCAGTACCGGCTGGCGCATCTTCGGGAGAGCGAAGCAGCCGCCGAAAGAGCCGATCTCGGTCAGGACGCCTTTCGTGAACGTAGCGCGGGCCATCCGCCGGATCGAAGCAACCGCGCGATCTGCTTCATCGATATCGACGCCTGCGTCGCGATAAGAAACGGTCTTTGCCATAGGCTAATGAGAAACGAGGAATCCTCAGTATATCGGGATGCGATGAGTCAGGCCTGGGGCGATTCCAGCATCAGCGTCACAGGCCCGTCGTTAGTAAGTTCCACTTCCATATGCGCCTGAAATATACCCGTCTGCACGGTGAGACCGGTCGTTCGGGCACATGCCACGAAGTAGTCATAAAGCTGTCTGGCGCGATCGGGAGGCGCGGCTCCGTCAAAGCCTGGCCTGCGGCCCTTTCGGCAGTCGCCATAGAGGGTGAACTGAGAAACAATCAGCAGACCTGCGGCGGTATCGAGCGCGCTGAGATTCATTTTGCCTTCCGCATCGGGGAAGATCCGGAGATTGGCAAGCTTTTCCAGCATGTAGTCCGCATCCCGCTCGCTGTCATTGCGCGCGATTCCGATGAGGGCCAGAATTCCAGGCCCGATCGCACCCTTCATAACTCCGTCGACCCGAACCTCGGCTCGAGTTACTCGCTGTATCAAAAGTCTCATAACTTTCTGTGTAGTTATTGATACCTTATGCTATAGTCTTGCGATAGAGGTAACATGGCCAACGGTAAATCCAGCACAAACGTCGAGATACTACGGTACGCTTTGACTCATCTCGAAGCTGAGCGGGATCAGATTCAGGCTAAGATCGATCATATCCGGACGCAATTGGGCCAGCGAGTCAGTGCGCCCGCGTCTCCCGCAGCCGCCGCGCTTCCCGGCCGAAAGAAACGAAATCTGAGCGCCTCCGCGCGAAAGAGAATCGCCGCCGCGCAGAAAAAGCGCTGGGAGGAACATCGGAAAGCGAAGGCTGCGAAGGCCGGGCAATAAACTCAGCGCATCTCAGACTTCGCCGATTCGCTTCGTCTCTTCCCAAGTGTAAATAATCCGGCTCATGACGGTGATATTCGACAGCACCGCAAGCACCCAGAGCACGGGCGCCATCCGATTGGCCAGCGCGCCGATGATGATCAGAACGACGCGCTCAGGCCGTTCCAGGAAGCCCACTTTGCACCTGGGAATCGTATTTTCAGCCCGGGAGCGTGCGTAGCTGATGAGGACGGTTCCGGTCATTACGATAGCTGTCAGGACCACATAGAAGTAGCGGTTGATGGAAGCGTAAAAGACCAGCAGACCCACCAGCAGCGCCAGATCGGAATATCGGTCAAGCACGGAATCGAAGAACCCGCCGAATCGAGTCACGCGATTGGTTTCGCGCGCGACGCGGCCGTCCACCATATCGAACAGCCCGGCGCCGATCACAACCAATCCCGCCGCCAGAAACTTCCCGGAACCGAACAGAAATGCCGCCCAGATATTGATCAGCAGACCGATGAACGTCAGTACATTCGGATGCACGCGCGACAACGCGAGAGCCGTCACGATTGCCTGAATAATCTTCCCAAAAAAGAGGCCGATGCCTCTCGTTATGGTCATGACTCTTTGATCGTGTCGTGAATAGTCCGGAGCGACAGAATCTCCAGATTGCGCGTGCCACCAGGCGTCACGAGCTTCACGACATCACCGACTTCCCGCCCCAGCAGCGACTTCCCAATCGGCGAACTTGTCGAAATGCGGCCCTGCGTTACGTCGGCATCTTCACTGGTGACGAGGTGATACGAAATTTCCTCGTCCTTGCCGGTATCGAGTACCACGACCCGCGACCCGAGACCAACGCGGTCGTGCGGAATCTTCGTGATATCGATCATCGCCACCTCGCCCATACGCTTCTTCAACTGACCAAGGCGGGCGTTGACGAAGCCCTGGCGTTCCTTCGCCGCGTGATACTCGGCGTTTTCGCTGAGATCTCCGTGCGCGCGGGCTTTCAGGATTTCTTTCGGGAGTTCGTTGCGCAGCTCGTATTCGAGTGCGGCGATCTCTTCTTCTAGTTTTTTCCGGACGTCAAGCATGGAGCTCTGAGGCTTCTGCGGTCCATTATAGCGGGACCGCCTGAGTCCGGGGCGCCTCCGTGTCCCGAACTCGCAGGTGCATTAGTGCAACGGACCGCCCAGCCGTGGCGCGACTTTCTTTCGCGCCGCCGGCGCCAGGCCGCCACCGGTTGACGGTACGCGGCTTGAGCCCGTCGCGGCGACCGGGATAATTGACTCAGTGGTGTACGAATCGTTGTAGAGCGTGCCGTTGCCGAGGCTGCCGAAACCGTTGACTCCAAGTGAATAAGCGCCGGGCGTAACGGTGGCGGGTACCTGAAAGTTCACCTGATAAAGCCCGGCCAGCCCTGGCGCAAGCCCGGCAAAAGCCAGGGTTCCAACGTCGGTTCCACCGATGTCTATCGCTACGCTGTTTGAGAGACACTCTCCTGAAACACAGTTGGTTCCACCAAGCTGCCCGTCGCCGTTTGGCGGGAACGGATTGCCAAGGCCCGTGAGAAACAGCGCAATATTATCGCCCGGGTGAACCGGATTATCCGCGCCCACGATGTAATAGCCCCCGGAAGGTGGAAAGTCCAGCATTGCGGCGTACCCGGGTCCGCCTATCGGGTTGGAGGTAAACACTCCCGGTGTCGTCTGATGGACCGGCGTTGTTACAACATTCGACTTCGTGCCATTATTGTTGACCTGAATTGTAGCCACCGAGTAAGTCCCGGCGACATAGGGAACGAGGAACGAGATCTGAGTCGGAGTCACATAGTAGAGCGGGGCGGCGACGCCATCGACCAGAACCTGCACCCCACCCAGGATCGTGGGAAAGGCGCCCGGCGGGGCGAATGCAGTCGAACCGGCCAGATTAACACCGTTATAAAGCGTGAGGAAGTCACCGGGCGAAATCCCTGCGGTGTAGGGCGCGGAACTCGCCGTGTTCACGATGCCGGTAGGATCGACGTAGACACTGCCGACTGGCGCTGGGGGCGTGTAGGGCAGAGCTACCCCAATGGAGAGATACTGGCCTATGCCAGTTGCAATCCGGATCCCGCTCGCTCCGATCGTATATTGCGTTGTGCCGGAAGAATCCTGATAGGTGTTTGCAATGACTGCGGGGTAAGTCTGGTAGTAAGTGTCGCCGTAAGCCGATGAGCCGCCGGGCACAAATCTCTCATGTCCCAGAATGTTCCCGGAATTGCCGGCAATATATGCGTTGAAGGCGCCGTAATAACTATCCAGATATGGTACGGCGCTCTCGTCGAGGCCCGCCTCATAATAGAGCCCGGAAATCGGCGTGCTTGCGCCGCTGGCGGCGTTCTTCACGCCCACCACAAGATCGAAGCCGTTCTGCGTCCCCCCGAAGACGAAATTGGTGTCGGGACTCAGATAGAGGAAGAGACTGCCCGAGATGTTACTGGCGAAAAAGTTCGCTGTGTTTGAGTTGGGAAATTTTACGGCAATGCCTCCGTTGGAAAACGCATAGGTCACTGCGCCTGAACTCTGCGTGAGGGCCTGACCGCCCCCGGAAGAACCTGTCAGGGAAACCGTATTGAGGTGACCGGCGCCATCCGGATTCAACTGAAAAGTCAGATCTCCCGCGCCCGCCGGTGAACCTCCCAGAGAACCCGCGGCGGGCAGCACGGGAAGGTAGCCCGCCATCGTGTAACTGCCCTGAAAGTTTGAATTGGAGAATGATGCCGTGGCGGGTGCCGCGACGAAGACATCATTGAAGCCGCTCTCCGTATCGCTGCCTACGGCGATATGGTTCGAAACCAGAAAGGAGATCGTGCCACCCGAGACCAGTGGGTTGGACATCAGTCCATACCCGCTGGCGGAAACTGCGTAGGTTCCGGTTGACGGCACCGGGAAGCCGCCGCTTGAGTCCGAGAGCGTATACCCGCTGAGCGCATATGTTCCCGCTGAAGAATTGAACGTGACGTTCCCGTAGAGTGCGAGCGCGCGGTCAATGTTTCCACTCGTATCCGCGGTTTCCAGCAGCACCAGCCGGAAATAATAAATGCCGTTTAACTGCCCGTTGCCGCTGTTATCCCAGGCGGGCGTGGCAGCGAAGAGATTCGATGTGATGAAGGTCAGTGCAAGCAATGCGGCGGTGGCAATCTTCATAAAGTCTTACCTCATTGACGACGTATAAGTAGTTTGCGTTTCAATGCGAAATCGTTCCCGTTTGAGGGGAAGGGCTCAGGCGCGGCAGGTATCTTCGGATACTGCGTCGCTCCAAATGTGCCCCGGGTCCGCCTCCAACGGGCAGCAGAGCCTGCGTCGAAAAAGAATTCGGGCCCACAACTGCCAGCGCATCATTACCCGCCGGAGCCGACTCCGGCACAGTGAAGTTAATCTGATACAGACCTGCCGTTGACGGAGTCAGTCCCGCGTAATAAATCGATGTCGATCCGAACCCGGCCACGTCAACGCCGATGTTTGCCACTGTCGTGTCGCCATTGGGACCGGTGGCGCCGCCATCCACCGCAGCAACGCCGTTCACCGGAAACACGCTGCCGAGCCCCGAAAGATAGACCACAATCGTTTCGCCGGGCATCGCCGGATGGGAAGGCGTGATCAGCGAATAGTCTCCGTGCTGGGCGGCGGCAAGACCAACGCCTCCGGCCGGCGCCGTGAAAACTCCGGGCGTCGTCTTGTATACATATGCCGTCACCACGTTGGAACTTACGCCGCCATTCAACACCTGAATGCTCGCGATCGGATTCGCACTCACCCCAAACGGAACGATCGCCGTAATCTGCGGACCCACGCAGTATATCGGCGCGGCAACTCCGTTGATCAGGACCTGAACTCCGCTCAGTGTGGTTGGGAACGGCGGACCGGCCGTCCAGCAGCCCGATGTATTCGAGAGACCAACGCCGTTGTAGAGCGTAATGAACTCGCCCGGTGAG
This sequence comes from Acidobacteriota bacterium, assembly GCA_048498815.1. Lineage (GTDB taxonomy): Bacteria > Acidobacteriota > Terriglobia > Bryobacterales > Bryobacteraceae > BOG-234. Next base: position 152,628 of record JBEHXG010000002.1, on the reverse strand, counting down.
ATACCGGAGGTGAAGGGTGCGGAACTCGCGGTGTTCACAATACCGGAAGGATCGAGGAACGCCAACCCGGACGGATTTAGTTTAGCGGCGGGAATCGCCGCTTCAATCCCGAGCCACGGTCCAATCCCGACACCGATACGAATTCCACCAGCTCCGATCTGATAGTTCATGACAGCGGAACTATCCAGTTGCCCCACGTTTGCCGCTCCGGGATACGAGCCCGGATTGAGAACCGGTTGGAAAGAGGAAACTATCTCAACCCGTGGATACAGGGCGTAACCGAAATTTTCCGGCGCCGAACCCGCATAAAGCAGGCGCTCGTGTCCAACAACCGCGCTGCCGGTTAAGTTGAATGTTCCGTAGTAGCTATCCAGCTGCGTTGTCTCGCCGCCGTAAAACTCCGATACATCTTCATCGATTCCGGCTTCGTAATAGAGGCCCGTCGACAGGGCAGAATTCGCGGTGTTGCGCACGCCTACGAAAATGTCGAACCCGTTCGGCGAGCCCCCAAACACAAAATTTGTATCCGCCGACAAATACAGAGTCTCGCCGCCGGGAAGGTTCGTGTATCCGTTCGCGGGCAGCGCAACCGAGGCCACGCCGCCGATAAAGGTGTAACTAACGCCCGACACCGCCTGACTGAGTTGTGTGTTCTGCCCGACTGCGGAGTAGCTCTGAAAATTCACGGTGCCCAGATGGCCCGCGCCATCGGGATTCAGCTGATAGCTGACGTCCTGCGGATTCGCCACGCCTTTGAGATTTGCCGGCAGATATCCTGCAATCGTATAAGTGCCATTGAAGCTGGCGATCCCAAAGGACGGCGTAGCCGCCGATGCGATAAAAAGATCGTTCGCGAAACTCCCGCTCGATCCGCTATTCTCCGTCGAACTTCCCAATAGAATTCCATTTGACGCTAAAAAATGAACCGAAACGCCCGCCCGCACGGGGTTCGATAAAAAACCATACCCATTTGCGGCCACCGAATAAGTGCCAACTGCAGGTATTACGATCGTGCTGCCAGTGTTCATCAGCGTGTTATTACCCGATAGCGTGTAACTACCAAGGCCGTCGAACGTAATCGTCCCGAAGTAGGCGATCTCCTGAAGCATCGCGCCCGTGCCATCGGAAACATAGACGACTTCACGAAAGTTGTAATCGCCCTTCAGCAATCCATTGCCGGTTGAATCCCAAACCGGCGCCGCGACTGACAGAGAAGAGCCCAGCGAACCCGCCAGCGCCAGCAGCATCAGGATACGCTTCATACAGCGTCCGCGCTCGAAATCACCTGCCCGCCCAAGGCCACAAAATCCGCCACAACCGCCGCTCCCGCCTCTGCGGAAATCGAGTCCGACGCATCCCGCACCAGCGAGACCCTCCGTCCCGACCGGACCAGCCCCATCACTGCGCACTTCACGCAGTAATCCACGAACACCCCGTAGACGACACACTCCCGAATCCCGAGTTTTTCCAGCAGGGCGGGGAGGTGCGGGTTACTAAACAGATCGAGATCATTCTTCTCAACAATAATCTGATTCACCGCCGTATCGAACGATCCCCAGTCGAAGGCCGGATCATTCGGCAGTACACCGCGCTTCTCCAGCAGCGTCGCGCCTACCTTGCCCTGACCGAACGTGCCGGTGACACAATGCGGAGGCCAGACCCTGAACTCATCCGCATTTTCCGGATGCGCATCGGTTGAAGATATCACCGGAATTCCGAGCGAGGCCGCGCGCCGGTTCAGCTCCGCCACGGGCCGAATCAACCGCTCCGCACCCGGACCATACAGCGCGCCGCCGGGAGCCATGAAATCCAGCTGCGTATCGATATCGAAGAATGCCTTCACGCCTCAGTTCCCCGTACCTGTTCGGTAAGCGTACGCAATCGGGCAGAAACATCGGTCCGCCGGTCGCACCGCGGCCAGTGGGTAAAGCATTGCGCCGCGCGCTCCCGCGCTTCCGACGCATCCGGCAGATCCTGCACCAGCCGCCCATTCAGAAGGACAGGACGCAGCAGCGCTTCCGATCCACTCACGCACTCGGTCGCCAGGCCCAGCACATCATGATCCGGAAGCCGGAACAACTGCTTAGCGCCTGGCGTCGTCTGTTTCTGCGGGCTCGACTTCACCGGGTATCGCACGCTCCCGGCGCCCCCAATTTCCACTACCTTATACACTGCGCCAATCGATGGTGCATCGGCGGACGTAGTCAGTTCGGTCCCCACGCCGAACGCATCGATCGGCGCACCTGCCGCAACCATTTCCGCAATCTTCAGCTCATCCAGATCGCCGCTGGCCATAATGCGCGCCTCCCGCAAACCGGCGCCATCCAGAATCGCCCGCACCTCACGCGAAAGCGCGATCAGATCGCCGCTATCCAGTCGCACGCCCCACAGCGGACGTCCAACCCGTGCCGCCGTTCGTGCCCCCTCCAGAGTGTCGTACGTGTCGATCAGATGAACGGTGCGCTCTCCCAGCAGCTTCTGCAGACGCTCGAAAGCTTCCGTTTCGGAAGCAAAGGCCATCACCCAGGAATGGGCGGCAGTACCCAGCACGGGAATGCCGAATTTATAGCCCGCCAGCGTATTACTCGTTCCCGCACACCCGCCGATATATGCCGCGCGCGCGCCCAACACGCCCGCCTCCGGCGTATGCGCCCGGCGCGTCCCGAATTCAATGATGTCGCGTCCTGCCGCTGAGTGAACAATCCGCGCGGCTTTTGTGGCGACAAGAGTCTCGTAGCCAATGGAAGCCAGCAGATAGGTTTCCGGTATCTGGCCTTCCATGAGCGGGGCTCGCACATTGAGCACGGGCTGGCCCTCATAGAGCACAGTACCTTCCGGCACCGCAAAGACATCGCCCGTGAATCGGAAGTCGGCCAAATAGTCCCAGAATCCCGGCGCCGCGTTTTTCAGGCTGGGAAGACCTCGCAGATACGCGATCTCATTTGGTGCGAAACGCAGACTCTGAAGATACTCAATCGCACTGTGCAACCCCGCTGCGATCACGAAATCGCGATTGCGCGGCAGTCGCCGGATCGTCAGCTCAAAGGTCGCCGATTCCGTGTGCTTTCCCGCGGCGAAATAGCCAGCCGCCATCGTAAGCTCATACAGATCAGTGAGCAGTCCATTCACGGAAGCATTGCGCTCCCAGCCGCCGAATTCATCTACTTCTTAGTATCAGCCTTCGCCGGTGTGGAAGGCTTGATGCCCGCGATGGATTGCTGCAGATCTTCGACGGTCTTGCCATCCAGAGCATAAGCCGCAGCATCGCCATCGCGGACTCCGATGTAATCGGCGCCATTCTTATTGACGGTGACCTTATCGATTTTGCCTTTATCGCCCCATGTGACGGACACCGTAAGCGTCGACGCCCCGGCGATCTTATCGCCGAACTTCGTTGCAGTCAGATCGCGCAGCTTATCAACCACCGTCTGAATCGAAACCGGATCAATCTGCGTTTGCCCGTTGTACCACTTATCGCCGGTTTTCTCGTAGAGCTTCCCGCCGATATCGATCTTCGATGGATCGGTGAACCCGAAATCGAAGAGCTTCTTATTGCGGAAGTCGTCCCCGGATTTGTCTACCGCCTTTGCCGCATCTGCCGCGACCTTGTAAAGGCCCTCGACCGCCGAACTCTTTGCGTAGTAAGCCTCGTCCTTGCCCTTGCGAAACTCAATCGTCTGCGGGCCCTTGTCGTCGGTCAAGGTAACAGACCCCACCTTTGAAGCCGCCGCGAACTCGGCTGCCGTCGGAGTGGCGCTCAGGTCCATGTGAACGTCCTTCACCTTGCCCACCAGATCATCTACCACGCCACCATCCGCGCGCATCGGCTTCGGCTTCGTAATCTGCCAGTCGCCGCCGGCATTCTTGCTGAATTCCACCGCCGGACCCTTAGCCGTCAGCGTAACCGACGTAATCTTGTCCCCGTTCAGCAACAGCAGCCGCTTGTCCCGGAAATCCGCCGCCGACTTATCGAATCCCGATTTCACCTGCCCTGAAACGATATAGACCCTGGGATCGCCATCCAGCTTCACATAAGTATCGCTGCCGGAAACCGTATCCGCCCCCAGCAGCAGCTTCGTGGTCTTTCCATCTTTCAGCGTGAAATCGATTTCGTTTGACGGCGAATCCAGGCCAAATGAGCCCAGACTCTGTGGATGCTCATCGATCAATCGATCCGAATTCAAAGGCGAAACCGCGCTCGTGAATCCGCTGACGGCATCCTGATCCGCCGCCAGCGCCTTATCGCCGGCCTGCACCTTCCACTGGCCCGAAGTCTTATCCAGCACTACAGGATCGGATCCGGCTTTTGCGATCCGGATCGACTGAATCTGGTCCGCAGCAATCGACGTAATCTGCGGCGTCGCCGGCGCGGCAGCCGTATCGGCCGCCGGATGCCGGTTAGCCCACCAGGCATACCCGCCCAGAATGGCCAGCACGCCCACCGCTGTGATGAGTCCGTGTGTTTTCATCATGGCCGCGCTTCTATCTCCGTTTCCACCATGTGGAGAAGCCGGACAGAATCACGATGAGCGGCAATCCGATCACGCTCGTGAAAAACAGCATGCGGATTCCGCTGGCGCTGATCTGCAAACGCCGATCCTCCGGCTGCTTCGGACGAATCGAAATCAAATCCTCATCCGACGTCAGCCAGTTCATCATGTTCAGAGCAAGATCGCGGTTGCCGATCGGTGCACCGAGGATGAAGTTCGACATCCAGTCCGAACTACCAACAACGACAACGCGTCCGGCCTTATCGCCTGAACCGATCGTGGCGGCGGCGCCCAGCACAAACGGCCCCTTCGCGCCCTTATCGATATCCGATTCCTTAATCGGAATCTTCGGATTCGTCAGCGAGTAGCTCGCGCTGGTCGATGAGAACAGCGTCTCGGCGGGAGACTTTGCTTCGATACTCCGCGAAAGCGGCATAACGGATGCAGTGTCCTGCATCACGCGAACGATCGGATGCGATCCGTAAGTGCCCACCACCGGGGAAAGCTGCCCGAACATCTGGCTTGCCGCGCTCAGATCGAGCACCACATCGCCCTTCGCGGTAACGCCCCAGCCGGCCACCATCGCAGTGAGATTCGGCGTATCTCCCAGCGCGTCGTCCGGCGGCGGAAGCTTCAGCACCGGATCGAGATTCACGATGAGCCGTCCGCCATTCGCGACGAAAGCCTTTAGCGCATCAATCGCGGGCTGCAGATAATCGTGCTTCGGACCGCCCACCACCACAATCGTGCATTCTTTCGGCACCTCCGGCTTCTCAATCAGTGAGATCGACTGCGTCTTATAGTTGTTCCGTTCGAGCGCCGTCTTCAGCGTGGAGTAGCCGTCGCGGCCTGTACCATCCAGGCTGTGCTCGCCCGATCCCTTCACGAAACAGGCCATCCGCTCGCCATTCTTAATCACGCGGATGATCGCACCCGTCAGTTCTTCTTCCGTCAGACCCTTGGCGGTTTCTTTCTTAACGCCGTTATCCACAATCAGGTCGCCCATGCTGCGAGCGCCTTCGGCGCGAGCAATATCGGGCTTCTTATCGGGGTCGACGTAGCTGACTTTCAGATTCGAAGAGAGGTTCGTATAGCGGTCCAGAATGTCCCGGGCCCGCTCGTAACCGTCCGAACGATCGAAGTAATAAAGCCGAATCTCCGACTTCAGATTCCCCACTACCTTCTTCGTCTGATCGGAAAGTGTGTACTGCTTGTTGGCCGTTACGTCCACGGTCTTGTTATGGCTGCTCGCCAGCCAGTTGCCTACCACGAGCACAGCCAAAACGACCAGCACGTAAACGCCGGCGTAAGCGCCATAGCGCGTTTGGCGCGTCTTCATCCAGGAAGTCTTTTCGGCCATTACGCTCTCCACCTCAGAGACTCAAGCGAGCGGGCCGTCAGAAACAGTCCCAGGAAGATCGCCGAGCAGTAAAAAATCACATCCTTTGTATCTACAATCCCCTTCGAAAATGGCTCGAAGTGAACCAGAATCGAGCAGTACGCGAAAGCCTTACCGATCGCCGTATCGCTGTAATTGCTCAGCCACGAAAGTACCCACAACAGCAGACATACCGCGAAGGTCACTCCGCCCGCAATGATCTGGTTCCGGGTCGTAGTTGAAATAAACGTGCCAATCGCCAGCACGGTGGCGCCCTGCAGAATTAAACCCAGATAACCGGTCAGAATCGGACGCCAGTCCGGCGTGCTCCACGCAAACAGCATCGCGACGTTAATGGCGGACATCCCGATCACCGCCAGATACATCGCCATCGCGCCCAGCCACTTGCCGAGAATGATTTCCCAGTCGCTCACAGGCGAGGTCAGCAGCAACTCAATCGTCCCGGAACGCTTTTCTTCCGCAAACAGCCGCATTGAAATCAGCGGAATCAGAAAAAGTCCGATCACGCCCGCATTCCCCAGCAGCGGCGCAATCACATAGTCGTTGATGCTCATCGGCCCGCCACCCTGCATCTGCTGCTGGGTGCCCGCGTTGATAAACACTGCCGTCGCCATGTAGAACATGAAACCCGTGATGAGCCCGAACATCCCCATCAGCAGGTAAGCAATGGGCGAAGCGAAATACGCCCGTACTTCCTTACCGCAAATCGTCAGTACGTTTCTCATCAGGCCGCTTCTCCACTCTTCACTTTGGATTCCGATTTCGTGAGTTCGAGGAAGATTTCCTCCAGCGACTCGCCCACCGTTCGCAGCTCCGTCAAATCCCAGCCGGACTGCACAACCGCGCGCGCCAGTTCCGGACGAATCGAATACTGCTCCAGACTCTCCACCTCAAAACCGACGAACCCAGCCGGAGCGTCCGCGCCAACCACGCGCGCCACGCCGCTCACAAGCTCAAGTTTCTGCCGCACCTCCGCTTCATTCGCGCCCGCCACCTGAACGGACACCATCTCGCCGCCCTTGCGACGGTGATGCAGATTCGCCACCGAATCCACCGCGATGATCTCACCGGCGTTAATAATGATGACCTTGCTGCAGGATTGCTCGACCTCCGACAGAATGTGCGTGCTCAGAATGATTGTGTGATCGCCCGACAGGCTGGCAATCAGTTGCCGCGCCTCGCGCTGCTGCTCCGGATCAAGCCCCGACGTCGGTTCATCCAGAATCAGAACCGGGGGGTTGTGAATAATCGCCTGCGCGATGCCGACGCGCTGCCGGTAGCCCTTCGAAAGTTTGCCAATGATTGACGACCGCACGTTCCCCAGCGACGTGCGATCAATTACGTCGCCCACACGCTTCGCCACATCCGGACTGGCGATACCCTTGAGCTTCGCTACGAAAGTCAGGTATTCGCCAACTTCCATCTCCGGATAAACCGGTGGTGTCTCCGGCAGATATCCGATGTTCTTCTTAACATCGAGCGATTGTTCCACCACGTCGAAACCGGCCACGCTCGCCTTACCCGATGTGGGCGGCAGAAAGCATGTCAGAACGCGCATCGTGGTCGTTTTCCCGGCACCGTTCTTGCCCAGAAAACCCACGATCTCGCCCTTGCCGACTTCGAAGGAAATATTCTTGACCGCTACATGGCGAGCGTATCGCTTGGTCAGACCTTCGGCTTTGATCATAGATATATGTGTATTGACGGATGAAACGCGCCGGGGTTATGGCGATTCGCGACCCATACCGGCCCGGCGCCATCCATCATACCAGGCAACGTCCCCACGCGTCGCATCAGGAGAACGAATGTCGCGGCGGACGAACTGATGCATGCCCAAGAGGCCAAACCGTGGCGTTCGGTACCCATATTTTTAAGATAAAGATGCGCCGTGAACCGGAATGACATATATTACGTCTACTGTGTACCCCTCGCGACGCCTACTCCTGCTGCCGGTCCTCCTCCTGCTCCCCTGGGTCCCCCAGGCGCGGGCATATGACACAATCTTTCACGGAAAAGTAGTCCGCGACGACGGCGCAACACTGGGCCACCTTGTCGTCATTGAGCGAGTCTGCAGTGGCGCCGACCGCCCGGTCCACGAGGGTGTCGCCTCGGCTAAAACCGGCGAGTATTTCGTCCGGCTCGATGTCGACCCTTTCGCTCAGATTCTCGCCGCCGACATGACGCCGGTCGCATGCAGGCTGGAAGCCTATGACCATGGCTTCGTCTCTACCAGCATCGACCTCACTAACAAGCAGATCCTCAACAACCCGCGCCTGCCCGATATCGTCCTGAGTCCGGCAACGCACACGAATGTTCTTGCGAGCGAACGCGATCCCAATGTCCCGCGCGCAGCTTCCCGCAGCTGGAATCAGGCCACCGATCTGATTCTTGCGCGGAACTGGACCGCCGCCGAGGCCCCCATGCGCGCCGTAGTCGAAAAGGCTCCGACCTTCGCCGCGGGCTGGTCCGGGCTCGGCATCCTCTATTCCAATCTGGACAAGCCCGACGAAGCACGCCCCGCACTGGAACGCGCCATCGGACTAGACCCCAAACCACTCTTCCCCTACATGTGCCTCACCGCGGTCGAAGTCCGCCAGAAGGATTGGGAGGCTGCCCAGACCACCGCACAGACTCTTATCGCGGTCGATAAGAAACATACGTACATCGAGGCGAATCTAATGCTGAGTATTGCTCTCTATCAGCAGCGTCAGTTCGATAACGCCCTGATTGCTGTGACGGAAGCCATACGGCTCGATAAGCTGCATCAGCTGCCGCGAGCGCAATACGTTCAGGGGCTGATCCTCGAAGCTAAAGGCGATCTTGAAGGCGCTGGCCAGCGTCTGCGCGACTATATTGCCCAGCATCCGCGCGCCAAAGACATCGCGACTGTAAACGAGCGCCTCGCCAATCTCGGTAAGTCCCCCATTGACGATCTCTCCGCGGAACTCAGTACCCTTGATCTCCGCGCCGCCGCGCCTGGCGAATCCCCGGTGCCGGGTGGCATCAAAGCCTTTTCGGCCGTCGCTCAGCTCAAAGACGATCCCTCTTACGACGATTTCTTTCTCAACTACTCGCGAGCTATCGTCGCAGGCGGTCCCACGGCTGAGGCAGCAGACGATATTCGCATCTTCATCGCGACTGTTGCCGCGCTCGAATCCTTAGGCGAACGCAAGGACGACACAACCACGGTCCGCCTGTCGTTCACGACCGATGACGCCGTTCGCAAAGCTCGCGACATTCTCCTGCAATCCGGCTGGAAGCTGATCTCAAAGGGCGACCAGTATGACCTCGAACCAGGCGACGTAGCCAATGATGGCCTCCGCGCATGGGCTCTTACCTGTCTTGGCGTTGATGAAATTGCTCTGAGGCAGGCCGTGCGTCAGAAACACGACTTCAGCTTCACGATCCCCCGTGAGAATGCACGGCTGATCGGCGGCGCGGCCTGGGGAGTTCTCCTCAAAGGCGTGCCCGATATGCCAGGCGGACCTATCGAGGTCTTCTCCCGCGACCGGCGCTTTCCCAAAATCTATTTGGGGCTTGCCGGGATGGACGCCGAAACCGCGGGCGCCATCGTCTCCGCCACTGGCCTGAACAACCTCATCGTCAAAGACTCACGGCTGCTCGCCGAATTCGGCGATTCCATCGTGCTGACCGCAAGGAAAGTGCAGGTCCCCGGTGGCGCCGCCGCTGAGCCTGCCTGGACCAAACTCGTCGGAACCAAACCGGAAAACGCAGCTCAGTTCCTGCGCGCCCTTTTCGACAAAGATCAGGGCCGTCTCATGGCGTTTTACTACGACGTCGCCCATGCCGACCTTCCGCGGCGCCAGTACATTACTCAGACTACGGATCGCGCGCAGTCCTTCTATAACTGGTATCGCGACTCCATCCTTCCCACAGCTCTTCCCCCCGCGGAAGATCGCTGGCAGGCGGCGATTCTGCAGAACGTTCTGCTGCCATCCGGAAAACTGAGTTTTCCCGGCGGGCCGGAAGCATGGGGAGCGCGCGGCGATGGGACCGACGAGATCATGCAGCGCCGCGTACCCGGCCCGGTCCTGGTTTCCATCAGCCGGTTGCAGGAAAAGCGGCATGCTCCATTTACCCCGGATGCCGTGCGGCTGCTCATTCGCCATGAATCGGAGTGGCGAAATCTGTTTCCCTCGTTCGAGAAACTGCCGGCACTCGATGCTCCGGACTTTGCTGCGCTCGAAACTTTCGCCGCCGAAGCCCAAAAAGCCGCTCCCGAACGTCGCGACATGCTCCTGGGCGACTGGTACTCGCTCGTGGAGTTGGCTTCGCTAGGCGTGCAATCCGGCGCCGTCTCAAATCAACAGGCAGCGCAGTATTTCCGCCAGGCGTGCGAAGCGATGCGCGCACCGGATGCCTCAGCCAGAGCAATTCAGATCCTGCGTGCCATGGCTGGTGGTGCGGCGGATCTCGACGCTGCTTTAGCGAACCAGCTGCTGCGTCTCTCAGGCCAGCGGCTGGAAGCGTTTGAAACCATCAAACATGTGCAAAGCGTGCCGTCGTTCGCCTCTCTGGAAAAGAACCCGACCGATGCCGCAACGCTCGCAGCTCTTAGCGGCTCGGTGTACGCCGCTCTCCTCGATCCTTCCTATCTTCTTGTCGCCGAAGATCCTCAGCTGCTCGCCCGACACAACTTCATACCGGTTGATGCGCAGGAAACGATCTTCGGCTCCTCACGTCTCGCCGTCTCCAATACGCCGCCCGGCTCTCACTTCGTCGGAGGCTTCGGAGACTTTCGATCGGTGAGCAAAGCCCTTCGCAAGCAGGTAGTCGGTCCGCTTCTGCCCGAAGTCGCCTCCCTTAACGAACCGTTCTCGGAAGCGGCAACCACCACCGGCATCTCCGAAGCGCCACCGCCCGCCGATGTCGTTTTCAAAGCGGGTGGACGCATCGTGGAAGTTACCGCCACCGTCACTGACTGGCGGGGACGATACGTTGACGACCTTACGGGCGCGCAATTCAGTGTTCAGGAACAGGGCGCCGCAAAGCCCGTTTTTGCGTTCGAAAATCGCAACGCGCCGATATCGGTCGCACTGCTTTTCGACACCACAGGAAGCATGACCAATACTCTGCCGCTACTGAAGGCGGCGGCGCTGCAGCTTGTGGACGATCTGCGTCCAACCGATTCCGTCGCCGTTTACACCTTCAGCGATTCGGTTAACGAGAATCAGCCCCTCACGACCGATAAAGAAGCCGCGCGCCGCGCGATTGCGCAGACCCACGCCGCGGGCACCACGGCTCTGCATGATGCCCTTGTCCGAGTCAATCGCGATCTCTCTACGCGCGGCGGCAAGAAATTCATCATCGTCTTCACCGATGGAAGCGACAATGCGAGCATGCTTACCTCCGCCCTATCGATCGAGCGCGCCAAAGCCAACGGCATTCCGATCTACACCATTGCCGAAGGCGATGCGATCACTGAGCCGCAGGTGGTTGGCGAATTGGCCAGGATGTCAAAGGCGACCGGCGGGAGCCAGTTTCTGATTCACAAGCTGGGCGATATTGCGCCCGTCTTCGAAAAGGTCTCGCAGGAGCTCATGCACGGCTACCTCCTGGCATTTCAGCCTTCGCCAGGCGACAGCCATGAATGGCGCACTATCAAAGTCGTTCTCAGCGGAGGGAGCACCCTTCAGGTCCGGGCCCGCGAAGGCTTTTACGTGGAATAGCATCGGTAGGCCGGACGCGCGGATTCAGTTGGTTCGTCGCGCCTGGAACGGGCACGCGAATTCACCCCCATCAAACTCGCTCCGGGAGTTGGTCCTGCCTACGGCAACGCCCGCGCCAGCTTTCGCATAGCCTCGTAAATCGCCGCCTCGCGGAACGCGGCAAATCCCAACAGCAACCCCCTCGGGTCCGGCGCAGACACCGTACACCGGTCCAGTGACAACGCCTCTACTCCTGCCAGATTCGCCGCCGACTCTGCTTCACCAGAACTCATCCCGTTTTTCAAAAACGCCGTTGTGTACAACCCGCAGTGAACGCTTCGAATCTCCAGAGTTCCGCCCACGTATTTCCGCGCTGCGTCGATCAGTGCATCATGCCGGCACGAATAGAGATTCTGCATTCGCCGGACATGCCGGCCCAGGTGACCTCGCTCGATGAAGTCGGCCAGCACCGCCTGTTCGAAATGAACAGGACGGAATTCCGTTCGAGCCCGAAAGCCAGCCAGATAATCCGCCAGCGGTGCGGGGGCAGCAATGAATCCAATTCGCAGCGAAGGAAACAGCATTTTCGAAAACGAACTCACCAGAATCACGCTCGAACGCTGGTCGAGACTCATGAGCGCCGGAATCGGACGCCCTTGAAATCGAAACTCACTGTCGTAATCGTCTTCAATGACGAACGCCCCGGAATCCGTCGCCCACTGCAATAGCTCCATCCGCCTGCCGAGGGACATCGCAGCCCCCAGCGGAAACTGATGGGCAGGCGTTACATAGGCCCCCGCGGCATTTCGTCCGGCCCTGCATCCCGCGGAAACACAAATTCCCTCCGCATCGACAGGCACCGGCACGACCTTCGCGCCCGCGCCTTCAAACGCAATGCGAGCTCCAAAATAGCCCGGATCCTCGAGCCACACCTTATCTCCGCGCTTCAACAGCAGACGCGCCAGCAGATCGAGAGCCTGCTGAACTCCGGAAACAATTACGATCTGGTTCGCCGCACAGGCGATCCCTCTCGATGAACCCAGATAGTTGGCAATCGCCTCGCGTAGTGGTTTGTAGCCTTTAAGATCGTTTTCTTTCAGAGGCCACGATCCGCTGCCGCGTGCCTGCTGTGCAGCAAGTCTTGCCCACAACTTCGATGGAAATTCGGAAATATCCGCATCGCCGATTCGGAACGGCCGCGACGGACCCGAAGCCGACAAGCCGCCAAACGCCTTCGGCCGCCGATATGCTTCAATCGTGCGACGCATGTACAGCGGCGCCATGGTGTCCGGTATCACCGACGGCTGCCTTGGAGCGACCTGATCGCCGACCCATGTTCCCGCCCCGACCCGGCTGCATAGATAGCCTTCCGATTGCAGACGCTCGAACACCGGCACCACCGTGCCTCGTGAAACGCCGTGCTGCCGGGCGAAATCTCTGGTCGCGGGGAGCCGCGCACCCGGCGCAAGACGACCTTCAAGAATCGCCGCTCGCAGTTCGTCATACAGCCAGTCGGCCAGCGAGCGTCCTTCGGCATTGACCCGCAACGGCAGGTCCGGAGTTGCTATGACTTTAGGCAGACCGGTTCACCCTGTTTAAATGGTACAGCCAAGAAATCCAAAATGGACCTTCCGTGATGTACCATTTCCCGCTACTATCAACGCATGCGATCAGGAGCCTTCGTTGCGGTGCTCGCGCTCATTACCGCGCTGGCCTTTACTGCAGTCCACACGCCCTCGGTCAGAGCCGAGGAATCAGGCGTGCCCTATCCTGAGGGCTACAGAAGCTGGAACTTCCTCCACGGTTCCCTGGTCCCGGCTTCAGCCGCCGGCTTCGCAAAATCACCGTGCGCGAAGCCCTGTACGAACGGGATGTTCTATTTCTATGCGAATGACCTTGCTATGAAGGGACTGCACACCGGGAACTATCCCGATGGCGCCATCATCGCGGAAGAACTACTCGAATTCGCTATCGGCGAAAAAGGCAGCGGAGCCGAAGCGCGTCGTGTGATGACCGCCGTCATGGTGCGCGACAGGAAGCGCTACGCGGGCACCGATGGCTGGGGATACGGCAGCTTCGACGAAGGCAGCAAAACGAACACCCTGGATGAAAAGGCCCGGCAGAGCTGCCACCAGTGCCATGTGGCACGAAAGGATGCGGGCTACGTATTTACCAGATACGTGGACCGCTAAAGGCTGCGCGGAACAAGGTCAGTCAACTCCGCTTCGGTTGCAAAGTCCATGGCAGTGTGGCGCCGTTCGTAGCCCGCATTCCGTCTCCGAATTCAGCCGCCAGACAGTGAGGCAGGAAATCTACCGATCCTTATCTTGCGTCGTCGAATCCGCTGACTCGATGCACAGCCAGATCTCCGGCGAGTTCCCCAAGAGATCAAAAGCGAACCCGAATGTAACCGAAAATGCCGCGTCCCCATGCGAAGATGGGCTTTTCACACTCCGAACCCATCGTGCCAGAGCCACTAATCGCAGGGCGGCAAATCGAAAAGTACTACTCTCAGGACGGCGAAACCAGAATTCAGGTCATCGCGCCCACTGACCTTGCCGTGTATCCCGGCGAAATTCTGGCAGTTCTGGGACCATCGGGCTCTGGAAAATCCACACTTCTCCGCATGCTCACCGGACTCTCCGCGCCGTCCGCCGGTGAAGTCCTCTGGCACGGCAGGCCCGTATCCGGTCCGTGTGAAAACGTGTCCATCGTCTTCCAGAGTTTTGCGCTCTTCCCGTGGCTGACGGTGCTCGAAAACGTAGAGGCGCCGCTCAAAGCACGTGGCGTTACCCCCGCTGAGCGCCGCAGACGCGGCGTCAAAATCCTCGACACGGTCGGCCTCGATGGCTTTGAATCCGCCTACCCCAAGGAGCTTTCAGGCGGCATGAAACAACGCGTCGGATTCGCCCGCGCTCTCGTCGTCGAACCGGAAGTTCTTTTCATGGATGAACCCTTCTCCGCGCTCGATGTTCTCACCGCCGAGAATCTTCGCGGCGAACTGCTCGATCTCTGGAGCAGTGACATTCTCCCGACGAAGGCCGTCTTTATCGTGACGCACAACATCGAAGAAGCGGTGCTGCTCGCCGACCGCATCATCGTTCTCGGCAAGAACCCCGGCCGTATCCGCACCGATTTCCGCGTGGACCTGCCGCGCCCGCGCGACCGCAAGCATCCCATCTTCGAGCAGATTGTCGATTACGTCTACAAGGTGCTCACCAGACCCGATGCCGTACCGGAGCCTGAGACCCTGCACGCTGCTGCCACCGTGAAGTATCAGATGCTGCCGCACGCGCGTCCCGGCGGAGTCGCGGGCTTGCTCGAGATCCTTGCCGCTACCGCTGGTCGCGACGATATTTATAAACTCGCCGACGAACTGGCCTTCGAAATCGATGACCTGCTGCCCACCGTGGAAGCCGCCGCCCTGCTGGGCTACGTCACCATTTCTGAAGGCGACGTGGAAATCACGCCCGAAGGCCGTGCCTTCGCCGATGCCGACATTCTGGAACGCAAGCAGCTCATTCGCGACGCCGCGACCGAGCGCGTGTCACTGATCAAACAAATCGTGCGATCGCTCGAACGCAAACCCAATCATCGGCTCTCGGATGAGTTCTTCCATGACCTGCTCGACGAGCACTTCACGGAAAGCGAGACGCTTCTCCAGCTGGAGACGGCCATCGTCTGGGGCCGCTACGCCGAACTCTTCGATCACGACTCGGCCGGTAAGTACTTCTTTACTCCGGAAGAACCGCAGGCACTGAATCCGGAGTCGTAGAGGCGCTCATGAAGATGCAGGCGCTCGCGCACTCACAGTTCCACCATCGAAGCAGGCCATTCATTATTGATGTCGTAGTATTCGCGTCGATCATTGCCTTGGTGTTTTCCGTCTTCGCTATAGGGCGCTACTGGATGGGCGCGGCTGTCCCCGCGGCGGAAATCTCACGTTCGCCACGAGCCCTGCCGGTTTACGCGTTTTACTCCCTGGTGCGCATGGGCGCGGCGTATCTGCTCAGCCTGGGCTTTGCGATCGGCTACGGATACGCTGCCTCACGCAGTCGGCGCTGGCGCGCCGTGATGCTCGCCATCCTGGATATCCTGCAGTCAATTCCGGTTCTCAGCTTTTTGCCGGGCGTGATGCTCGCGATGGTTGCATTATTTCCCACGCGGCAGATGGGTGTCGAGTTCGGCTCCATTATTCTCATCTTTACCGGCCAGGTCTGGAACATGGCGTTCAGCTTTTACGCCAGCCTCCAGGCCATTCCGCGCGAACTCCGTGAAGCCTCGCGTATCTATGGCTTCAGCCGCCTGCAGACGTTCCTGCAACTGGAGTTACCTTACGGCGCCATCGGGCTTGTGTGGAATTCGATGATGTCGGTCGCCGGTGGATGGTTCTTTCTGATGGCGTGCGAAATGTTTGTACTCGGCAATCGCGATTTCCGCCTGCCTGGCCTCGGTTCATTTCTCCAGTCGGCCGCGAGCGCGGGCGATACGGGCGCGATCATCTGGGGGCTCGTCGCCATGATCGCGGTAATCGTTCTTCTGGATCAATGTGTCTGGCGGCCTGCTATCGCATGGTCGGACAAGTTCAAAGTTGAGCAGGTGGAAAGCTCCGCGGCCGGACAATCGTGGATGCTGAACCTGCTCCGGGGCTCCGCTCTGTTGACCCGCATCCGCCATTCGCTCGCGGCGCCCCTGACGGAAAAACTCTATCGAAACGACGGTCCAAATCCTGTTGAGCGGGAAGACAGCTCGCGGAAATCGTTTCTGCGTACGATTACGGGATACGTCGCGCTCGCCGCAGTCATTGCGGTTGTGGCGTTCGGAATCTCGTCGGGGTTGAGAACGCTCGGCTCAGTGAAAGGATCGGAGCTTTTAATGACTGTAGAAGCTGCAGTCGCGACACTGCTCCGCGTCGCTGCATCGCTTGTACTCGCAGCCGCGTGGACCATACCCGCCGGGGTCGCCATCGGCTTTCATCCGCGCCTCGCGCGGATCGCGCAGCCGCTCGCACAGATTGCCGCGTCTGTACCCGCCACCGCGCTGTTTCCGGTAATTCTGCTGGCGTTGATCAGCATGGGTGGCGGACTCCAGGCTGGCTCCATCCTGCTGATGCTGATCGGAACCCAGTGGTACATTCTCTTCAACGTAATCGCCGGCGCGATTGCAATCCCTTCCGATTTGGGGGAAGCGGCAGAAGTGTTCCGCTTCGGCAGCGTGCAACGCTGGACGACCGTCATCCTCCCTGGAATTTATCCCTACCTGATCACAGGACTGGTCACAGCATCGGGAGGAGCGTGGAACGCCAGCATCGTGGCTGAATACTTCCACCTCAAAGGCCACGTGCTTTCCGCTTACGGGCTCGGTGCGCAAATCAGTTCGGCCACCGACAGCGGAAACTTCCCGCTGCTGCTCCTCTCCACAATCGTAATGGCGGCCTTCGTAGTCACGATCAATCGCGTCGTGTGGCGGCCGTTGTACAGGCTCGGAGAAACGCGATACCGCCTGGAGACATAAAGCCTCCAGGCGGTATCGGACCTACTTGCCTTATGTGGCTAATTCAGAGGATCTGAAGCAGCCTGAGCTTTCGCGCGCCGAGCCTGCATTCCATGAGCCCGGGACAACATGGCTCCCGGGCCGGCGTTCACGATCGAACCGGTTCTGTTGCCGAACGGAACCTGAATCTGATCGATTACAGCGGCATCGGTCGAGATCTGAACGAAGACGTTCTGCCCCAATGTAAGCCCGGTTGAAGGCATCTGCACGTTGATCTGATAAAGGCCGCCGAGCGTCGGGGTAAGACCTGCATACTGGATCGTTCCGGTCGCGGTAGTCCCGTCGGTTCCAAAGAAAGAGACCGACAGATTGCCTGCGTTATAAACGTCAGCCCAGCTCAAGGTGGAAGACGGTCCCACCGCACCATCCGCAATCGGCGGAGTCACTGGACCGAGACCCGTCAGGTAGAGCGAAATAAATTCGCTCGCTTGTGCGGGATTTGCCGTCGTGATCAGCTGACCGGTGAGCGCGTGACGGGATGCGGCGAGGCCGATGCCATTGGCGCCCTGCGAGAACGAACCGGGAGCAGCATCAGTCAGGTACACCTGCACCACATTCGAAAGCTGACCGTTATTGTTCACCTGAATGTTCGCAAGGCCAGTCTGATTGGCCGCAAGACCGTAGGGCACGATCACCGACATCTGTGTCGGCGACACGTAATAGATCGCGGCAGCCGTACCATTGAACGTCACTGAAACGCCACCCAGTGTTGTGGGAAATCCTGCGGCGCCGGGAGTAACGATCGTACCGGATGCCAGGCCTGATCCGTAAAGTACGAGCAATTCCCCGGGAGCGATGCTTGCAGTAACAGGCTGGAAGCTCGCCGCGTTGCTTACGCCGACCGGATTCAGGAACACACCCGATCCGGTGAAGTTCGGCGCATGCGTACCGATCATGAGTGCATAATCGCCGCTTGTGCCGACGGCGACGAATGCCTGTCCCGCCGCGCCGTAGACATACTGGTAGTCATCAAGTCCAACGCCCGTCGTTCCATCGGAGTTTACGTTGATCTGATCCGCGACACCATAGTCGAACGAAGGAGCCCCGGACAGATTCACGCGCTGGTGTACGATCGCATCTCCGTTTGCATTGGCGGAGTTCACTGTTGCGCCATAGAACGAGTCGGTCCCGGAAGAGCCTGGCCAGTCTTCCAGAGCGGCCGTAAAGTAGAGTCCCTGAGTAAGTGCGTTGGTGCCACCGGTGCCGAGAGCTTTTACGCCGAAGAAGATGTCATAACCGGCATTCGTCCATCCAAGAACGAAATTGCCATCTGCCGAAACATACGCCGTCTTCGTTCCCGTCAACAACGCGTTCGATGCGCTGACGCCATTCGGAAGCGGCAGCGTGAGGGTGGCAGTGCCGTCGGCCGCGAAGTTATAGGTAGCGCCGGCAATCGACTGTGAAATCGCGGTCGATCCCTGCGCCGCAGCCTGGCCACTCAGAGTAATAGTCCCGAGGCCGCCTTTGCCATCCGGTGTGAGCGCGAACAGTGCGTCCTTTATGCCGTTGCCGCCCGGGGTGCCGAAGTCGAGCAATCCGCCCTGATATTGCGTTGTGAAACCGGCGTTTGTCAGCGCGGTACCCACTGGTATCGCGACAAAAACGTCGTTCAGTATGAAGCTCTCATCTTCCGATTCCGTGGAACTGCCTGTGTAGATTCCCTGCGCCACTGCTCCGTAAATGTAATCGTGTACATCTGTCGGATAAAGAGGATCGGATACATAACCAGCGCCATTCGCACCGATCGCATATGTTCCGCTAACCGCCAACGGCTTGGCCACGCCCGCGGCAACGGTGTTGTCCACGCTGAAGCCCACCACGGCGTATTTCCCTTTGCCGTCGAACGTAATCGTTCCATAGCTTGCGGTGATTTGCGTCGGGTTGAAGTTGGAATCTACGTTCTGCACCGCCACGTGCCGAAATCGAAACACCCCATTGAGCTGGGCGTTGCCGCTGATGTCCTGCGTCTGCGCCATCGCGCCGGAGGCGCAGAGGCCCGCCGCCACGATCACAGGGAAGAAATGTCGTATCGCGCTCGAAAACATGTGTCCTCCGAATGATATATTGTCCCGACCTCCCGCAGACTGCTTTGTATTCGCGGGCCCACTTCCGTGAGACGAGTGTAACTGTTCAAACATATTCAAGTTTTTGATCCTCTTTGTCGACGCACTCCAAACCTGCGGTGGTGCAAAACGGTGTGCGGTGAGATACCTTCCTCCCGCGTTGTACTCATCGATTCGTTTCATCCGTATACACGTTATGGGCCATTTCAAACGATGCCCGACTAACCGCGGAAAACGTGCGGTCTAATATGAAGGGGATTATGTTCCGTTCTCACCGCACGTCAGCGATCTTGTCCTCATTTGTTTTGCTGGGATGCGGAGTCGCGCTTTTGCTCTCTCAGACACGCGCGCAGTTGCTGATCCACGAGCGCGTGGACGCAAACCGCCGAGTGAGACTCGTCGGCAATGTTCGGCCCGAGGTTCAGGCGGGGGAAGACGCGGGCCGCGTCGCGGACAGCTTACCGTTGACGCATATGATGCTGCAACTCAAGCGCGCGCCCGAGCAGGAACGCGCACTGGAGCAGTTCATCGAGGATCTGCATAATCCTGACTCGGCCGCATTTCACAAGTGGCTCACCGCTACGGAATATGGTCAGCGCTTCGGCCTGGCGCAAGCCGATCTTAATGCGATCACCGGATGGCTCCAAGCCAGCGGCTTCAAAGTGAACGTTGTTTATCCGAACGGAATGGTCATTGATTTCTCGGGTACCGCGGGACAGGTAGCGAGCGCATTCCATACGACTATTCACAACGTTATTTCGAACGGAGTTCGCCACGTGGCGAACGTCAGCGATCCCGAGATTCCGGAAGCGCTGGCGCCCGCAGTTTCCGGCGTACTGTCGCTACACGATTTCCGTCCTCACATGATGGCCCGGGCGGTGGCGAAGCCTGGTCCGCGTCGAACGGGAAGTACAAACGCGCAGTATACGTACACGTTTCAGGGGCAAAATTACCAGGCGCTGGTGCCTGCCGATCTGGCGACGATCTACGATTTCAATCCGCAATTTGCGAAGGGGAATACCGGTAAAGGTCAAACGATCGCTCTCGTGGAAGACACTCTTCTTTACCGCACTTCGGACTGGACCACCTTCCGGAGTACCTTTGGTCTCTCGCAATACAACGGCACGCTCACCAGTGTGCAACCATCGCCGGGTTCCGGGGGTGAGGCCTGCGCATCACCTGGTATTACGAGCGACGATGTGGAAGCGACGCTGGACGCTGAGTGGGCGCTCGCGGCGGCGCCAGGCGCCACGATCGAAGTCGCTAGCTGCGCCGATACCGAAACAACGCCTGGGCTCTTCATCGCCGCACAGAATCTGGTCAATGGCGCGACGCCACCGCCGATCATTAGTGTCAGCTATGGTCAGTGCGAAGCGCTTAACGGCGAAACTTTCAACCGCTCCTGGAATACACTCTTCCAGCAGGCAGTAACGGAAGGCGTTTCGGTGTTTGTTTCTTCCGGGGACGAAGGCGCTGCTGCCTGCGACGCGGGCTCGACTAATGCCACACACGGTATCGGCATCAGTGGATTCGCCTCATCTCCCTACGCAGTCGCCGTAGGCGGCACGGATTTTGCCGACGGCTTTAATGGCAATGCAGCCAAATACTGGAGCTCAACCAACACTACGACCTATGGTTCGGCGCTCTCTTATATACCCGAGATCCCGTGGAACGACTCCTGCGCGGGAAGCCTCTACGCAAGCTTCAAGGGGTACTCGACCGTGTACGGACCGAACGGGTTTTGCACGAGCAGCGCGGCCTCACAGGCAGGGCTCCTGGTTGTGGCCGGCGGCAGCGGCGGGCCCAGCGGATGCGCGACGGGAACTCCGACCAACGCCGGAGTTGTAAGCGGAAGCTGCGCGGGCTGGCCCAAGCCGTCCTGGCAGCAGGGGCTCACCGGAATCCCATCCGATGGCGTTCGCGATATTCCCGACGTCTCCATGTTTGCCTCGGATGGTCCCGAGTGGGGGCATTACGCTGTTACCTGCTTCAGCGATACATTCAACGGGGGCACATCGTGCCGTGGAACTCCGCAGAGCTGGGCCGGTTTTGGCGGCACCTCGCTTGCCGCTCCGATCGTCGCCGGGATTCAGGCGCTGATTAATCAGAGCCTGGGCGGCTCGCCACAGGGAAATCCGAATCCGGTCTACTATTCGCTCGCGGCTAAGGCGCCCGCGGCATTTCACTCTGTTTCACAGGGCGATATCGATGTGAACTGTGCCGGCCCCTGGAACTGCTACGGCATCCTGGGTACGGTCACTTACGGTCGCGGCGGGCGCATCTTTGGCACTACCTATGGCGGCGCGTTGTCCGTGGACAGCAGGAATTTCACCCCCGCTTACGGGACGGGAAACCAGTGGAACTTCGCGACCGGAATTGGCAGTATTGACGTCGATGCCCTGGTGAAAAACTGGCCAACAAAGCAATAAGCGTCAGCGAGCAAGCTGCATGGCCG
This sequence comes from Acidobacteriota bacterium, assembly GCA_048498815.1. Taxonomy (GTDB): domain Bacteria; phylum Acidobacteriota; class Terriglobia; order Bryobacterales; family Bryobacteraceae; genus BOG-234. The sequence goes on along the minus strand of JBEHXG010000002.1, from coordinate 130,999 downwards.
CGCCTTTAGCCAGTGTGCGAACCGTTTCCCATGCGCTGCCCGGCACGCGCTGCAATCCTTCGAGCACCTGCGTCATCGCGCTGATGAAGTAGTTCAGGCTCTCTTCCGCAATCGTCATGGGCGGCAGAAACTTTATGAGTTCGGAGTGATAGCCAGCGACCTGCGTGAGAATCCTGTGTTCATGAAGCAATGGCATGATGACGGTCTGACTGAATACGCCATCGTTCAGCAGATGCAGCGCGTCCCAGGCCGCTCGCATTTTGATCTGGCCCGCATCCGGGCGCCGGAAGTCAATGCCGAACATTAAACCTTTGCCGCGCACCTCATGCACGAACGGACACCCGCGTGCCTCCTCTGCGAGCGCCTTAATAACTTTATTACCCAATCGCTCCGCACGCGACGGGAGTTCCTCTTCTTCCATTACCTGCAGGGTTGCGAGTGCCGCAGCCATGGCAAGATCATTCTGCCCGAACGTGTTTGAATGCACCACGCAGTGTTCCATACTGTCAAACACGGAATCCATCACGCGGGGCGTTGTCAGCGTGGCGCCAACAGGCACGTAGCCGCCCGAAAGGGCTTTCGCTGCGCAGACGATATCGGGTTCGGCGTCCGGCCAATGTTGCCACGCGAACCAGCGGCCAGTACGACCAAGTCCGCATTGTACTTCGTCCACCACGAGCAGGGCGCCCGCTTTGTGACAGAGCCGTGAAGCCTCCGCAAGGTAGCCGTCCCCAGCTACCTCGCAGGTCTTGCCCTGCACGGGCTCAACAACGAACGCGGCCACGTCCCGCGTGCGCAACTCCCGCTCCAGCGCGCCCAGATCGTTGAATGGAATCTTTGTGGTGCCCGGCGGAAGGTTACCAAACCGCTCGCGGAAAAAATCCGAACCGTTGAGCGACAGCGACCCGAGTGTCAGTCCGTGAAACGCGTGATCGCAGAAGACGATGCGCGGTTTCCTCGTGTGGCAGCGAGAAAACTTCATCGCGGTCTCAACGGTCTCGGTCCCGGAGTTACAGAAAAAGACACGCGAGAGGTCGCTGTGCGATCCGGCGTTGGCATGCGCGACAAGCTTCTCCGCCACCAGTCCGGCGAGCAGTGAGCAATCCATGCGCACGAGGTTCGGCGTTTCGCATTTCAGAACCTGCTCAAGAATCGCGCGCACGCGGGGATGGTTCCGTCCGAGCGCGAAGACACCCCAGCCCGTAAGCAGATCCAGATAGCGGTTGCCATCGCTGTCAAACAGCCACTCGCCCTGCCCGCGGACGTAGCTCTTATCGAAGCCGATCGTGCGAATGGTCTTTACGAAAGAGGGATTTATATACCTCTGGTGCAGCTCGTACTGTCTGCCTTGCTGAGCGTCAAGCCAGTTCGAAAACTGGTCCTGTGAAGCGGGAACAGGATGAAGTCTTGGTATCGTGATGGGATTCGTGGAGCAAGAGAATTGCCACAGTAAGCCAACTCACCACCGTCATCCCTGAAGATAACGGGCAAGGTCTTCCGGCCGGAAGCATCGCGCAACCGCCATCTCGCGGCTGATTCGTCCGCTTCGCACCATTTCGGCGAGCGATTGCTCCATCGATGTCATTCCGTCACTGCGTCCAGTAGAGATGGCGGAATAAAGCTGGTGATCGTCTCCGCGTCGGATCAGACTGCGTACGGCGCTGCTGGCTATCATAATTTCCACGACCGGAAAGCGCTCGCCGGTGTCATTGCCGGATACAGGATGCAGGGCAGGTATCAGCTGCTGCGCCACGATCGCCAACAGAGCAAGAGATAGCTGCTGGCGCATTTGCGTCTGGCTCCCGTGCGGAAACGCATCGAGGATTCGCGACACCGCCTGAGATGCGTCATTTGTGTGGAGAGTCGAAAGAACCAGGTGCCCGGTCTCGGCAGCTGTCAGCGCGGCAGCGACCGTCTCCGCATCGCGCATCTCGCCCACAAGAATGACGTCCGGATCCTGCCGTAAAATGCTGCGCAGCGAACCGGAGAAGTCTTTCGCATCGCGCCCCACCTCGATCTGCTCGATGATCGACTTCCTGTTGGTGTGGACGAACTCAACAGGGTCTTCGATCGTGACCACGTGATCGTGCCTGTGGCTGTTGATGTGATCCACAATTGCTGCAAGCGTTGAGCTCTTGCCGCAGCCTGTTGGACCCGTGACGAGGACGAGCCCCTGGCGGGCGTCCGCCAGCCGCCGTAAACCGGCGGGTAGATGCAGCGATTCGAAGGTGGGAATGCGCTCCGGCAGAACGCGAACGCTTCCGGCGATGCTGCCACGCTGGTGGTGTATGTTGGCGCGAAAACGTCCGATGCCTTCGCGGCTGAAACAAAAATCGACAGATCGATCCCGCTGCAGTTCTTGCTGTTGCGTCTGTGTCAGGAGGGAGAGCAGAAGATTCCGCGCATTCTCAGCTGTGAGCGGCGCGACGCCCGAACGGGTAAGCGATCCGCCTATTCTGAGGGTTACGGGAACGTCGGCGATGATCAGAACGTCGGAAGCGCCCGCCCTCACTGCCTGAGACAACACGCTGTCGAGGGAAGAAGGATCAACTGGGAGGTCAAGCCTTGCCTCCTTCGGAACGGGCGCGGCGGCGCGATTCAGTTCGGCAACAATCTCCTCGATGTCGTTCTGCCAGGCGGGCATGCTGCCTTCAGTATTACCTAATGGCGATTGAAGCGACGATATCCGCACCGCCGGCCGACCGCATCGTTTTTGCGTCACCAGCCGGGCCTTTCACCGCGGCGCTCTGCACTTGATCGACGAACGCCGGTAATGTAAACCACTGGAAATTGTGCGCGGTGTAGACCACGTCATACTTTCCATCGGTTCGGGTGCGCCACGCAGCGAGCGCCATGACGAAGTCGGGCAGGGAAGAGTTGAGGAGCAGGCCATCGGTCGCCGACTGCGTACCCAGCGCATCGCCGGCAAACAGAATGCGGTCGGAGGGATCGAGAAGCGTCAATCCGCTCGGCGAGTGCCCTGCCAGCGGCTCTACGACAATGCTCAGAGGACGCGCGGCCGTATCGGCGCCGAGATCGATCCTGTCGCCGCCGCTTACTTCCGTCACGTTTGTGAAGCCAGCGTGCGGAATGGTGGCACCCCTGGGAAGATAGACCTTATTGGCCGCGAACTGGCTCAGTCCGCCGATCTGCCCGGGATCGTCGCTCGTAACAATCACTTCAAGGGGCACACTGCCCACCAACCGCATGACAAATGAAGTCAGCCCCGGGGCGCCCGATCCCGTACCAATCAGCAGCGCTTTTCCCGAGCCCCGTACAAGATACAGCGAGTTGTTCGCGCCATCGCGAATCAGATAAAAGCCGGATTTGATATTGGCGACAGCAGAGTAGCGCGCCAGTTCCACGGTGCCCGACCAGCCCGGGATGGCAATCGCGTGGTAACCACGATCAACGGCTCCCGCGGGGTACAGCGAATTCAGCCCATAGGTCATCTGCCCGGTGCTGACCTTTGCGATTGAAACATTCCGGCCCACCGTTCCATAGGGCTCACCTACAACGGCTCCGCTCAGTACACCTTCGGCGGCTGCTACTTCGTCGTCCACATACTGCTTATCGAGCGGCCTGCCACGAATTGGCGCCGGGCCTCGCGCTGCCTCATCCACCTGATAAAAGTGTGCCGGAAGTATGGCTGGATTGTCCATGGGGCGCAGCACAGCCTGAAGATGCCTTACTGTCTCCGCATATTGTGAGATCAGGCCGAAATGCGCCCAGACGTAACCGGATCCGATGGCATCGCCAGTTGTGATCAGATTGTTCTCCACGTCCAGATAACCGGTGGACCCCGGAGTGTGGCAGTAAAGCGCAATGGCACGGATGGTGCGCCCGCCAAGTGCAATCTCACCTGCGGCGGTTCCGTTGCCATGCGTCGTGGAGCCGCCGCCTTCCCGAACCGGCACATAGTTTGCAGGCGCGTTGTTGCGGGGCCAGTCGAGATCGGGATAGTAGACCGTGCGATCGGACATGATGCCGTTCTTGCCGGTATGGTCGCCGTGGCTGTGCGTGGTGGCAACTACGAAATCCAGAGGGTTCGCGCGCTCGGTGCCGTCGTTGTTGTGTGAAAGGAGATGCTTCGCCACGCTCTTGAGATCGGCTCCCGGAGTGTCCTGCGTATTCTGCCCGGTGTCTACCATGAGGGCGCGCTCCGATCCTTCCAGAAGGTAAATCGAGGAGCCTTGTGATGTGCCGCCACCGGGCAGTTCGTTCTCGATTCGCCACGTACGCTGGCCCTTTGCGTTTGTCGCCATCAGGTAAGCCGTGTAGGCACCCCATGGATTCGCCGTTGCAAAGCCGTTGCCCAGATTGCGACCGGATGCGTTCTTGTATTCAGGCAGGAAGCCAGGGACGAGCCGGTAATACTCGAGTGGTGGCGCGGTCTGAGCAAACAGCGTACACACCAGTCCCGTCGTCATCAGAAGAAAGGCAGATTTCATCGAAGACGATCTTACTACTTCCTACTTTGGCGCGTTTGTCAGTGCCATCACAGCGTAAGCGGTCGCAGCGTCGCTCATAAACAGGCCAGTGTCAGACATGACAGGGCGATTATTGTTCAGCGAAACCGCCGGCCATCGCCCATCGGCTTCGATCTGGTTCCTGCTCAACCATGTCAGCGCCGACTTCAATGCTGGCGCAGCCTGTGTGGAATTCGTCTGCTCCAGGGCATACGCTGCCAGCCCGGTTGCGTAACCGTCGCTCGCGGGATTAATCAGCGTGTCGTCATGCCGCTTCCAGTTCGGGATGAGGGACGCCATGCTGAAACCGCCATCTTCGCGCTGCTTTGCCAGAATTTCGGTGACGAGTTTACTCTGTTGTTCCGTCGTCAACAATCCATGCAGCTTCCCTGACGCCCACAGCAGCGTCACGCGATCCAGGGGAGTCTGCGCGTCCATATTCTTCACAAGCCACCCGGAGAGCAGCTTGATTCCGGCCTGGATCTGCGGCGAGTCCTGATAACCATCGGGCGCCGAACCCACCGCGATGGCCGCCAGGCAATTCCCATAAAACTGAGAATCGCCTTCAAATGGCGCGTTATGAAACTGTAGCCAGGCCCACGCGCCATTCATGTCGGGCGACTTGATCTGCAATGCCCACATGTTATCGAGGGCCAGTTTCGCGTCCGCGTTCAGATGCCCGGAGGCTGCATCGCGCGAAACCAGAATCAGCGCATTCAGGATCGATTCGGTGCCGCGGGATTCCGAGGTCTTTGGCAATCCGCGAGTCTGGTCCGGATAGAAAGGCTCTACATCATGCCACAGGCGCACGCGCCTGGTTACGCTTTCATAAACTTTCTGCTCGTTTGGCGAAGGCCCCTCTTCCCCGAGCGCGCCGCGCAGAGCCACGCGCCCCAGGGCGAACGGCGTCGTCGTGTGACAGGAGACGCAGAAAGTGCCGTGATCGCGTGCTGCCGTAGGCCATGAGATCCACCAGGTTGAGCGTTTGTCCAGATACGTAGCCGCCTTCGCGGGGCTCCAGGTCTGCGAGAACGCCGGGAGCGCGAGCGCAACGAGTGCGAAAAGCCGAAATATACGCGGCATAGACAATTCTTTATGATAAACACCAACGGCAAAGGCAACAATAAGCATATGACCGTAATCACGGTACTCCGCAGCCTGCTGGCTGTGCTGGTCGCTGCGACCCTCCCCCTGCCTGCGCAGGACACCACGTTTTCCTCCAACGTGCAGGTGGTCAGCGTTCTCGCAACCGTTCGCGATAGGAAATCCGAATTCGTCCGCGATCTGAGCGTCGGCGATTTCACGCTGCTCGAAGACAAACGCCCGCAGCGCATCACTTACTTCGCCCGCGAGTCCAATCTTCCGCTTACCATCGGCCTGATGGTGGATACCAGCCTTAGTCAGACGCGGGTTCTTGACGCCGAGCGCGGCGCGAGCTTCCGCTTCATCGATCAGGTGCTGCGCGAGAACAAGGATAAGGTATTCGTGATGCAGTTCGATATGAATGTGAAGACGATGCAGCCACTGACAAGCTCGCGTGCTGACTTGCAGGACTCTCTGCGTCTTGTCAATACGCCGACCCGGGAAGAACTCCGAAGCCAGTACGGCGGCGGCACGCTTCTCTATGACGCGATTTCCGACGCGTCGAAAGAAATCATGCGCAAACAGGAAGGGCGCAAAGCGCTCATCATTCTTTCCGATGGCGGGGAGAACGGCAGCAATGCCGCCCTGAACGATGCCATTCAGGAAGCACAGCGCTCCGGTACGTTGATCTACACAATTTTGTTCACGAATAACGGTTCGGGGGACGCTTTCGGCAGGCGTGTGATGGGGCGCCTTGCCATGGCGACGGGTGGAAGCTATTTCGCAGTGTCGCGCAAGCTGTCAATCGATCAGGTGTTTCAGCAGATTGAAGAAGACCTGCGAAGCCAGTACAGCATCGGCTATGTTTCGGATCGCCCCGCGGTTATTTCGGAGTTCCGATCGATACAGCTAAGCGTAAATCGGCCGGGCCTTGCCGTACATGCGCGAGATCGTTACTGGGCGGGGCCAGAGGCGCCTATTCGACAGTAACGGCGATCTTCACCGGCAGTGTCTTCGGAGGGAAGCACATGCGGTCATTGCAGGCCTGGTAGCGCAGCGTGCCGTTCTGTGCCGATGGCCCGGGTTCGGCCGTTGCGGGTACGGAGAACTTCGTGGTGATTTCGAATGCTCCGCTCACGACTGAGATTGGCTTGCCTGCGGTGAAAGCATAGTTTTCCATTTGCGGTTTCGGGTAGGTAAGGGCGCCGCTCTGAAAAGGTCCGCCCGTCCACGTAAGTTTCAGGGGGATGAGATTCGGATCGGTTGGCGTGGCGCTGTTGGCGTGAAAGCCCTCCGGCAGGTTGACCTTAAGCGTCACGGTTGCAGGGCCGCCCCGCTTCGCTTTGACAGCTGGTTGAGGCGCAATGGTTACTACAGGCGCCATCTGCGCAAACAGCGCGGCTGCGGCAAGCAGGGGCAGAATCCTAAAGCAGTTGCTGGATCGCATCGTCAAACTCCTTCTTATCTGTGAGGCCCACGTGGATGGAGGCTATACGCCCTTCGCGATCGATCACGAAGGTGGTCGGCAGCGCTTCCACATCGCCATATTTTCGGCTGGTATCGTCATCGCCGAGCACAACCTGATAATTGATACGTCTTGAAGCGATAAATGGCTTCACATCGGTCCAGCCGCCATCGTCCATTGAGACGCCGAGCACGGTGAACCCGCGGTCTTTGTATTTGCGCTGAAAATCGGTGAACCAGGGAATTTCGATGCCGCAGGGCTCGCACCAGGTAGCCCAGAAATCGAGTAGCACTACTTTGCCTTTGTAGTCGGAGAGGTGGACTATCTTACCGCTGGCGTCTTTGAGATCGAAGTCCGGAGCTTTCTGGCGCTTACCGTCTTTTAGGACCGCATGGACGGGGTCGCTGTGACTCCACGGGAGCGATCCAAGAATTACAGCCACACCGGAAATTAACGCCAGCAGAATGAAAAATCGCCCAGGACGGACGGTTGCGGGATTCAGCTTCACCTGCTGATAATTATATCGGCGTCTGTGCGTGGATTAACGACGCTCGATGATGGTCTCAACGGGCGTGAGGTGATTATCCATATCGACGACCTTGCTCGCAAGGGTGTCAAACCTGCTTTCCAGACTTGTCATAGCGATTATCGATACTCGCAAATCTGGAGTTTACGTTGAACTCAAGCGAGGTCAGCCGCGACAAAAGGGAGCTATGCTGCATCATCGCCATGACCGTGCTGATCACCACCTCAAAGGCAGGTAGTCCAACAGCGAGATAAAGTTGTGAATCAGTCATCCTCATAAAGCGGCCTGACCGGAACTTCTTTTCCGGAATATGTTACTGACGGATGACGATCAGAGGCATGTCTGCTTTTGCGCCTTCGGCGATTCGGACGGTTGTCGCCGATCCCCGGCCAACCGGATCATCCAGCTCGACATCGAAGCTGCTCATCGCGCGGTAGCTGCCGGGCGGCAGACTGGGAAAGACATACCGACCGGCGCTGTCCGCACGAACCGTCCAGCTCTGTAACCGCACCTCTGGAACCGCCTCGTCGAAAGATTCCAGATAGACGCGTGCGCCACGCGTCGGGACTCCATCCTGTGACACTATGCCCGAAATACTCGCTGGCTTATTCGACAGGGTTACCCGCAAGTGCGGTGAATTCCCAATATCGAGGGCAAACCATCCGTCCCTGGACGTTCCGTCCTTGTCCGCGCTGTCTTCGCGAATGCCCGCCAGATATTGATTCGGTCCTGGCCGTACGGTGAACTGCCAGTGCCCGGGCGTCAGCGTTTCTTTGCCGGTCCATGCAAGTTCCGCGCCCCGCCCATCCAGATCAATGCGCCGCGCGATCAACGTACCGCTGCCTGCACCATCCAAAACTGGCGTCACAAGCGGAGAGCAAGTCAGACCCACAAAAATATTCCGATCCATCGTGAGGCGTTGAAAACTCGCGCAGCCGGGGCCTTCGGTCAGCAGGTCCACCGGGCCCGCCGGCACGCCTGCCTGCGTGAATGGTCCTGCGGCGGAAGCGATCACCTGGCGCCCGGTGTCGGTAATCATCGTCACCCGAATGGGCGCGCCATTCGAAACCGTAACCGTTCCCGCAAGTTCGAACACCTGCCCCTCGATGGCATGAATTACCACGAAGGCCTGTACTTCCCCGAGGCGAAGATGAACTGCCTGCGCGCCAGCCACCGTCGTCCCGTACTTGTAATACGTCGGAATCAGTGCGCCCGCTTCTTCGGAAGTTCCGGCGCCGGATCGCACGAGGTAACTCCCGGGATCAAGCTCGCCGATTCGGAAGTTTCCACGATCATCTGTTATGCCCTGCGTCACGCGCTCAATTGGCTGCCGCGACGTGTACACAACAACGGGCCACGCCGGAATTCCGATTCCATTGTCATCCACAACCGAGCCCACAATGGACGCCTGGCGCCGCATTGTCATCAGCCGCATTTCGGGGGAATCGTCGGCAGTCCTGACTTCGAAGGGATGGCCGGGCTGCCCCGGGCGCGCCTGCCCGAACTCCGCCGTCGCATATCCAGGCCGCGTGGAACGCAGGAGATACCAGCCGGGCTTCACATCCGCGAAGGCGAAACTTCCGGCATCGCTGGAAAGCATAGAGACCTGTTCGGCGGGATTGCCCGGCAGCGGTACCAGCGTCACGTGCGTTCGTGCCAGCGCGCTCTTCGTTTCGTCATCGAACACTGCGCCCGGTACGGTGGCCGCAACAGCGGCACTTGCCGTAAGCGCGGCCGCCAATAGGATGCGAATCACGGAAGAATCAGCTCCAGCGGCTGGGTTGCGGTAGCGCCAAAGTCTACGCGTACATCGCGGGCCTTCTTCATCACCAGGGGATCGAGCAGGTCCAGATCGAAGCCGCTGATTATTGTGTAGGCGCCTGGTCCGAGTCCGCCAATCGAATAGCTCCCCTGCTGGTTGGAACGCGCATTCCATGTCTGGCCGGTGTCGGTATTCGTCAGGAATAGCGGTGCGCCGGCTACAGGACTACCCTGCGCCGAGACCACACCCGCGATCGTTGAGTACGAGGGAGACAGGGTTACCGATAACCGCATATAGCTTCCGGCATCGAACCCAAACCAACCCGCCACATTGGGTAAGGGCGGGCCCGACGTTCTGACCGACTGAACAAAGTAGTTACCTGGCGGAACGGCGATTTCCCAATGGCCGGGGAGAAGCACCTCGTCGCGGGCGAGTGGGTGATCGGGCGTTGCGCCATCGAGGTCGGCCCTTCGTACGACGGGCGGGGAGGATGGGCGTGGGCCGGATAGCTGAACGCTCTGCTGTCCGATCATCGTGCAGGCCGGCCGCAGCGTGGAGATATCTTTGTCTGCCAGCAGCCGCGCATAGCTGCCACACGGTTTGCCGAGGCCGTCAGTGCCGATAACGATCAGTTCAACGGGGCCGGGCTGTACATTTCCGGTGCTGAAGGAAACCGGGAGGCTGCGATTGCCGGATGCCACATCAATGCGGCCAGTATCCGTGATCAGTGTTAAGGTTGCTCTTCCTTCAAGAGGAAGAAATACTCCGCTCAGCGTGAATCCCTTGCCACGCACCGGACGCAGATTTACATCCCGCGCAGTCTCTCCCACCCGGACGACGACCGCCCGCGCGTCCGCTAACTCGACCGCCGAAGGAAAATATGTGGCGAGCAGGGAAGTCTGATCTTCGAGCGCCCCGGGACTCGTCCGGACAAAGTACTGACCCGGTTCCAGTTCGCCCAGGCGATAAATGCCCCGATCGTCCGTAACTGTCTGTGCAAGATGGCGTACCGGTTTGTGCGCGGAATAGATATGTACAGTCCACTTCGGAATGCCGATGCCGTTTTCATCGACGACAGCGCCGGTTATCGCGGGAAGGTGTCCCATGTGGATCTCGATGAATCCCGCTTCGCGTCCGTCGGAAACCTCGAATGCATGGCCCGGCCGTCCCACATGCAACTGGCCGGATTCGCCTGGCGCGTAGCCGCGGCGCGTGGCGCGAAGGACATACCAGCCGGGCGCCACATTGAGAATGAGAAAGTTGCCGCGCGCAGCAGTGACGACGGGGGTCGTGGCGGCGGGAGTCCCGGGTAACGGGACAAGGGATACCCGCGCGCGCGCCAGAGGACTCCCGGTTTCGTCATCCAGGACGACACCCTGAAGCACCGCGCCCTGCGCACATGCAGCCAGCAGGAGGAGTAATGCCAACATCCGCATTGCCTGATATGACGCCATGCGTCACTCAAGTGTGCAGACCGTTTGCTCTTCAGTCGCTCTGCACGCGGCTCAGGCGTCGCTCGTCACAGTTGCAGAGGTGGTCATGCGTTTCGCTCTTCTGGCTTTGATTCTCGGGTGCGCCACCTCGGTGCTCCCGGCTCAACCCGTGGCCTTTGAAGCCGCCACTGTCAGGATCAATCGGTCGGGCTCAGGCGCAACGGCCTTTCCTGGTGTGCGGACAGGTATGCTGTCCGGCGCCAACGCAACTTTGCATCAGTATCTTCGCGCTGCATACGATCTGCCGGAGAGCAGAATTGCCGGTCCCGACTGGATTGACGTGGAAAGATATGACATCACCGGTAAACCGCCCGCGGGCGCGTCTGTTTCGGCAATTCCGCAAATGCTGAAAACTCTGCTGGAAGAGCGCTTCCGTCTGACAACGCATCAGGAGATGCGCGAGATGCCGGTTTTCGATATGGTGATCGCGAAGGGTGGGCTGAAAATGGCGATCTCTACGCCCGAAAAGCCGTTTCCGAAGCCGCCCGCGAATGCGGGAGGTGCGATGAATATGGGGGCCGGGACGATGGCGGAAATTGCTCAGCGTCTTGGGGGATCTGCTGGTCGGCCAATTATCGACAAGACCGGCATCGAAGGCAAATACGGATTTCTGCTCATCTTCGCCAGACCGGACCAATCCGCGTTAGATGGTCCCCCGGATTTTTTCGCCGCAGTTGAGCAACAGCTTGGTCTGAAGCTCGTGCCGACAAAAGCCAGTATCGAGGTGTTGGTGATTGACAAGGCAGAACGAATACCCGGTGACAACTGATAGCCTTTCAGGGTTATCCGCGTCCGAACCGCTCCGCTGAGCGGGCCCGCGCCTTAGCTGCTTCCGCTTCCCGGTTCTTCGGCGGCGCATTCGTTTCGAGCGCAGCCAGCAGCCGGCTCGAAACGCCGGTGATCTCTTCAATCGCTTCGAGGAACGGCGCTTCGTTTCCCCTGGAAGGTTTTACGAAGCCGCTGATCTTCCGCACAAACTGCAGCGATGCCGCTCGAATCTCCTCCTCGGTGGTTGGCGGATCGAAGTTAAACAGCGGCTTGATATTTCTGCACATGGAGAGACTCAATCTTCATCAGATCGAAGCTTTGCCAGGACGCCCAGGTCTTCGAGTGTCGTCGTGTCACCCTTAACCTCGCCGCCTGCCGCGAGTTCCCGCAGCAGGCGGCGCATGATCTTCCCGCTGCGAGTCTTTGGAAGCGCGTCGGTGAACCTTACATCATCGGGCTTTGCCAATGAGCCAATCTCACGGCCAACCCATGCGCGCAACTCCTCCTTTAAAGCATCGGAAGCTTCATGCCCGAGCTGGAGCGTGACAAACGCCGTGATCCCCTGGCCTTTAATTTCGTCCGGACGCCCCACTACCGCCGCCTCAGCGACCTTCGGGTGCGCCACCAGCGCCGACTCCACTTCCATCGTGCTGAGCCGGTGCCCGGATACGTTGATGACGTCATCCACGCGTCCCATCACCCAGATATAGCCATCTTCGTCCTTCCGTGCACCGTCGCCGGTGAAATAGGTGCCCGGAATCTGCGACCAGTACTGCTCTTTGAAGCGGTCGGGATCGCCGTATATCCCGCGCAGCATCGAAGGCCACGGCTTGCGGATCACGAGATATCCACCTGAACCAGCCGGAACCGGTTCGCCCTCGCGCGTCACCACGTCGAGCGCCACACCGGGCAGCGGCATCGTGCAGGAGCCGGGTTTTGCGGCTGTTGCGCCTGGCAGTGGACTAATCATGATCGCGCCGGTTTCCGTCTGCCACCATGTATCCACAATCGGGCAGCGCTCGTGGCCGATCATCACCCGATACCACATCCACGCTTCGGGATTGATCGGCTCGCCGACGCTTCCCAGCAGCCGCAGCGATTTCATGGGATGGCGCATCGGCCATTGCTCGCCCAATCGCATAAACGCGCGAATTGCCGTCGGCGCGGTATAGAACACGGTGACCTTGTGCCGGTCGATGATGTCCCAGAAGCGATCCGGCTGCGGATATACCGGGCCGCCTTCATACATCAAAACGGTCGCTCCGTTCTGAAGCGGCCCGTAGATGACATAGCTGTGCCCTGTCACCCAGCCGATGTCCGCGCTGCACCAGTAGATATCGTCGTCGCGCAGATCGAAGACCCATTTCGACGTGATGTAGGTGGCCACCGCATAGCCGCCGGTCGTGTGAAGGATGCCCTTAGGCTTGCCCGTCGTTCCAGACGTGTAGAGCAGGTACAAAGGATGTTCGGAATCGAGATGCTCAGCCGGACATTCGTCGGTAACCGCAGCCATGCACTCGTGCCACCAGTGATCCCGTCCGATCGTCATGGTCTGCTCGGAACCTGTCCGCTTGTAAACGATGACAGATTGCACCGACGGACAATTCACGAGCGCTGCATCCACCGTCGCTTTGAGTTTGATCTCGGCGCCACGGCGATATGTCCCATCCTGCGTGATCACGCACGAAGCCTGCGAATCGTGAACGCGATCCGTAATCGCCTGCGCGGAAAATCCGCCGAAGATCACGGTATGTGGGGCGCCGATTCGCGCACAGGCCAGAACTGCAGTGGCAAGCTCCGGCGACGTGCCCATATATATGGCGACGCGATCGCCTTTCTTTACACCGCGCGCCTTGAGTACATTGGCGAACCGACAGACTTCGGAATGCAACTGCTGATAAGTGAGAGTGCGAATCTCACCCGGCTCGCCTTCCCAGATCAGGGCGGCTTTGTTCTTTCGCCATGTCGTAAGATGACGGTCCAGGCAGTTGTGCGAAAGATTGAGCTGACCGCCGACGAACCACTTCGCAAACGGCGCATCGGACCAGTCGAGCACCTTCTTCCACGGTCTGAACCATTCGAGCTCGCCCGCTATGCCGCCCCAGAATTTTTCGGGATCTTCGTCGGCTTCCCTGTACAGCCGTTCATACGCGGCCATGGAAGGAACGTGCGCCTTTTCGCTGAACGCCGCCGGAGGCGCGAACAGCCGCTTTTCATTGAGGCTTGACTGGATATCGCTGGAGTTTGATGTAGAGGACATGCCGGATCATAAGCATGATATCGAACAGTCCCGGCGTCCTAAAAGCCTTCCAGCGGATTCGAATTCGGCAGATAGATCGCGGCTACGAGCACCAGCCACCATACCGCGAGAAAGTGCGAATATATTGCCGCCGCCAGCGCATCGCGGCGCCGGACATCGGAAACCACGAGCGTAAACCAGATTACGCACACAATCACGCAAACCCAGTGCGAGCCCGTCAGAGCCAGATATGTCGCCCCAAACTTTGTCCGCGGACCGATATCTACCAGGTAGAAGAGATTGGCCCATTCCACGGCTTCAAGGAACAGAAATACGACCCAACTGACGATTGCGATGGCGACCCAGCGAACTGCTTCTTCTATCTTTCCCTGCGCCGCGGAACGCGCTGCAACAACGATCGTCACACTGCCGCAAAGTCCGCCGGCAGCCATCGCGAACACCATCAGCAGCGATCCAAACTGAAAAGGCGAGGGCCAGATCGCCGCGCCGGAACGCACGTAGAACATCGCGCTCAGCAGAAAGAGGAATACCAGGAGATTCGCCGCCGTGAACCACAGCGTGCGACGGCGGGCAGAGGTGGCGCCATATTCGGCGATTTGCGGAGGCAAGCTTCAGTCTCTCACGACCAGAAAACGAAGAGCCCCATCAGCGCCAGCCACATCACGTCGAGGAAGTGCCAGAAGATTCCGCTGATATCCATGACGTTGCGGTTGAGCGGAATGGCGGGAAAAAGCAAAGTCCTCGCGAGCACGTACCAAAGCCCGCCGAGCGCGCCCACAACGTGCGCGGCGTGAGCCCAGGTAAGCACGTAGAAGAAGGCGGTCGCAGGATTTCTCTGCAGACCAAAGCCATGCTCGCTCAGGAATCTCCAGTTCATGATCTGGCCGATCAGGAACCACGTGCCCAGCGCCGTGCCTGTGCTCCAGAAAGCGCGGAACACGGGCCGCCTTCCGCTACGGAAGACGTGCCGCGCCAGTTCCACGCAGATACTGCTCGCAAAGAGCGCTGCGGTATTCCACCAGAGCAGGGGAGGCACCGGCACTCGATGCCAGTCCGCAGGGTTCAATCCGCGCCGGAAGAACATTGCAGCCGCCAACGAAAAGAAAGTGACCGTACTGGCAAACATCCCGATGTAAATCGCGATGCGCGCCGTTTTACCGGATGAGGAGTAGTCTCCCCCGCCTGAGCGTCCGCCGCCGGTGGGAGGTAAAGGAGGGACGGGAGGCGGTGGGCCAATGCCCGGTCCCGCGAGAGTCGCCATTCACAGACTATTGTGGCGCATACCCTGTGCGCCGGAGATGTAGCTAGGCTGCTTCAGGGAATGCGTGACCGCACTTCGACAGCGCTTTCTGCAGCATCTGAATCGAATCCGCTTCCGAAATCCCGCGAGCCTGCGCCACTTCGCTGATCAGCATGGTGCGCGAACGGTCCAGCATCTTCTTTTCCCGGAAGGACAGCGGCTTCTCACCCTGCAACCGCACGAGTTGCTTAAACACCTCGGCGATCTGCAGCAGGCTACCCGTCAGCATCTTTTCGCTGTTCACCCGGAAGCGAACCTTCCAGTCAGAGAGGCTTTCAATATCAGGGCCAGCGAGATACGTCATCACCTTGGCGACATCGCCGTGACGTGACAGCTTTCGAAGACCGATATCCTGAGCGGTCGCGAAAGGCACCATCACGGTCATGCTCGAACAGATGAGCCTGAGCAGATAAAATTTCTCCGGCTTCTGCGAAAAAAAGCGGGTGCTGATGTTCTCTATGGTCCCAACACCCTGGTTGGGGTAAACCACTTTTTCGCCTACAGCGAAGGTCATCATACGTTGAGCCTCCCACCTGACCGCGGGTGTGATGATTTAATGAATCTTTAACAACCGAGCAATTCATCATAGGCTCAAGGTTTGCTTTTGTCAAGCAGTACGCAACAATACTGTTTTTAATAGAATACGAGCGTGCGGGCCGATTGTGGAACCGCTTACGGTTTCGTGCCGGGCATCACACAGAGGCTGTTGTCGTGGAAAGAACCACCTTGCGGAGGTGGCTATTTTTCGGGCTGCTGTTTCCGGCTCAGATGTAATCGGCGCAGCTCATGTAATATCCACATTCTGCACAAAATAGCTTACATTTCCGCGCTTCCAGCTTTCGCGAGCAACATGGACAAAACAGCATCGGCTCCTGGCCGCTGCCCTCCGTCGTTGCGTCTTCCAGATGTGAGTTACGACCCTGCGGTTCTGCGTTCACGGGACTATGATCATTATACGGAGAATTCCATGACCCGAACCCGAGCCGCCCTCCCGCTCGCCTGCCTGTTCATCGCCGCTCTTGCCGCCCAATTATTAATGGGGCAGCGTCCTCGCCAGGAGCCGCTCGTTCGCCAATCGGTTCGCGGCGCCCGCGGCGCGGTGGCTGCGGGCAGCGACTATGCCACGGGCGCTGGCATGCGCCTGCTCGTCGCCGGTGGCAATGCGGTCGATGCCGGTGTCGCCTCGATCTTCGCCGCTGCTACCACTGAGTACTCACATGTCGGCTGGGGCGGGGAAGCACCGATTCTTATCCGCACCCGGGATGGCAAGGTTCACGCCATCGCCGGAGTGGGGACCATGCCGCAATTGGCCACTGCCGATTTCTTCCGAAAGCGCCCGCTGCAGATCGGCGAGGTACTCGAAAAGCCGGAGCCTAATGGGCTCAAAGGCATGGTGCCGGTTGCAGGCCTTATGTGCGCTCTGGTTCCCGGGCTGCCTGATGCCGCTCTGGTCGCCCTCCGCGAATACGGCACGAAAAGCTTCGCTGAAGCCATCGCCCCCGCGCTCGAATTCGCCGACGGTACAGCCATTGACGAAATGCGCTCTCAGTCGATCCAGAACAGCCTGCCGTTCTTCTCGCTCTGGCCCACGTCGATGCGCCACTTCGCGCCCAACGGACACGCCGCCCTCACCGGCGAACTCTTCCGCCAGCCCGACTTGGCCGCGACCCTCCGGTCCATGGTTGCCGCCGAAAACAAGGCATTGGCTAGCGGAGCCACTCGCGCCGCCGCAATCGACGCCGTTCGCGACCAGTTCTATCGCGGCGAAATCGCCCATAAGATCGACGAGTTCAGCCGCGCCAACGGCGGTCTTCTCCGCTACGAAGATATGGCCGCCTTTCGTCTCGCGCCGGAAGACGCCTTCTCCACCGATTTCCACGGCATGCGGGTTTACAAGCCCGGCTTCTGGAGCCAGGGCCCGGCCATGATTGAAGCGCTTAATATCCTCTCCGGGTACGATCTCGCCGCGATGCGTCACAACTCGGCGGATTACATCAATACTCTTGTTGAAGCACTTAAGCTCGCCTATGCCGATCGCGACACCTACTATGGCGACCCCAAATTCAACAACATCCCGGCGGACACGCTGCTTTCGCCGCAATACGCCGCCGAGCGCCGGTCTTTGATTACGAAGGACGCTTCGCTCGACTTTCGTCCCGGCAGCATCGACGGCAAGGTCGGGCTCCATCCCTCCAAAGCTGAAATCGTCCGCGCGAAGAAGATCGACGATTTCCTCATGGCGCACGACACGACCTGCGTGGACGTTCTCGATAATACCGGCATCATGTTCTCTGCGACGCCTTCCGGCGCGTGGCTTCCCAGTGTTATCGCCGGAGATACAGGGATTCCGCTCACGGAGCGGGCTCAGAGTTTTCTGCTTGTTCCCGGCCACCCCAACGAACTCGCTGGAGGAAAGCGGCCGCGCGTCACTCTAAGCCCTACACTGGTGACTCGCGCCGACGGGAAGCCGCTCATGGCCTTCTCTACGCCGGGCGGCGATAATCAGGAACAGTCGCTTATACAAGTCTTCTTCAATGCGGCGATCTTCGGCATGAACGCTGAGCAGGCCATTGAAGCGCCGCGTTTTCAGACTCGGCATCTGGTTTCGAGCTTCGATAATCACGCGATGAACCCGGGTGATCTGCTTCTTGATGACCGCATCCCGGTCGCGATCCGCGAAGAGCTTGCCAGCCGGGGGCATAAGGTCGATATCCGCTCGCGGTCCAACAGCGGCGCGGCGCCCGTGATCATTAAAGTCACGCCAGCCGGAGTGTTCGAAGCCGGAGCAGACCCTTGGTTCAATCGCCAGATGCAGGCCTGGTGATTACGCCGTTTTGGATACTCTGTTCGATTTTCGCGAGTCCGGCGCTTTTGATCGCGACGCGCTGCGTGATCGGCTTGCTGCACTCGCCGCCCGTCACATCTATATCGGCGGAAGTTCCTGGAAGTACGAAGGATGGCTGGATCAGATCTACACACGCGAGCGCTATCAGGTACGCGGCCGCTTTTCGAAGAAACGTTTTGAAGATGAAAGCCTCGCAGAGTATTCGACCGTCTTTCCGGCGGTCTGCGGCGACTTCGCTTTTTATCAGTTCCCCTCGGATGCGCTCTGGTCGAAGCTTTTTCGTCAGACTCCGCCCCGTTTCCGTTGGGGCCTGAAAGCGCCTGAGCAGATCACTACTCCCCAATTCCCCGCGCATCCTCGGTATGGCGCTACAGCGGGACTGGAAAACTTCAACTACCTCGACGCGCAGCTTTTTGCGCAGTCGTTCCTTGCGCCGCTTACGCCGTATCGACATCAGGTTGGCGTCATTATCTTCGAGTTCAACTCGTTAAAAGCTAAGGGCGATGCCGACGAGTTTGTCGGACGTCTTGATCCCTTTCTCGATCAGCTTCCCGCGACGTTTCGTTACGCGGTGGAAGTAAGAAACGCCGATCTGTTGGTCCCGCGCTACTTCGATTGCCTCAGAGCCCATAACGTCCCCCACGTCTACAACGCATGGACGAGAATGCCGGAGCTTCGCGATCAGCTCCGCATGCCGGGATCGAGGACGGCGGACATGATCGTAACGAGGGCGCTTTTGCGAAGAGGACGTCCGTATGAAGTGGCGGTGAAAACCTTCGAGCCCTACCAGAAGGTGCAGGAGATAAACGAGCCCGCAAGACAGGGTCTGCGAGAGATAGTGGATATCGCGATGGTGGACGACACGCCGGCCTTCATCTTCGTAAACAACCGCCTGGAAGGAAACTCACCCGGGACGATAGTGGCGATCACGAGCTGATTGCTATACTGAAGTTTCCCGCCTCGTGGGCTCGTAGCTCAGTTGGTTAGAGCGCTTCCTTGACACGGAAGCTGGCGGCGATTGGTTTCAGTAGTTTGCATGGTTTTGCTGTCCATTAGTGCCCGATTCGGGCTTAGTTTTTGTTGTTTTTGTGGGCTCTTAGCTCAGTTGGTTAGAGCGTTTCCTTGACACGGAAAAGGCCGGTGGTTCGAGTCCACTAGAGCCCACCATTCAAATTCCTTCTTCCTCCCAATCACAGTCCTCGCCATCTGAGCATTCCTCACATCCGAAGCACGGCATTTCACCGCCGCAAGTACATACGCAAAGATCGCCACCGCACCCATCACAGTTAAGAGTGCCCAACCCTCCACAGCTATCAGGGAACTCGCAGATGCAACTCATGACGGCTTCCCACTAACCTCCCCCAGCAATTTCTCCTGCCGCTCACGCACCGCGGCATCCTGCAACTCCCGATCGGCAAGCGTATATTCCGCGCTCATCTCCACCGACGAGTGTCCGCCCAGCTTCATCGCCTGCGTAACACCCAGCGACGCATTGAACGCCGTGATCGCCTCACGCCGCAGCGCATGCCAGCCGAAGCCGACCGTATAACAGCCAACCGCCTTAGCTGCCGGCCTCAAAAAAATGCGCTGCAATCCGCGGTCATCCCGACAAATAAACCGTTTCTGATGCGGGCCGGGCCGACCTGGCCGCGTCTCGATCTGGAAGACAAAGCGCTCCGGATCGCCCAGACACAGCAGCTTCAGATCCTCGGCCAGGTGCCCCATCGGAACCACCCGTTCCGCCTGCCGGTTCTTCGTGACATCGAGATCGCCGCGATGAAACCGTTGCGCGACGCGAATCGTGCCGGCGTCGAAATCTATATGCTTCTCCTGCAGGCCCAGCACCTCCGAGATGCGAAGCGTACAGAACAGCGCCACGCACGCCATCGTCCGCACCTGCGGCGGCAGCTCGGCAAGTAGTCGTCGCGTCTGATCATCCGTGAGCTTATTCTTCTCGCGCGCCAGGCGCTTGCGCCCCGGCGACACATGCCCAATCGGATTCCCCTCCTGCCAGTACCCCCACGCGATCGCGCAGGTGAAAATGCCGCTCATCAACTGGCGCAGATCGGACCGAGTATTCCACGACTTACCCGCCTCAGCCTTCGCGTCGATCCAGTCCTGCACACGCTTCGCCGTCACCTCGCAGAGCTGCAGTCCGCCGAACGCTGGCTCGATATGCGTCCGGATCAGACTCTCATACTTCTTCTGCGCGGCGCTACCGACCTGTTTGTAGTGTCGAGCCTTGTATTCCGTCAACAGATCCCCGAAGCGGATCTGCGCCTGCACCACATACGATGCGCGATTGATCGTTTCCATGGCGCGGCGGCGGGCCAGCTCGGCGCCGCGCTTGCCCAGCTCGGCCGGGCCCAGCGGAATAATCTTCTTGCGGCGCTCGATTCCGTCCTTCGTCAGAACATCGACCCAGACGCGGATAAACCAACTCCCGCGTGAGGTCTGCCTCAGCGTGGGATTCTGAATTCTTTCCCGTGGCACTTTCTCTCCCATCGAGCCCAGCAGGGCCGATAGAGAGAACGATACCGCAGTCACGCCAGACCCCTGCCCACCATCTCGTCAAACGCGGTGAGTTCGCGCCCCAGCGTCGCAATTATCTCAGCCAGCTTGTCAGCCTGCACGCCGGCCAACAGACACTTATACGCCGCCATCGCGCCCACGAAATAGATGCGACGGTAGTTCTTGTCATCACATCCGCTCAAGACATCAGCCTTGAATTCAGCGTATAGACAGCCGATGGGATTCTCCGCCGCCGCAACATCAGCAAGCGTGACTGGACTGACAGACTTTCCGCTCACTTCTTCGCCGCCTTCTTCGGGGCCTTAGCTTTCGCGGGTGCCGCGGCTTTCTTCGCCGCCGGCCTCTTCACCGATGCCTTCTTCTTCACCGCGGCCTTAACCGGCTTCGGCGAGAGCTCCACAGCGATCTTCGCTCGTAGCTTCGCCGTATCAACGAACCAGTTAGCGGCGCTCACCCGCTCATCCCCACTCGATTCGCAAATCGCCAGATAGACAAGCGCCCTACAGAGAACATCGATCGGGTTAGTGTTAATCCATATCGACAGCTTCCCCTCGATCTCATTGTCATTGGCCGATATACCCGCAAAATCGGCAAGACGGCCCAAATCCACCAAGCCCTCGTTTAACAACGCGGGCAGGATTGACCGCAGTTCGCGCGAGCCAAACGGGACGGCCGCCTTACGTGCACACTCCACTGGCAGACGTTTATGGAGTTCGACTTCTACGCGGCGGGCAAGCTCGCCAGCCTCACGTGCTCTCTTCTCGGCTGGCGTCTCGCGCGCGGCCTCTACCTCATCCTCATCCTCATTGAGCAGCCGCCTTGGCTGCTCCCCGTGTACCTTACAAGCCGCGCCGCCGTGGCAGATCCGGAACGATTCGCCAAGCCCGCGGCCATTCGCCACAACCGCCCATGACGTTGTCTCGCACGGCTCATCCCTCGGCCCCAGCTTGCGGTAGTTCTGCGGACTCATCATTCCCTGCGGAACGGGATAGTAGTCCAGGGTTACGCGGCGCGTATCCTGTCCCAGCTCACGGCACTTCGCCTCCACTGCCGCAGCCTGCTTTTTATCGAAGCACTTCTTATCCGTGCAGATATTCGGATCGTCAATATCCGGATACAACTCCGGAGCCGTCCCGACGCGCTTGTCACACTTCAGGCACGAAGGCACGCCCCGCACCAGACAATCCACCGAAACATCGAAAGCCACGCGACTCAAATCGTGGTGGATATCGCGCGCGATCCTCTCGCGAAGTGCCAGCTCCGTATAGCGATTCCCGTTGGCGAGCCAACCCAGAACGATTTTCTGTGCCGCAGGATGCAGTCGGGCAATTTGCACAGCCTTGCCGCCATCCACCGCGACTCCGGCCCAGAAAGCCTCACGCGCCGCGGGAATCAGGTCGGAATATTTCAGCCGCTGATATACATAGCCGGGCTCCTGCCCGATCTTGGCGGCGAGTGCCTTAACACTCGCGCCGGGCTGCGCGAGATACGCGCGAAATCCATCGGCCTCATCAAGCGGATGCAGATCTTCGCGACCCGAGTTATCGAGCGTCAGGACATCGAAGAATTCCGCATCGGTCATCTCTCGCACGAGAACGGGAACCGCCGGCAAACCGGCCTCGCACGCCGCGCGATAGCGACGATGGCCAGCGGCAATTTCGAAATCTGAATCCGAGCCCGGATGCGGCCGCGCCACGATCATATTCCATTCGCGGAAGCCATACTGGCGCATACTATGCACCAACTCGCGCTGTTTATCCTCAGGGAAATGCTTGCGAGGATTATCCGGCGACTCTACCAGCTGGCCGATCGGGATCCAGCGAACCAGACCGCTTTGCGGATTTGCAGACGTCTGTAATTCTTCTGTCGGGACCGGAACTTCTGCGCTCATGCGGCAAGCATCCTTTCCATGACAGACATCCGCGCATTCTGTACCTCGACCTCGCCCGCGATCGCGGCCGAGTCCTCGGGCGAGCCGGCGCGGGCGAGGTCGCGGGCGCGGGCGAGGTCGAGGTCGCGGGCCTCAATAATAAAAGGAATCGCAAGCTCCAGCTGCGCTGCTGCTTTTATTACTGCCGAGCTTCGCAGCTCGGCTGCCAGCTTCGACGCCTTCTCATCGTTCAACAAGTCCAGTACGCGCGGCAAAATCTCGCGAACCGACCAGTCCACCAGAATCCACAGCCGCGCATCTGACTTACCATCATTGGTATTCAGCAACAGCGGAATAAACCGCTTCAGCGCCTGCCGATGCTCATCCGATGCATCGTCGTTCCAGCTGCGCAGAAATCCCGCCAGCACCGGACACGCACACTCGGGCCGGTCCGACCACGGCAAGCCGTTCACATACGTAAAGGCCTCCATCACACACATGCCGCTTTCCGGGTCGTCGTGCGCACCTGAAGACAGAACAATTTCATCCAGCGACTTCAACGCTTCCATATACTTCACCCACCCTCAAATAGAATTCCGACAAGAAACCTTCTCAAAAAACGAGGACCACCGGAGAGTAGACACACCGGTGGTCCGCAAGCCCTACAAAGACTTCGCTTCCCTTGGTGCGCCTTACCCCCTTTCCCAAAATCCGCTCAAACCGAAGCGCCGGCAGCTACCGCGCCGTCTTCCTTCGCCTCGAAAAACTCATCCCCATTCGTGCCCGCCTTCATCTGCGCCTCCAGCTCCGCCTGCGCCAGCCGGCACAGCTGATCCATTGCGCGGCGTCCGCCTGCAGCAATCACCGACATAGCCCCGCCGGGCCGCGACCACACCACGCACGCCCCCGCCCCCGGATTCTTCAGGACCCGGATCGTAACCTCATATCCGTCGCGCAGCACCTGCGCCGCCAGCGCGATCCTCTGCTTATGCACTCTGTTCAGCAACGCCATCGCCGTCACCCCTCCCTGCGAAACTTATCCACATCCAGCGACACCGCGCCCATCACCATGAGCAGATTCAGCGTCTGGCAGACCCGCATCCACTGCATATCCAGCCGATCCGCCAACTGGTGCGACGTCAGCGCCACACCCTCATCCAGCGCAGCCAACACCCTGCGCATCGCCTTCTTCGTCGGATGCCACTTGCGCCACAGATGAGGTGGAACCTTCGGCATACTCGCGCCTCAATGAAGCAGACTCCACACGCTGAACACGCCAACGACAAGCGCAACCCCGACCGCCGCAATCGCCAGCAACTGCAGCATGGCCTGGACCGATACGCAGACCGCCTCGCAGATAATCTCCATCGCGAGCGTGATCCACGCAATCCACTCTCCTGTCCGATCGCTGACAGACAGCCACCACCGGCCGCCATCCACACGGCGTGAGGGCGCAACGGCAACCGGCTGCGAACCCCGGATCACGCCGCCCTCCGCAACTGCACGGGCGCAACGCGATCCGCCGCAACAGGACGCTTCGCCGGCAGCTTCACCAGGCGCAGGCGCGAGGCCTCGATCTTGCGGCGCTCCACAATCACCGGTACCGGCTGATTCGGATTCACAGGACCCTCCCGAGACACGCAATCAAGCCGATACCCGCCAGAATCCAGAACGCGCCGCGCCACAGATTCCGCGAGCGCGTCATCGCCCGCAGGTCCATCCGTGAGAACGTAACCATCCGGGCGTTCTCCAGCGCGACATCGACGGCGGACTTCACGCTGCCACCCCACTCGATTCCGGCGCGGCGAGCGACACCACCAGCGCCTCAGCCTCTGCCTGCCAGCCGGGATCGCCAGCGAGAGCGCGGCGCAGCGACGCATGCAGCATCGGAGCGGAGACAACCGACTTGACGTTGCCGATATCGGAGTCGAGCCAGGTATCGCCAACACCGGAAGGGTAGATCTCGCAAACCCGTTTACCATCACCGGAAACGATGTCCACACTGACGCCATCGTCGAAAATACCCTCAATCGTCCACGGCGTTTCGCTGGTGACGACCGGCGCGGGAAGATGCCGCGCTGGACCAGTTGCCAGCGGCAACACGAGCCCCACTGGCCGTTCGGACTCTAATTCGCGCACGGACCCATCGGGCCGAATGAAAACCGGATACCCCATTCGCAGCGACACCGCATTAAACGTGTCCACGATGGCCGTTTCGCCATCGATTCCGAAGGCGGCGAAAAGCTGAGCAAGGCAGATAAATGCATCGGCCAGACTGCCGGCAATCAGAACCGATTGATCCGGGTATAGCCATATCAGCCGCGAGGCCTCGCCAATGCAGCACGTGAGCCGCAGCAGCCAATGCGCAGGCGTCCCGGGAGGAGCCAGCGTTGCGACATGCGCGCGCTGGCTGAGCTGCGAAAAATAGACGCCGGCGCGACCGCCAACCACCGGATACTGAATCCATTCCGCGCCGACATCGAGACGCTGCATCAGCAGATCCGCATAGATGAACACATCTGCGAGTTCACGCCCCAGCCGAAACTTCAGATCATCCGCCAACACATAGCCGTTGCCCGGAATGCCATCCCGCACGCGGTTCAGTTTCTTGATCAGATTCGCCGCCTCACCGACTTCGCCGATAACAGCCGTCATCCAGTCGTCCGACGACCAGGCGGTCAGCGCATGATTGAAGCCCCGCGGCGACTCGCACCGCTCGCGGTTCAGGCGCGAAAATGCGTTGAAATCGAGACTCATGCAATCACGTACCTTTCCACGCCGGTGGATCCGGCCCTGCCGAGCTTCAGTGTTCCCGCGCGCATCAGGTTGCCGATGATGCCGTCCACCTGCGTAATGCCCGCGCCGGGAACGCCATTGGACCGCAGCCAGCTCACGATTTCCCCGGCGGTGTGGCGCTTCTCCCGGATCGCGGCCAAAACAAGATCGCTGTTCGATGGCTTTTTCGGCTGCTCCTCAACCACGCCATTTGCCTGTAGTTCGGCGGTAGCCAGCGTGACGAACAGCGTGTTACCCTGCTCGCCAAACAGCACCTTAATGCCGAGCTTCTTCGCGCGAGCCGAAACGGATATGCGGCAGCGCAGATCGTCGAACTTCAGGAACTTGCCCGCGCCGGCCTTGCGCAGTTGCTCCAGCAGCGGATCGTACGGCGAAACCCGCCACTTCTTCAGGCCAAACACCATACCTTCGGGCGCCGAATCCACCAGCGCGCCCGGCACGCCCGCGAAGTCGGGCGCTTTCCGGGCAGTCTTATTCGTCGTCTTCGCGGTCGCCATTACGCCACCCCTTCCAGAGCCGGACACTGCCTGCGCAGCAACAGAACGCCATCCTCCACAACCGCCGTCCAGCCTTCCTTCGGATCGAAGATCGCGGAAAGAACTGGAGAGACGTCACGGCGTACGGCCTTGATAACTACCGGAGACGTACAGCCGATAACCTTGATCGGTTCATCCGTGCGGCACTGTTGCCGCTTGATGATGCGAATCTCCGGGGCCTTACTCACGCCACCCCCTCAACCGCCGCCATCAATTCCCGCAGCTTCGCGCGGATATCCTGAATCGCCGACCTCTCCGATGGAACCGCCACACGCTCCCGCTCATACCGCCGGGGCGGAGCCTGCGGCGGATTGTCGCCCACCAGCCCGATGCCTTCCCACGTCCGGCACTGGCGCCCGTCGATGCGACGCCCGCGGCATTGCGTGAAACCCCGCTTCATCAGCTCTTCGCTGAACAGATAGGCGGAACGCGCGGGCGAATTATGCTGTATGCACCATTCCTGATAGGCCCAGTTCAGCGTGCCGACACAAACGTAATGCCGCCGCCCAACCTGACAGCGCGAGGCGATAAACTCCGACACGGTCCACGGCCGGGCTGTCTCCAGAAGTGGCGCGGGCTCCGGCGCGGCGGCCGGCTGCTCGGCGGCCTTCTCGACGACGGGCGGAGCAGCTGCCTTCAGTGCAGTCGCCGCCGCCTGCGCGATCTCCACGCCGAGCTTCGGATACGCGGACTCGGCAATTCCTTTCGGACCGATAAATACCGGCACTACGACAATTCGCATCTACGCACCCTCCGAACCGCTTCCAGCCGCAACGCAGGATGCACGGTGATACGATGCCCCAATGTCTGTCCGACCGCTCGTCGATCCACAGGGAAGGTTAATCATCCGCGGCGCCGTCATGGGATCGCAGGTATTTGACGCTGAGCAGGCCATCATTCTCCTTTTGAAGCTCGAACAGTTTGAAGCGCTTCTTCCAGTTCTCGGTCAGACGCCTCCCGACTGGGAACCATTGATGCGTGGCGAAGCCGATCCAGATCAGCCAGCGAAAGGCGCCGCTCCGGAGGTACGTCAATACTCCGAACCAGCCGTGCAAATGCTCCAGGTCGCAATCCCGGTTCAGGAAGCGCTGAAACTCGGCTGGGCTCTGATGGAGACAGCGAAAGAGCTTCTGCACGGCCACGGCACTCAGCCACCGAATTAAGCGGACTTGTCATCGCATCAGAGCCGTGCTTCACGCCACCCTCCGAACCGCTTCCAGCCGCGCCGGCCCCGGAACGATCCCGATCCGCCGGCGCGTATCGCGGATCAGCTCTTCGAGGACATCCGTCTTCGACACAGAAAACTGCTCACCCACCCGCTCCGCCGGCACATGCCGGTCAAACAGCGAGGGAATGGACTTTCGAACTTCCGGCAGCAAGCGGGAAATGGACCTCGCGCGCCCGCCTGATTTCCGTTTTGTCTCAACGGCTTGCGCGATCCCGGCTTGTGGTGTGTTCTGCATTCCTCGTAATCTCCAGTTCAGGAAACCTTTGGTTTTAGGCGGCCGCTTTCTCTTCCGCCAGAAGCTTTTCTGCATACTCCCTGCACGCGGCCTCGATGCGCTGTGAACTGAACCTGCCCTTCAGCCAGTTGGTGACTGCGGCGGGCTTCATCGATAGCGCCTCAGACACGCGAGCGTTTGCGCCACGATGCCGCGCAAATATGACTGCGATCTGAGCATGCGAAAGCTGTATGCTCATGTAAGTAACGAAACGAAAGTAAAGTAACTAGGTACGCCTATAAGCATAAGCCGATAGGCCTATTGGAGTCAATAATTATTTTGCCCGCAGAAGCAAAAAACGTGATCGCCCGACTCAGGACCGCGCTGGGCATCACCCAGCAGGAATTTGCTCAGCGCGCCGGCATCTCGTATGCGTCAGTTCAAAACTACGAGCAGGGTAGATCGCCAAGCGCCGAAACGGCAGTGAAACTGGTAAATCTTGCTGTCGAGAACGGGCTGGCGGAACTCGCCATGGAACTGGAGCAACAGCCATATTTCATCCGCGCGGTATTTGCACCAAGCAGCGCTCGAAGCAGACTGCCTGCCGATCCCCGAAACGTCCACCTCGCGGATTCGCTTCACGTCTCCCTTGATCGCGTCCTGGCTAGCGGAAATGCCGACTCCATCGGCGCACTCGAGGAATTCCTCATTTCTGGTACTGGAACCGAATCTCGAATCGGTGCAGGTGAAAAGTTTCAAATCGGTGATAGCATTCCTGAGTCTCCTGCGATGCCACTCACGGATCCGGAGCGCAAATTTTTAAGCGAATGCCTCCGCATATACAGGTCCCCCTTCAGCGGCGCCCTGAAGGAAAACGTGGCCATCTTCGGCGTTGGGCTCGACGCGGTCGAGACGCTCGCAAGGATCGGAACCGGCGATGAGCGCAACGGTGTTGACGATGCCGGCGCGCTCAGCGCCCGTGAGCGTAGAGCTTCTGCGCTCGCTGACCATGCTGAAAATGAAAGTCATCAGCTTAAAAAGGCGACGGACGATGTTGTTGCGGAGCTGCGAAGAGCTCGCGCTGCTGATACGGGATCTGGAGCACGAACTGCGCCGCGAGGAAAGAGCAGTCCACGAAAGGCTGGCGGCCGGAGCTGAAATCATATGAGCGGGACTACAGCCCTGGCAATGCTCGCATTTACAAGCGCAAGCCTGTTCGCCGCAGGAGGCGCCTCTCCGGAGATTTCGCTACAGACCCCCGACGGAGATGTCGTTATCAGCGGCGTGCGCTTTCCTGAACCGCCGCCGGTGGCCGATCTCTCCTGGCTACCTGTTATCTCGTACCGCATCACAAACCGGACAAGCCGGCCGATTCGCTCACTCGGCGTTGTTTTCGAAATGAGCGGATTTTGCCTCGACAAGCCCACTGTATGGATCATCGGCACAACAGCCGACGTGGGATGGGATGCGGCTGCCGCCATCTGGAGAAACGTCTCCGAGACAGTAGAACCGCTGCGGGGCCGCGTAACAAACTGCCGAGCCACCCTGATATCCGCAAGGCTCGCGAATGACAATGACGCCCTGCCGCTGGCATCAATGAAAGAGGCGCCGCCGGACGTTGCTGCTTCACTACAGGAACTCCTGCAGAAAGAGCAGGCGAGGTACGCCAAAGAAGCGCAGGAGCAGAGAGCCGCAGCGATCGCCAAGCAACAGGAGGCCGATCGAATCGAGAGCGAGCGACTGGCGGCGACCGCTCGGAAAATGGCGGCGCAGGCGGTTAAGGATCGGGCAGCTGCCGCGGCGCGGGCAACTGCCATCGCAAAAGAAAGAGCCGACGAGGAACAGCGGCAAAAGACACAAGCCGAAATTCGAGCCGCCGAACAAAAATTCTGCACCGATCTATATAGAGCCACGGCCAATAAGCGAATCGTCGACCTCACCGTTAAGGAAGAGCAGCAGGTTCGCGCCTGCCAGGCGGCGGGCCTGTACGCCCAATAGCTGGAGGACAATGACCAATGACCCACGAAAAAAGACCGCCATCTCCGGGCATTTGCACACTGTTCACAGGCCTGGTCGCATTCGGACAGCCGCCGCAAGATATTCGCGGCTTCGACAAGTTCACCTGGGGGATGTCCATCTCCCAGGCGCAATCGATATATCCCGGTAGATTCAAATTTCCCAAGATCGGAAAGCATACCCCGGCCCAGCCCGTGGAGAGACTTCGCATTGACCGCTTCGCCGTCGGAAACCGGGAAATGACCCTTCACATATTCACCCGCGGAGACGATGACGGGATCGCCCAAATCGAGCTAACCAGCGGGGATACCGGTGGAATAATCGGGGCATATGTGCGAATGGTTTTTACCGCGTCGCTTGGCGCTGAGACCGGCCGAAGCGGGCTGTCTTCGTTCTGGCGCTTTCCGTCAACATCCATTTACCTGATCACGGTTAGAGACAGTTCAGTGGATGCGATCTTCCGCCCTCCAAGCGCAGATCAGAAGCCTGTCGTAGAATTTCCGAAGTAAGCTGGCGGCCCGGGGCTGAAATCGTATGAAGATAAACACAGCAAATAGTGTCTGCCGGCTCGCATCGCTGGTAATATTAAGCTGCCTTTCCGCGCGTGGCCAGCAGCACATCATGATAGTCAACCCTCCCGGCTCATTGAAGTACTGGGTATTGGTGGATGACAAGAATCAGGCTGCGGCGTTGTTTTCAGAGGCCCTTAACTCATCGGTGACCGGAAAACTCGATGAGGGCCTACAGGCTGGGCATTTTCACGAAGTCAATGCCGACGACGTTATCGCCGGAACAAGGATCTCCGACGAGGTAGGCGATGTCTTCGTGCAATACGGACCACACCAAGGCGCCCACGGCTTCATCGCATTGAGAGCCCTGAGGGACCCGAGCGATAAAGAAAGGCGCCAGATCAGCGAGAGGCCAGCCGGAGCGGTCTACAGAACGCCCATCGTCAGACTACCATTTGGACTGCACTCCGGAGAAACACTAGACGAAGTGTCCGCCGCCATTGGGAAAGAAAACCTGCGATCAATCGGAGACAGCACATACACAACCAGAAAACCACCCAACCCACACGCCTCCTTCGTGGATTATGGCCTCATAATTTCACCTGCCCTTGGACTGGTCAAGATTATGGCTGTTTCGGACTCCATCAAAGTCAACGACTTCGGCGATCAACTGAAGAAGTCTTTTACAAACACCGCCGAGTCACTTTCCGGAGTATACGGTAAGCCGGATTTAGACGACTCTGTTAAGCGCGGAAGCCTCTGGACGGAAGATCGTTATTGGATGATGGGCCTACTGAAGGGCGAGCGAACACTGGCCGCGTATTGGTCCTCCGTAGATCCCTCAGGCTCAACCACGACGATTGGACTTCTGGCGCACGCCCAATCGGAATCAGAGGGATGGATTGAATTGATTTACGAGTTTGAGAACTTTCACCGCTACATTCAGGACAAAAAGAGTCGCGAAAGCGCGGCTTTCTGAAGTCCCATACCCCGGCTCAGCCGACGCCGAAACCCGACGATTACAAGCCCCTCACTCTCTGACGGCGCCATGTCATGGAGATTTCGCAAGACGTTTCAGGTAATCCCCGGGGTGAGACTTGAACCTGACTTCGCGGGGAGTCAGCGCCACGGCGCCGACGCCTGGATTGCGAGTCAGCAATCTTCACGCCAAACAATCCAGCAGAGCCAGTCTAAGCCGTAGCCGCTTCGCGGAGCGCTTTTACAGACGTCTGCAATCGATGCCCCGGCCAACGAATAAAAACACCAGGCATATCTCAAAATTTTCATTCCTGCCTCTTGCATTTGTATACACATTTGTATACACTTAAATTGTGGGCAGCGAAGAGCTAAAGCGGTGGTTGAGAAAGCAGGGATGCACCTTCGGCGAACAGCACGGCAGTCATCTCAAGGTTTATCTCGGCACGCGGCAAACCGTCATCCCGATGCACGGCAAGAAAGAAGTGAAGCCCGGCACGCTCCGCGCCATCCTCAAAGCTCTCGACCTGAAATGAGGAATACTCCAAATATGCAATATCCCGCAAACTTTACGCCCGACGCCGGCGGCTTCGTCGTTACCTTTCCCGACCTGCCGGCCGTAACCCAGGGCGACACGATCGAAGAAGCCGCGGCGATGGCTTCCGAAGCGCTGGCGCTGGCCCTTACGTTCTACACCGAAAAGAACCTCGAACTTCCCGCGCCCGGCAAACTGAAACGCGGCATGCGGATGGTGTCGGTTCCCGCGCTGGCCGAGGCAAAGTTCGGGCTTTACTCGGCCATGCGCGCCGCCGGCGTCCGGAAGGCCGAGCTGGCCCGAAGGCTCGGCTGCCAGCGAAACGAAGTGGAGCGCCTGCTCGATATCCGCCACCGTTCCCGGCTCGACCAGATCGAGGACGCCCTCGCGGCCGTCGGCAAGCGCCTGGTGGTTCAGATTCAGGACGCCGCATAGCATTTTTATTTTCTCCACCTATTGACAAAAAGAACAGCAAATCGCTAGGATGGTGTTGTAAGGCAAACACGGAGCGCCTCGGGCCAACAGGGGCAAGGAGAAAACATGGCACACAAATACGAGATCATCGGCGAACCGACAGTAGAGCGCGGGTACAGCGACAAATGGTCCACCATGCTGGTCTTCACGCTGCGGCGCAACGACGGCGCGGAAGACACGATCTGGGTCTGCGCCGGCGTCCAGGACTACAATCGCGGCACCTGTGCGGCGGCTGGCGTCCGGTATGAGGATGTATTTATCCCGTTCCATAGCGTGGATGAATGGTGCGGAGAAAAATTCCATGCCTGTGACGAGGAAGGCGATCTCGATAGCGAACTGATGGCCGAAGAGCAGGAAGAGATGCTCAGGACGATTCGCGCGGTAGCCCTCGCCAGCCAAATCGAGATGACCGAGTCAGAAGACGACGACGATGAATAACCGCTACATCTGGCACGAAACAATCCAGACACAGCACACCAGGCGCAGCTTCCAATCGGAGGTTGCGCCTGATGTCATTTCCGCGGTGCGTGGCTGGCTCACGCGGCAGGAATTCGCCCTGCCGATACCCGGCTATACCTGCCGCATCATAGACCGCAGCGCACACTGTCTGGACGCCGAGGTCTACACGCCATCATCAGTGCGACTGGTCCGCATCGGCGTAGCCGCACACGCCAGGTGCGGAGCGTCGCTCTGGAAGCGCCTCAGTGGCGCGCCGAATGCAAAGCCAGCCGAGCCATGGTGCGGAGTGTGGCTGGACCCGCAGGGCATCGTCACGGACCCCGCGGCATACGACTGGCTTGGAGATTTTGAGCGCTGCCTTGCGTGGGCATGGATCCGGGAAATCGAAGATGACAAAAGCTGAACTGTCCGAAATCCGGCGCGCGGCCTCACTGGCCCGCAAGACATACGGAGCAGGCTCACACCAGAGAGTGGCCGGCAGCGGGCGTCCGCGCTCCGATGCTCCACGCTGCCCTTGCGGTGCCATGACGGTCCACCGAGCCGCCGCACGCGCGCATAAATGCTGGTTCATCCCGGCAATAGCGCTTCCCGCCGCGCCGGTCCCGCATACTACTACCAATCCGAATCAGCCGAGGGATAGCCCGTCTCGTGGCGGCGCGATTCGTCGACCAGAGCACATCCTCGCAGCCGCGCCAACTGCTCCGGCGTCGGCCTCCTGACTCCCCACAGCTTCCGGATCGCCGCCAGCATGTCGATCGCGCGGTCCGGCAGCGGCACGCCCAGCCGGGCGAAGTTCTCGATGATCGACACGCCCTCATTCACGCCATACCCGAACGCGCCGAACATCTCCGCGCCGATCTCATGGCCGATCTGCTTCTCCACCCAGTGCCCCAGCATCAGGAATCCGATGATGGCCGTCTTCTTCACCAATCCACGCCATCCCACACTGCTGGAGATCTTGCCCTCCATCAGCGCCGCGACCAGACCCGTGCCGTAGTCGATCAGCATCAGCACCGCCAGCGTGTGCAGCGCCAGCGGCACATCGTGGATCCACCACGCCGCCACCGCCGCGCACATCCACTTGAGAACTGCGAGCGCATTGAGCCTCACGCCGGATATTCCTCCACGCGCACCTCAAATTCTTCACCGGCGGGGAAGTACTCCGCGAGCCGCGCAATCGTCGAATCGTCCACCCGGCAGCAGCCGTGCGTCGGACGCAGCGCGTTCGGCGGCATCGGCGACCCCGTCGGTCCGCCGTGCAGCTCGAGGCCGGAGCGATTAGCCCGCAGGCCATCCCCGCTGACTGGCGTCAGCAGCCAGCGCGGCCCGGCGCCATAGCTGCGGATCGCGGCCGCGTCATCCGGACGCGGAGGCTGCACCAGACTCGCACGATACACGCCGCATGGCAGGTCGCCGTAATGGTGCAGCGGATCGCGCGTCGGATTGCCCGCAGCGTTCGCGGCGGACTGATCCGATCGCGCCAGACAGCGGCCGTGGAAATCGATACCGGCACTTGTGGCGACGTAGAGCTCGCCCTCCGCGCGCCGGCCCGCCGGCACGCGAATAGTCACGAATTTTTCTGGGTTATCAGGCAATGCCGGCATGGGTCTCCCTCTTTACGCGTCCATCGGCGACGCGTGCGCGGAAAAGCTCCGCAACACGATCCAGCGCTGTTTCCGCATCCGGACCGTGGCCGATCACTCCGGTGATCGATCCATCGGGCTTCGTGTACCGCACCATCGCGTCATAGGGGCCGGCATCGGAGACGTCCTGCGGACGCCTCCGAACCTGCGCCACCGTAAGCGCGCCAAGCGCCATGAGTTCGTCTTCGAGCGTCATGGCGAGTTACGGTTTGCGCTGCCAACCGAAGAGAACGCCAAAGACCGGCTGATACCCGGCTCCGTTACTGACGCTGGATTTCAGTACGCGGACGTTCGGCGCGAGTATCAGCCCGCGCCCGATGGGGACGGCGAACAGCGCTCCCGTCGACGCCTGCCAGCCGGTATTCGTCCCGCTCCAACTGATGCCGGCGGACGTCGGCACGAAGACGCCGACCTTGCCGAGCGTGGCAACTCGCTCCGCGATACCGACGCCGATATTCGTCGTGAAAGTCAGTGCTTTCGTGCCTGCGACGGGCAGGGCATCGACGACAGTGAAGGCCCAGGGCGTGGAGCCGTCTTCCGTTGTGGCCTTCGCATAGAGGCCTGTTGCCGCGGTGGACGGCGTTCCGCCCTTTTGGTACGACGCGCCGATCGCGCCGAAGTCAGGAGTCTGCGCCTCCGCACTAAAGGCCAGGGCGAAGGCGACGATGAAGAGTACAGAGACACTTCGGATTACAGAGTTCATGGTGATTTTCCTTTCGATTGGGATTGATGGTTTGAGGTTGACGCTTTCGCGCCGGGAGGACTAATGCTGCGTTTCAGGTTCCGGCGCGGACGGCGGATCGAGCGTCCGAATCGGAGCCGCAAGCTCGGTCAACGCAACGGTCGGCGAGCTGGACAAGCTGGCCTGATGTACACCGAACTTGAAGCTCAGGATGTTGGTCAGCGCCATCACGATAACGCCGATAATGATGGCCGCGCCCTTCTCATACTGCGGCTGCACGAAGAAGCACAACACACCAAAGACGACAATCATCACAAAGAGGATGATGATCAGGCGGTCGGAAGTGTCTTTCATTTCTTTTCTCCTTTCCCGGCGCTACAGCGCGCCGTAGATTCTCGCAACAGTCAGCAGCCAGCTCCGGAGCGCCGACCAGAACGATTGCGGTTTCGTCAGCGTGTCCGCCTCGCGCGTGACATCCACCGCGATGCGGTCCGCATGCTCCGTCATCTTCGGGGCCTCATCTGCAATGACCTTCGCGGTCTTCGCGGCCTGCCCCATCGTGATCTTCGTCGCGCCAAGGACACCCATCGTCTCGGCGACGAGGCCCTGATACTCGCGGTCCGCGCGAATCTCGTCCGGCAGGCCGGTGTAGCGCAGCTCCAGTTGCGCGGCGTTTGAGGCGACCAGCGCCAGCGAATCGTTCGCGCGGTCCATTTGGCGATCGGCAATGACTGGCAGTTGCTCATCGAGATGACGAGCGACTACCAGCAGCTCGCCGATCCGAGCATCCGCATCGGTCTCCGTCTTACCGGCCATAGCGATAGCCGAGGCAATGCGGCCGTTCGCCCGAGCGATCGCGCCGGAAAGCTGCATGGTGAGCGTTCCGCGAGTGGCGCTGAGCTCGTATGCCAGCATCGCCCGCGTGCGTTCTGCCTCGTCATGCTGGGCCCGATACACCTGCCCGGGGAGGACGAAAACAATCCACACCGGCACCAGGCACCAGAGCGCCGCGCGGATGGCCAGAATGATCTTCATTGCCGCGGCCTCCGCAGGCTCCCGAGCAAAATGTACGTAGCGGCCGAACCGCTTGCGGTGTAGGTCTTGGCCCCGGGGTCTGTCCAGTACCCGAGTGCGGTGCTGCAGGATATCGATTTTGCACCCGGCGAAGTAGCCGTGTAGGTGAACGTGAAGCTGGTGGCATTGAGCGATGGAGTAACGGATATCGAACCGGTCCCATTACCGGCGCCGCTCACGAATTGGCCATTCTGGCCGCCATCAGAACAGGTAACGATTGTTCCTCCAGAGAACACCCCACTGGTCAGGGAGTATGTGAACACAGTTGAAGGAATTCCCGTCGTCCCGGCCGTGGGCCCGGTCAGCGATGAGGAAATCAATCCATTCACCGCCCCGATGTAGCTACCCGACGTACTCTGCGTCTTCCATGCGTTCCCCTGCGGGACATACGGGCCGTTCGGGGCGAAGGCCTGCACGGTCGGGTCCGGACCCTCAAGCGGCGAATTGATGCCGCCGTTAGCCGGCGCATTCGTTACGTCCCACGTCCATGTCTGCGGGATTGCGGGGTCGCCCGTCGCCGGACATCCCGACGCACAGATGCCGGACGTGCTGACAGTGATCCCGGAGTCGGTAACGGAGGACGCCGGTAGAAGAGCCGCGCTCACGCCAACCTCTATCGACTGCGTTGCTCCACTGTTCGGAAGAATTAGGTTTACCTTCAAAATCACGAACGTGTCTGCGATTGCGCCGCCAGGCGTGGGCGACACGATCAACGTGTTTCGCGTGCCTCCGAGAATCGCGCTGACTGTGCCCGCCGCAGCGCCGCTTGTCCATTTCAGCAGGTTACCTGCAGGGCACCCCACGCTGTAGTATTGCTTCGCGTTTGCATCCGTTGGTCCGGTTGTGCCGCAGTCCCATGGCGTGCCGCTGACCGCGATCGTTCCGTTATTCGCCTGCGTATAGGGCACCGTTACCGCCGTAGCGGTGTAAGACGTTCCCGATCCCGCCCAGTTGAGTTGTTGCGCTGCGCCTGCACCTCCGCCATCGTTCCATGTATACGTCATATTGGACGCGCTGGTGCGGGTGAAGACAAGCGATCCGCTGGCCACGCTGGCAGCGGTCGAATTTTGCAGAGTGACTCCGGCTACCGTGCGTGTGGCATCCGTGTTGTAATTCGTTCCCGAATGCCATGTGATCGTGGAGAACCGATTCAGGGTTGTCGTGTTCTGATTCGGCGGCGGAGTTGCGTTCTGCGTGTAGTTTCCGCCAGCCGTGCCATACATCGCGTTGTTGAGCCCGCTGGTCAGCTGCACGTTTCCGATGTAATTCGTTACGGGGAAAACGCCGCGCGCGAAGTGGTGAACTGTGCTTGCCGCGCCTTGACAGATGTTATTCGCCACGCTCGCGTCGAGCACAACACTGATCTCATCGTCTCCCGCATCCTGAAGCCCCACGCAGCCGATCTGTGCGCCAATAGTCGTTATGTTCGTCACGCGCGGGCTCTGGATGTAGGCGTATGCCTGATAACCGAAGTCCACCGTCTCGCTCGATGAATTGCTTTGGCCGGCGGCCTGAATAATGTGATCCCAGGACACCGAGGGCAACGAGAGCGGGACAGCCGAAGAACCTTCATTGGCAACGAAGGTGTGGTGATATCCACTGAACGGAATGTGGAAATATCGATACTGAAAATACTGATC
Organism: Acidobacteriota bacterium; assembly: GCA_048498815.1. Classification (GTDB taxonomy): domain Bacteria; phylum Acidobacteriota; class Terriglobia; order Bryobacterales; family Bryobacteraceae; genus BOG-234. The sequence goes on along the minus strand of JBEHXG010000002.1, from coordinate 93,845 downwards.
GTAGGACGAGATCATCCGGAAACCGTGGGCGACTCCCCATTCTGCGGTGGCCGGATGACCGTTAGTTCCTCCCACAGTAATGAACCCCTGCCCGGCGTATGCCGGGGATTCGAAGCGGAACCGCGAGATCAGCGCGTCGCTGAAGGTTGTAATTCCATACGACGGAATGTCGATGAAGTCGCACACGTACCCCGCATTGCCAACAAGATACCAGTGCGGATGATCCACCGGCGTGTTTCCTGTTAGAGCTGCATGGTAGGTTCCGATGGCGAATTGGTTGCGTCCGAATTGGAGCCAGTTGTTTGAGATTGAAACGTGAGCGCTGCTGCTGTACGGCACGAACACATAGTTGGCACTCTCGCTGACGCCCTGAATCTCGCCACCCTCCCACACCGGAATCGGACTATTCGCTGATCCGGTCAGGCCGTCAAGCTGAAACGCTGTAGCGCTCCACGCGAGCAGCGAGCCCTCCATACGCAGGCGGTTGTTCGCCGTCGCTGAGTTGTAGCCAGTAAGATCGACGACCGCTGCTGCCGCGGTGGAGTAGAGGCCGCGAACATCGGAATTCTCGATGAGCAGTTCCGTTCCAGCGCCGGCGACGGAATTGCGAATCTTTGGCGCTCGGTTCGCAATTGCGAGGTGCTTGAAATTCGCCGTCCATGAAACCTGATTCGATCCGCCCCAAAGGCACATCTCACCGAACACAGGGTCGAATGTGAATTGCCCGATGGCGGTTAGCGCGGGGCAGCGATCCGCCTGAGTGAGCGCATTTGCGGTTGCGCCAGCTCCCAGTTGACTGGTTACCGTAACGCCGCTGAAGGATAACGACGTGTCGCCCTTACGCGCCGGACCGTTGCCCGCCGCGTTGCTCACGTTGCTGTATGGCAGCAGATAGTGCGTGCGGATCGCGTCGAAATAGGACTGGAACGCCGAAGGCGCATCCGATGCCGACGCATTCCACGTATAGTTGGCCGGATTCTGACTGACGAATGCGGGCTTAATCATCCATAACGGAGCAGTGCCAGAATCAGTAATGGCAATCGCAGTCGATCCCGAGCAATGCGGACCATCTGTTGCCCACGCCGCATAGCCCACCTGCAGGGGTGAAGCCTGCACAACACACAAAGGCACTCCATGAGGCACCACGCACGATGCCGCTCCGCCGCACATGGCAGAATCGGTCGTTACAGGCATAACGCCCGGCGCTGGTATTGACGGCGGAATTCCGCAGTATGACGGAACCGAAAATCCCAGCACCGGATCAGGGACATACACGCAAGGCGTAAGCGTGTACGGTGGACCCAGGGCACCAGTTCCGGTAGCGGCAGGCAGCGGCGCCACCAGAAATTCCACAATATCGCCCACCGCGAATGTAGGCAGCGTCTGATTGTTCAATGGCGCGTATAATCCAGTGCCACCAGCCCACGCGCTCACCGTCCCCGGCGTGCCTGAATTAAACTGCACCCATGCGCCGGTCGGGCCGTTACAGCCCAGTACGACCAGAGAATTGTGGCATCCGATGTACACGCGGCCGTTGATACGCAACTCACCCTGCTCCGGATTGGCAGTATCGAACCACAGTGCTGCACCGGGCTGAATTTGCAGGACCGACCAGGGCGACATACTGCCTAGCGGGTTCAGCCCTTCGACGCTGCCATAGCCACGCAGACTCAGCGCATGCCCAGCGGTCATTACGATGCGCGCGAACGATGATGAGCTAGTCGCGCCAAGCGTCAGCCCCGCACACGAAGCAGAGGATGACGGATCGCCGAACTCCAGATTCACGTCCCCCGTAACGAGAAAGGGATCGGGCACAGTAACGCAATCCTTCGATCCCGCGGCGCCCGGCACACCCGCGAGAAGCATCTGAGTAGACCCCTCAAACGAAATCGACGCGCCGCCCAAGGCCTGGCAGGGATTCGCCGGGTTCGCTCCGTCCTTCCACACGGTGGGGTCCGATGCGTTGCCCGACTTCACGGCCTGACAAGTTATGCTCGCGCCGAAGACCGGAACGCACGCTAGGATGAGTGTAATCAGTAGTCTCATTGCAGGGCCTTTGTCGTGTAATCCGCATACATGCCGGTGATCAGCAGGGTTGTACTGTTGCCATTGGTATGGTCAATCTCTATGACGTAGCGCTTGCCGACTCCGCATCCGCCTGCGCCGATAACATTGCTGAAAGTTACCTCCGACCATGAGTTACCGATTGCAGTTAGTGAACTTGATACTGGCGTCCCAAAAGTGGGGCCGGTATAGGCCGGCGAGCCAGCGCCAAAATATCCAATCTTCACGCTGATCGTTGCATTGGAAGGACCGCCACCGGCATCAGATATCAGCAAGTGGAAATTGATAGCCTTCGTGCAATCAAGGTCCGGCGGGACCACATCCCACCTCTGCGTCGAACCTGCAGTTGCGTTACTCCACGTCAGAGAGGGGAAGCCGCCCGATGTTGAAATCGCGGTGCTGGTGCCGCTGCCAACACTCCATCCACCCTTTGAGAGCGTGCCCCCAACATCGTTGTTTATGCCAGACGGCATCATCGAGATAAGGCCGGTACTACAGCAAGTCGCCCCGGCTGGTCCAGTGGCTCCCGTCGCCCCGGTGGCCCCGTTTGTTCCGTTGGTGCCAGTTGCTCCGGTTGCGCCAGTAGCGCCCGTTGCACCGTTCATCCCCGGCTGTGATATGTCCCAGTTGGTGGTGCCGTTTGCCTTGACGACGACCACAGGGCACCCGCTCGCCGGCGAAGAGCACGACGGCACAGTCACGTTCGACGTACTTCCCGCATTGCCCGTCAGGCTGTTGGTGGTCAGGTTGATCGTCAGATTTTGGGTGGTGTTGTTCTGCACGCCGATGGAGCAACCGGAAATCGGAGCGATCAGCGTGAACGTCAGCGCGCTCGTTCCGGTGAATGTCTTCAGCGCGCTCGGGCAGTCAGCCGACGACATTGTTTGCGAGGTCGAAAATTCGACGTTCGAGGCGAGCACGCCGGTCGCCCCAGCTGCACCGGTTGCGCCCTGTGGACCAGTCGCACCAGCGGCGCCGCCGGATGCCGCCATTTCCGCCCACGTGCCGGGATTGCCCGTCGCCGTGCATTTATACTGCTTGTTCGTGGCGGTGTCGGTGTAAATATCCTTGCCCTGCGTACACTTCAGCGCGGACGGCAAGCCCGATCCGACCTGTTGTGTGACCTTCGCATTGACCGCCCCGGAAAGCGCGGGTGAGTTCGGGGCCGACGTGGAGAAGTCCGTCCACTGAGCGAAGGCGATCGTGGCCGCCACAAACAGGAGTGCGAGTTTCGTTTTCATAATTCCTCTCTAATCGGTCAATGCGGACAGCTGCGAATCTGTCAGGGCGGCGAGCTGCCCATCAGTCAACGTCGCGAGCGAGAGCGCGCCACTCAACGGCGCCCAGACGAAGCCGTCGCCGGCGGGGTTGACGATCAGCATTCCCGGCTGCCCCGTCGGAACGTTCGCCACAAGCTGCGGCGGAATCGGTCCGGATGCCTGGATGTCGCGCAGTCGATACGGACCGCCGGAATCCGGAACGATCCACACGAACGGAATCCGGAGCGTGCTGTTCACGGCCTGCTGAATCACCCGGAACGGACCCGTGGCGATGCACTGATCCACTGCGCCGCCAGCGATCGTCACAACCTGCTGATCGCCCTGCGACGTCGCCGCGTTGTATGGCCGCGTAACCGAGATGCGCCCGGAATAAAGCTGCCCGGTGGTCGCGTTCGGAATTCCGGAATCCGCCAGCTCGACGAATCCCGCAGGGCAGGTGAGTGCTGATGCAGACGCGGTCAGCATCAGCAGAATTACAGACGTCTGCAAAGTTCGGATCATCGCGCCGCGACCTCGCAGTCAAGCGAGAATCCGGGCACTCCGACCGCAAGGGAAACGCCCACAATGCAGGCGTAAGGCGGCCGGCCGGGTGCGACGACGACGGGCGATCGCTGCAGCCGCGGCGGCGAAGGCATGATCGAAGCGAAAAGAATCCAGACGATAGGTGTCAGCATTTGTCCTCCTTCAATAGCGGGCCCAGCGCATCGAGATGGGCAGGGCTGATAACGGCATCTTCCAGATCGGCTGCGGTCAGCGGCTCAATCGGAAGCTCGACCAGCTCCGCAAACAGCGGATCGGCGATAAAACCTGCGATGTGCTCCGGTCTTATCTGGCGAACCCCCTTGACCTCATCGCTGTTTTCCTCGGTCAGCAGTGAGTTTCGGGATGCCATGGCAGCCACGATGGCGGGCTGGAACGCCGTGATAACCCTGCGGATGCGAAATGCGACACGGCCCTTATGGGGCTGCGTGGCGAGACACGCGAGCGCCGGGTCTGCGGTGATAAGTTGCGCGACTGTGAGTTTCATATTTCCTTTTCGTGGCCTATGCCACGAGCACGTTGGCAACGCCGCCGACGGTCTGAAGCGTGACAGGCACGCCATTGAGAGAGAGGCCTGATCCGGTGATATTCACCGTGTTAAACGAGGCGTTAGCCGATGAGTCAACGAACGAATACCCGGGCACCTGAAAGCTGTCGGCCTGGATGTACGATCCGAATGTCGGCGTCGATCCCGGCGCTACGAAGTTGCTCGTAACCCACGCCTGCGTCGCGTAGCCAGTCAGCGCCGAGCTCGTCAGATAACTCTGGGCAGAGACCCATGCCTGCGTCGCAACCGCGCTTCCGTCCGCCGTCAGTGCGGCAAACGCTCCATTGCCTGACATATCGATGACGGTTGAACCGGCCACCGAAATTCCGCTCGCCGCATTAATTGCGATCGTCGCGGATGAGTAGGTCACTGACAGAGCGCCGGCAGTAAGCGAATACGCCGCTCCGCCGCTGATGTTCGCGACGGTCGATGCCGAAACCGTATCCGTAGTAACGGAGCTCTTGTCGATCGACGTGCTGGCGCCACTGCCGCTGAAGGCAATCGACGCCTGATTTATGGTCAGCGTGTAGGACGACGTGTAGCATGTGATCGAGCCACCCGACAGCGTAACCGTCGACAGTCCGCCGGTGCTGCTGATGTTCGGCGCGGTCATACTCACGGCGGCGGAGATCGTGCCGGCCGTGATCTTGTTCGCTGCGACGTCGTTTATCTGCGCGTTGCCGACCGCGAGATTTGCAATCAGGGCGGTGGTGATGGCTGCATTCTGGATATTGGCCGTCCCGACGACGGCGGTTCCCAGCAATGCGTTAGTTATCGCGGCATTTGCAATTAGGGCGGTGGTGATCGAGGCCGCGGCAATCTGCGATGTACCGACAGCCCCATTCTGAATATTTGCCTGCGCGACAGAGAGCGCTGCCAGTAGTGAATTCGTGATCGAGCCACCGGGGATGTAAACGTTCCCCGAGCCATCCACTGCTACGGCGCCGGTGGTCTTAACGACCAGGAATCCGCTGCCATCGATGCCGAGGCCAACGCCCTGATTTACGGTTACTTTGCCACTGCCGTCAATCGCGATTCCCGAGCCGTTCTTGACGATGATGTTGCCGCCGCCGTCGAAGCCCAGCCCCGAACTAACCGATGCCGTCAGCGCGCCAAAGGCGAGCGCGAGGCCGCTGCCAATGGACGTCACGACGGGTTCGCCGGCGGTGCCGATGAGGTTCCAGTTGATTGCCATATCTCAGCTCTTTTGAATCGTGAAACTCAGGCCGCTGGGAATCGAAGAAACATCGGACGTGTCGCCGGATGCCGCATTCACCGTCAACGTCAATGCGCCGCCGGACTTGTTGATCAGAGTGATGGGTCGCCGCCGCGACGAACTCCCCGGCGGCAGGTTCACAACGGAAGCGCCTGGCACAAAAGTGACGGTCTCATCGGTGAGCGGATCGATCGTATACGGCGTTGTTGAAACCACCCGCTGCGCCACCTCGTTGGGGACGAGATACACCTCCTGCCACGGCGAATAATCCGCGATTGCGGTGTTGCCGTTTCGATCCGTCGTCATTACTCGCGCCAGATACGCGCCCGATTCGGTATCCGGAACTGTCAAACGGGAAAGAATGCCGATATCTTCAGCGCCGGCCGCCGCATTTGCCGACGTAACGACGGGGTCAAGATCAACAGAGGCAACTGGCGCGGATTCCAGCGTCATAAAGCAGCTGGTGGAGTCGGGATTCGTGTCCCATGCCGAATCAATCGTGAGAGTAGTGGCGTCATTGCTTACCACGCGGCGACGCTGACCCGCGCCGCGTCCAGCGTAAATCCAGACGATCGCGCCCTTGCGGGAATCGGCTGGAAGGCCACCGGGCGTGAGCGAATTCACGAAGAGAGCATCGCCAATCGTCGTGTCGCCGGCGATATTCGCGTAGGCGCGGACAGTGAAAACATCGCCCACCGCGACGCCCTTTCCGCCGAACCCCGTCAGAGAGTCGGGAACAGTCACGACACCGGCGGTTGAATTGCCGGACGCCTTCATGTGCAGCCCACCGCCCAGAGAAAGGCCGTCAACCAGCGAGCTGCCGACGCCGCCGCTGTCCACGATAGTGGACGACCCGAGCCGCGAAATCACGCGATCCTTCCAATCGTCCGTGGCTGGAGTCGCCGGAATGGTGAGCGTATGCAGACTGACCGCGGTAATGGGAGAGACCAAAATTCCCGCATCGATGATGCGCGTGACCTGAACGCGCAGACTCACCGCATTGATATCGGGCCTGCCGACGTCATAATTGCCCAGACTGTAAAGCAGGCTCAGATCGGTCAGCGTAATTGACGACGGCGTTGCGGAGGCCGTATCCACGCTCCACATGCGCTGTGAGTCCCGACCAGCATACACGCGATAGCCCGCCGTGCCGGCGCTCCACACGATGTTCGGAATCGTCACAGTAGACGACCCCGAACCGACGGTGGCCCGAATATAGGTCGATGGGCTGGAGACGTCGCCGTTGGCGTCGATCGCCACCAACTGTAGCACCAGGTCTCCGGCCGGAATCGATCCGCCGGTACTGACCGTTGCCTGCGGTGGCACCTGGGGCGCGCCACAGAGAGACGAAACGCTGTTGATCGGCCTCATTCCGACCAGACAGATATCGGAACCAGAGCGATAGACCACGGCGGACGCGGCAGGGAAGGGAAACAGCACATCCGTGCCGCTGTTCGGCTGCAGGCCGGGCCGCCACGGCCAGGGCGGACCTTGCCGCGGCGAAGCGAACGGGTTGCTATAAAACGGCTGCGGGTTCTGGCCGTAGGCGTCGAGGTGCCAGTCGTCATTGTGCCGGCGAGCCAGCACAGTGCAGCGCTCGAAGTCCTTCGTTGGCTGCGCGCTGATAATGCGAATCTGGATATCCGCGAGCTGCAGCTTCTGATGCCGGATGAGACAGATGTAGCCGGGTCGCGAGGCCAGATGGACGGCTTTGTGCGTCGTGACAAACTGGATGAACTCGGTACCCTTCGCGTCGTCGCGAGAGTTGCCGCGGCGAGCCCGGGCGAGAAGCGTGTTCGCGCGGCGGATAGCCTGATCGAAATTCGGAATACCGAGGATGTTGCCCTGACTATCGATCTCCTGATTCCCGGCGGCCGCGTAACCATCCGGATCGACCAGCGCCAGCGAGTCCGACTGCAGCTGATTGTCTTCGTCCTGGAAGGTCAGAGCGAAGCGGTTCGGCGTGTCCTGTGTGTCGAGCGTGTAGATTTTGAACGACGATTGCTCGTAATCAGCCTCCGTGAATACATAGGCGGGGTAGCCATTCGCCGCTGTACCGTCTTCGAGCTGCGAGGCAATGGGTGCGCTGGAGTTGGAGCCCGGCACCGGCGCGGGCTGCTGTCCGGCGAGAGTGCGTTCCGGATAGACCTCCAGCAGGCCGCTCGCGCTGTTCGGGGCGAGCATTAACCCGCAGTTATTGCGGAGCGCGGCTACCGCCTGCCCGATGGTCTGGCGCGAGCTATCCTCGAGGACGAAGCCGGACCGGTAGCGGGCATGCGTTGCCGCGTTGCCGTTTTGATCCGTGTAGCTGATGGAGGCCGCGCAGAAATCGGCGGCGTCCATGAAGCTCTGCGCGCCGATTTCGGCAAGGGTATATCCGGCGCGAAGTATCATATAGAACAGATGCCAGACGGGGTTATGCGTCGTGCCAAAGTTCACCGTTGGCGACGAACCACTGCCGGTGAGATAAGGCAGCGTCTGCGCCCCGATCTGGACGTCGATGGTCGGCGACGATCCGCCAGACGCAAGCTCACTCGGCACCACCCACCACAGCCCGGCATAGGAGCCGTACGGGTCGCCCTTGCCGTCGATGATGGGGCCGCGATTCAGCGCGCCGATCGGGCCGCCGGAATTGTTCCAGCCCCACGAGAAATTCTTGTCCGCATCGTTCAGATAGTTGACCAGTTCGCCGTTAATCAGAATAGTCAGCGCGCCGCCGTCGAGGCCATAGACTGGCCCCCACGGCGCAAAACAGGCGACCGCTTCACCGCGCAGAGTATTGGGGTCCGCCGCAGTATTCACGATCTTCGCGCGCACCCATTGAGCGCCGAGAACCTCTGGCCAGTAACCGCCATAGATGGCATCATTTGGCTGATTGAAGCCGAAAATGGCCTGACCCGTGGTGTACTTCGTGCCGCCGTATTTATCCGGAGCGCGCCACGTGATTCCGCCGAAGTGGCCGGTAGGGCGGCCGGAGGTGTCGTGGGCGATATCGCCATCGGGGGCGACTCCCGTCGCCGACGGATCGCCGAGGCGCAGCATGCACCCGGCGCGATCCTTTGGGCAATCCGTAAACGGCGTGGTGCCTGATTCGTAGTTTCCGACGCCGCCAATCTGATCCGGCGAGTAGACGCACTGACCGATCAGCCGCAACTTATCCGTCACACCGGCCGCGCGATCCGCAACGGTTTGCGGGAAGTTACGCGGACAGCGGCGCTGAATCGGCACGGCGGGAACCTTGATCGATTGAAAGCTGGATCGGCTGCCGGCGGCGAGAGTCAGCACGCCGTTCTGATAAGTGACAGCGCCTCCCAGGAATGACCACGTGATCGCATCCGTGCTGTAGCTATCGGCCGCGACATCCCATTCGATATAAACCAGCGTTACCTTCGCGCCACCCCAGCCGTGGGGGTTGTAGTGATTCAGCCAGATCGAGGCGTCGCCGTCATCAATCTTCAGTGTTACGGAGGGCGGAATATCCAGCCCCAGGACGCTCATCGCCTGAATGGCGCCGATATTCTCATCGAGCAGGCGCGCCTGCCAGTTCTGCGAGCCATATGGCAGATAGGAGAAGCCGCAGGCCGCGGCCGTGGAAAGATAGCACACGTCACCATCGGTCGCCTCAATGCGGGCGAGGATGAGCGGGCGTGGACCGCGCGGGTTCTTGGGATCGAAAACGGAACTCAAAATGTTTCCTGCAGGCCGATTGAAACGCTCGCCCGATTGGGCTCCTGATAAGTCACCACCAGCTCATCGCTGTCGTAACGAACCTTTGTGTGCGGAGTGCCGTCTTCATCGGGATAGGTGAAATCGCCATACATCCCGGCATTTGCTATGAAGTGAGCCACAAGGACCGCGATATCCGCATCGCTTACGGTCTGACCGCCGACATTCCAGCCCATCAGGCCGTCATCCGGAAAATCCGTAAGTCCCGCGCCGTACCACGCCCACGGAAAGCGCGGGCCGTAGGACGTGGCGCTCAGGTCAGTGCGAAAGCCCTTCCGCTGAGTCCACGGCAGTTGCGATATCGAGCCGTTCGCGAACGTGGGGAAGGGTTGCCCCGGAGTGCCGGGCGATAAGTCCTGCGTGATGGCCTGGCTGAAAGTCATCTTCACGTCGTACTGCGTGGTTGTGTTTTCGACCGCCGAAAAGGTGTCGGAGTCGAGACCGAGGTTCGTGTAAGTTGTGCCGCGAAACGTTAGCGTGCTGCTGGCGTCATCACGACCCTTCGCCGCGTCGGCGAAAGACTTCAGGGTGTTCTTTTCGCTCTGGATGAGAGCGCCCCATGTGAGATCGAACTTCACGCGGCCAAAGTCGCGGATGTTGCGGTCTTCCGATCCGTTTTCGTTCTTCATGATGTTCGTGGAGAAGCGATACGTGACAGTGACCGGATAGAGGGCCTGAAGGCCACCCCGGATGATCGGAATTGCGGCCATTTGCTACCGGCGGTTTGTCAGGAACTGCAGCTTCTCAGCCAGCGCGCCGTAAGCTTGCCCGGCATTTTTCGCGGCCGAATCACCGAACGCCTGGTGGTTCTCCATCGCGAAATCGTAAAAGCTTTGCGCGTCCATCGCCTGAATCGTGTAGTTGTGTGTGTGGTAGTGAATCTCCTGCGGCTGAGCTGGAGCTGCGGGAGGCGGCGCGGGAGTGTAGGGTGAGACCACACTGCCCGGTGCCTGATACGGCGTGTTCGACGGCCCCCAATAGGTGTACGGGTTTTCCGTGATCGGCCGGGCGCTGAAGTCGGAACCGCGCAGATTTCCGAAGGCGTCGCGATCCATGTATGTGCCGTTCGTGGACATGGACATCGAAATTGCAGTCGGCGCGTGATAGATCGCATCGGTCAACTCGTGCTGGATCTGGTTCTCCCGCTGTTGCTTTGGATCGCCGAGGAAAGAGGAGATAATCGGCAGCGCGGCAGCGATCGCGGTCCCGATGATCGGCACTGACGACGCCACGCCCTTGACGAGCGAAAGCACGCCCGAGGCGGATCCGAGGATGCCCGCAGTTCCTTCGAGCGCACCGCGAGCGCCACCCTGGCTGAAGCCCTGATAGGCCGCGATGGCTCCGCCACCGATCTCGGCACCTGCGGCGAGTTTCGCGCTGAGCGAGAGCGGGGGAGTCACTCCGGACGGCAGGCCGACGATCCGGTTGTAATCAGAACTGCCGCGTTCAGCCGGAAGACCGAAGAAAGGATCCTCGATGGCGTCCAGGTATCGCGCTTCGCCTTGCGATACGGGCAGGCCCGCAAACGGATCGGATGCCAAAAAGCTACTCACAGCCGGCGGAAGATCGACATGGAAGTTAGACAGCACAGAAGCATCAGCCCCTGAAACGCCGACCGGATTGGCCGGCGGGCGGAAACTGGCCAGCGCGGTCGTATTAGCAATCGTGGCGGCAGTGTTCGCCGCCGTGGCCACCTGCAGCGGATCGGCGCCGAAAGGCGTGCCGGACAGCAACTTCCCCCATGTGGACCTCGGATCAGCGGCATGCGGTATGAGCTTCTTGATGGTCGGCTCGATCAGGCTTGTGGCGTTTTCGCCAATACTGACCACCAGACGCTCGCCTTGAGATTTGAAGAAACTCTGAATGCCCTTGCTTCCGTCAAAGGCCGACTCCAGAAAGTTTCCTGCGAGTGCGCGAAACTGCTGGTCCTGTCTCGAAACATACTCGGAGACCTTGTCGTAATACGCATAATCGGCGTCATAGCCCTTCTGCGCAATCTCGTTCAGCTTGCGCGAGAGTTCGAGCTTTTCGCTATCCGTATTGAAAGCATCGCGTTTCGCTTCGAGATCGGCAGCGTCGGCGTCCAGCGCGGACTTCCGGATGTTGCGAGCTTCAAGGGCAATTCTCAGCTCGTCTTCGGGCCGGGCGCCGATTGAAAGGGAGCGAATCTTCTGAGTCGCGGCATCGTCCCGATTGGAGTTGCCCTCAAAGACCGATTCGCGAATCGTGCCGCGAGTCTCCGCGATGCGCTTAACGATGTCAGAATTCAGTGCCCGAACGGCAGAATCGTTTTCTTTGATAATGTCAGTGATCCCGCCGCCGCCGTGCTTTTCCAGCCATTCAGTCAGAGCCAGACCAAGCGCCGCAGCTCGGCGATTCTCCCGGTCTTCTTCTTCACCAACTTTCAGGGATGCCGTCTGGAGATCAAGAGCGCCATATCCAAGCGCGGCCGCGCGCTGTTTCGGAGTCGTGGCCTGAGCCAGCATCTCATCGCGCCGCTGCAAGGCCAGTGATGTCCACCCTTGTTCGCCGGCAGCGCGATCCGTTACGGACTTGCCGTACTCGTCAAAGCGGCGCTGGACCTCCGACGCCTTGTCCGTAACTCGCTTCGCCTCTTCCGCCCGTCGCCTCTTCTCCTCGTCATCTAAACGCTGCTGCTCGCGCATCGCGTCTTTGTTCGCATCTTCGCTTTTGAGCTGTGCAGCCTGCTCGGCCAGTTCAACCACGGAGAGCTGGTGATACAGCGTTGCAATGTCGCGCTGGAGGGCGCGTTCATCGGCCACGCTGGGATCGTAGCGGACAGTACCGGTGTTGGGCTTGCCGTCCTTATCGACACCGATATTTGGCAGATCGACGGTCTGCCTCTTGCCGGCAATACCATAGCCCTCAAAAATCATCTTCCCGTCAGGGCCGAACTGAGCACCCCTATCCACCGCTTCAAAATGAGCGATCTGATCGCGGATTATGCGTTCACGCCCACGCAGCGCGGTCTCACTAACCTGATCTGCCGCACTCTGGATATTCAACGCCGGGATTTTCCCAAAGGTAAACTCCAGGTTCTTATTCTGGAGCGTGGCAATTTCGCGATTCAAGCGCTCGAACTCTCCAGCCAATGCCTTTGTTGTTTCCTGCGCACGCTGGTTGGCTTGGGTCAGAGGATCGAGCTTCGCAATGAACTCGAAGACTCGCTTGCCGGTCTCGACGAGCATTCCCGCAAAGGCGATACCGCCCACAATCGGAAACGCGGCCGACAAGACTGGCGCCAGCCCCAGCGTCGTCGATATAAACCGCTCTACCGCGCGAATCGGGATCGTGCCCTCGAACTCGCGAATCGCACCAGAGGCAGCCGCCATCTGCGGAACGGTGTGCTCGAAGGCATCGCCCATCCGCTTCGCCGCGTTCGCTCCGGACGTGCCGCCGCGATCGGCGATATCGACGACCTTATTCAGCGAGGTCGACAGACGCTCGACGGCCGCTTCCCCGAGCGTGCGGGCTTCGAATTCGAGGACTAATCGTTCATTGCCTGATGGCATATTCAGATTCCGCTTTCAATCGCGTGCGCTTCGCGTTCTGCCGCCGCGATGACTTCCACCGCGTCCCACCAGTACGCCGGCCATTCGTTAGGATCAGGCCCGAACATAGACGCTCCACAAAATGCATGCGCCGCTTTGGCGCCGAGGTAATCCTCGATCAACTGCAGCGATTCAGGAGTTGACAGGGATACGGGACATTCCCGCGTCGTACACCCCAGAATCGAATCTTTCTGCCCTTTTTTATTCCCGGCCAGCCGGGCGTACTGCGGACGCCAGCGCCACTTTGCGCCGCCGCCCTCGCCCGGAAAGAACCGGCAAATTCTTCCTTCGGTCCGGTGTAACGCTAAGCGCTTGCAGTTCCGGCAGTTGAACTGGGGCTTTTGTCTGGCACCGGTGCGCATGAAGTGGTACGAGACCCGAATTCCCCCCGCTCTTTATCGCTCAGGCCAGCTGCGGCCTCACATAACCCATAGACCTCGTCGATCAGATCGTCGGCGGCGGATCCGCAGGCCAACAGATCATCAGCGGACACTACGGGATTGCCACGATATGCCAGACCCTCGATCGAGACGAGACCCGCGTGAATACTGGCCGGAACGATAAACTCATTAAAGATTGCCGTCGCTTCATCGCCGAGCAGGGCGATTCGCTTTTCGGTTTCAGCGTTCGGCTTGGGCTTGCCTTCGGCAAGCCGCCATCTCTTTTCTTCGTCGAGAGTGTACCCAGCCGCCTTTACCTCCTCGATATATGCAGCGCACGCATCCGAATACGTCGCCTTCTCCTGGATGATCGGGCGATCTCGTTTCGCGCGCGCTACCTTGTTGAGGAGCCGGATCGTGTATTTCACCCCCGGCTCAATGGTGGACTCAATCACTTCGGTTGCGTTGATTTGCATTTGGATTCTTTCCTTACAGACGTCTGCAATGCGCGGGCTACGTGAACGCCGCCGTAATTTCGTTCTTACTCGTCAGTCCGCTCTGGTGCGCCATATTGTCGGAAAACTCCACATCGAGACCGCCATTGGAATTCTCGGAGTAGGTCGCTCCGGAGAGCTGCGCGGATTTCAGGGTGACCGTGATCGTGTAACCGGCCTGGCCGCCGAGCACGATCACAATATCCCCGGCCGCTTTCGACTTCGCCAGGACCTTCAGGGCCGTTACGCTGCCGCTGTCGGAATCGGCGAATTTCAGCGACTTCACGCCCACGGCGCGGCGGCCCTGCACCACGCCCGTGCCGTACTTGCCGCCATCGAAGCGGATAGACCGGCCCGGCTGGATGGAGATCTGGCCAGAGACCAGCTCCACCAGCGAGTTACCGCCCACCGAAATACTGGTGCTGAGGAACGACGGGATAATGTTGCCGAGCAGCGTGGGCGTCGGCTCTGTTGTCGGCGAGCTGGTGAGTCCGCCCTTGGCCGCGGTATCTTCGTTTGCCCAGTTGTCGGAATCGAGGCAGTAATAGGCCGGGCCGTTGGCGTCGATCGAGAGATCGCCCTCACCGCCAAAATTCATGGTGGCCGTCGCCAGAACGATGCCATAGGCGAGCTGCTGGCTGGCGTTATTGGACGCCTTGTTGAACAGCGCGGCGGTCAGCGGCACGCCGGGGCCGTCGGCCTGGTTGTACGTGACGCTGGTACTGGCCGCGATCGTCGGGGCCACACCGAAGATGTTCTGCAGCAGCGCATCAATCGCAGGCGGAGTGCCGGCCGCGCCGCTCGGCATGACCGGCAGCGTGAAGTCCGCCGTACACTTCGATGCGCGGCCCTGGATGCCCGCCATCGTGGAGGCGTTGCCGGTTTTGTAGTCCGCCTGGATCAGGTCAAAGTCGCAGACGAGATTGGCCTTTTCAAAAGGCACGAACTTCGCGGTGGCGGAGTTCCACACGTTGCCGGTGGCGACGACCGTGGCAAGTGCAGCCTGCGGCTGCAGATAGAGTGTGCGTAACGGATTACTGCTGAACATGGATTTCCTCCTCGGAGTCTGCCGGCGCGATGACCGGCGGGTTATGCAATACGTTCATGGCTTCGGCGGGCTCCATGCCATTCCGAAACAGGGAAGCCGGAATCGCGGGGAAGTCCGGCGGAAGGTCGACGGCGGCCGGAATCGGATCACCGAAACGCAGGATCCGGTCAGGGAGCGCCGCGCGATCGCCAATGAAGACGTGATTTTCTTTTTGCATGGGGAAAACTCCTTAGGGAACGCGAACCTGAACCTTGCCGACCAGCTCGAACCATTGACGGAATCCATCGGCCAGAAGCGACAACTTGCTGCGGCTGATGCTCGTTTCGCGCGTGAATGCCAGCGACACTTCATTCGTGATCGGCCAGACGTACTCATTCAGCGTCAGCAGCACCGCGTCTTCGAAGGCATCCATTGCCGACTCTGTATCGCTGTTTTCCGCCCCGAACCGCGGCGAATAGATGCCATAAACGCAAAAGAGAACTGCACCATCGAACCGGATGCCGCGCGTGCGTCCCGTATCGATCGCACGGTCCGTTGCAATTGCGATTCCGGCCGGATTGAGATCGATGAAATGCGTGAGCTCCACATCGTCGGGATTGACATTCGCCAGCAGTACATTGCCCGAGCCATCCGAAAAATCGAGCGCGATCGGATCGACGCCGTAAGTATCGGCCAGCGCCAGATGGTTCGTGTTGAAGGATTGCGCCAGCGCTGCGTTCACCGCGTTGCGCACCGTGCGCCGATACTGAAGTCCGTTCATTATGCAGCTCTCCGTTTTCGAAAGATTGCGAGCGCGCGGGTAACGCCAAGGGATCGCACGTTGACGCCGAACATTTCCCGGGCGGCATCCACGATCACCTTCTGGTCCTGAGGCGCGTAAGACAGGAAAGGCGATCGCATTTCATTGGCATGCGCCTTTTCACGCTGGTGCTTCGCGGTGAAAGCCATGCGGACCTGCGTTTCCGTGACGAACCGGACCGAGAAGTTATCCCACATGTGGCCGCCCTGCGCGCCTGTGCCGACCAGGTCGCGGATTGGCTGCAGGCCTTGCTTTGCCTTCCACGCCGCGTAACCGATGCGACGGAAGGATACGGACTTCGGCCCGGTCTTTACGGTCTCGATGCGGGAGGCCTTCAGCGGCGTCATCGGCGCGCCGTCAGACCCGAGGCCGCGGGCGGTGCGGCTGCGGATCGTGGAGATGGAGAGATTGCCCAGCTTCTGCATGTCCTGCACACGGAGCAGGGAATCCATGCTGGCGCCGATCTGGACCTTAGGTCCGCCGGTGAGTTTGATGGTGATCATTTGGGGGCGAGGCGCAAAGGAACGATCGACTGACCGATCTCCGGATCGGAACCAGGTTGATAGACGATGTAGAAGCTGCCCTGAAACTCGACGCGATCGCCCGTCAGAGGTCCTGACGGGATATCGGCGGTTCTTACCACCATTTCGTAATTCGTGGAATCCGGCCTGGCATGCTCGCGAGAAGAATTCATCAGGCAAGCCAGCGGAAAGGGATCAATCCCGTCCGCCGACAGCTTGCCCGGCCGAGAGTACATGACCGTATCCCCGAGCTTCGCGGCAGCGACGGCGAATGCCTTATCGACCATTGCCTGCGCTGCCGCGTTCATCGGTGCTTACCTGCCTTCCTCGCCGGGATCGCCAGGCTGAGACGGCAGCTGGCCCTGCGCGGGTGGCGCGCCAGGTCCGACCGCATCCGACTTGCCGGCGGCCGGCGACTGCGGAGCGCGGGGCGCGGGGACAGGACGGGGCGGCGGCTGCTGAGCCCGCTGGCGAACGGGCTGTTCCTCCGCTTCCACGACCTCAGCCGGAGGCGCGAGGCGGGCCGCGCCTCGCTGAATGAGCGACAGGGCCTCGGCCTCGTCTCTGATTTCGACAAGGCTGCCGGGGGCAACTGTAATGCCCTTACCGACGACAAGCGTGTGTACTGCAACGATTTGCATTGTGCGTTTCTCCTGAATGGCTTTGCTGAAGATTGCGGAGGCGCGCCGGGTTAGAGGACCGTCGCGCAGAATGTTCCGTCCACGCGGGTCGGAACCGGCAGCGGGGCAGACTGCATCAGCAGAAAGCGAACGGCCGGATCCTGCTCCACCCACGACTTGGGGAAGTAGGGGACGGCCTGATAGCCCGCAGCCTCGTCGCGAATTGCGCCGTGAGCCTGCACGCCCTGAACATCGCCCGCCATAATGACTGTGCCGCTCGGCAGCATCGGCTGTTCGGCGCCATTGTCGTCGACATACCACTCCGAGTACACGAAGATATTGAAGCCGTCGATCGAGCCCATGAACGTAGCACCCTGCAGCATCTGGGCGCTTTGGTCCATGGACGGAAGCTGGCCGAGCGAACGCTGAAGCGTTAGCCGGTCCTTCACGTTCGTGTCCGCCCGGAAGACTTTCCACGTCGCGACGTCCATGACCACATCGGTCATGTTGACACCGGCCTGCTGCAGCGCGATCTGCTGCCAATCCTGCAGGCTATCGAGCGGATTAATTCCGGCCTGGCCCCAGCGGTTGCCACCTGTCAGCGTGACGGTCTGAGCATTGTTGCGCCCGAAGTTGACCGAGACGCTCGGATAGTTGTCCCCAACCACGGTAACCGCGCCGGTCCGAAGGATCTGAACTGCCATCCACTCTTTGCGGCGCACCAGCATTTCGAGCTGATCCGTGAGCTCATTCGCAAGGACTGCCTGCATGCGCTGCATGGGAGAGAGCGAACCGCCGATCTGCTCGCCGGCAGAACGCTTGAGCGCCCGCGAGCCATCCCAGACGCGCTTGTCTTTCACATAGGCCGGCTTGAAAGTTTTCGTTGTGAAACCCTGCCCGGTGACCACCTTACCTTCGACCAACGGCGAGACGAAGGGCGCGAGGCGGCGCGCCTTGATGATCACATCGAAGTGAATTTCCTCCGAATCTTCGGTCGAAACAGAGGGGAAATAGCGGTCGAGAAAGAACGAGCTCGGCTGCTTGAGATTGGCGACGACGCCCATCAACACGTTTGTGGAAAAAATATCGGCCATGGATAGAGTCCTGAATCCTTTCGTTTTTGTTTTTTGTGTGGGGCGGCGAGCGATCCGCCGCCCCGATTGCTGATGCGCCGCTTTACGCCGCCACCGAGGAAACGAGATCGACGCCCTTGCCGCGAAGCCCCTCAGTGATCCCGGCCAGCGTCAGACCGGCGCCGATGGTGACCGCATTAGAGTTGAACCGGCCACGGAAGTGGCCCATCGCATCGGCGTCGGCAGACGTGGCATCCGTGTCCGCATCGAGAATGCAGTCCGGCACCTGCGAACCGTCCACCGCCGCGGCCAGAGCCTTGAGATACTTCCCCGATCCGGCGGCAACGGTGATATCGAAGCCGTCCCCGACAACGAAATCGGTGCCGCCGTCCGCGATCGCGAACTTGATATCCGTGGCCGCGAATGTACCCGCTCCGGCGGCCATGACAACCTCGCCGATTACCCGGCCGAGGGGATCGCTGACGATAAACGATCCGTTATTGGTTGCGGCCACGACAAAGCGAACGGTGTAAATGCCAGCCTTCGCGTTGCCGAGCAACGGGGTGGTCGCATCCACCGTGCAGGTGCCGGTTCCGGTATTGCCTCCGGATTTCGCGGCCGACGTGACGGCGCCAAGAGTAATCTTGCCGAGAACCGTTCCCCTCGCAAGCGCGCCGGCTCCGGATTTGAGAGTGATTTTGTGGGAAAGAAGATCGTCGAGCGAGAGCACGAGGCTATCGGGCGTGAAGGTCGACGACGCAAACGATGCGATGGGGGCGGTAAAGCTGCTCATGAGTGTTTTCTCCTGATGGGGTTTGAGTTGATACGCGACCTGATTACCGCTTGGGCGCGTAACTGGAAATGCTCTTCACGAGCGCCGCTTCATCGTCCGCCGATTCGCCGCTGCCGGCGCCCACCGGGGGATTGGGAACTCCGGCCATCGCGTTGGCGAAAGCGTTGGGCGCGCCCGCTGCAGCTTTCGGCGATGCGGCGAGCATCTTACCGACGGCCTCGGGCGTCATTTCCGATTCGAACGCGAATGCTTTCGCGAGCTGCTCGCGCCCCGCTGCTTCCGGATGGGCGAAGATCGCGGCGATACGGGTTCGTTCTTCCGTGCGACCAACCGCGACACCCTCCGTTCTGCCGGCCGCGTGGCCTTCGGTTCTGGCGGTTGCGAGTTCTTCAACCGTGTGCGCCAGTGCTGGATTGTTTTCTTTGCTCATTGTTCGTCCTTTACCGGCGGGGTTGCCGCCAAAATTGTTGCCCTTTGCCGACATCTCAGCGATGAGGCCTTCGAGCGTTCCGACGCGATCGGCCATGCCCGCCGCTACGGCATCAGCCCCTACAAGGGACTTCCCCTGGCCGAAATCGGCCAGAACTTTTTCCGCAGACACTCCGCGGTTTGCGGCGACCGCATCGACGAATACCGCCCCGAGGGAGTTGACCGTGTCCTGATAAACGGCGCGGCCGGCATCGGTGCTCACGTCGACGCGCTTGAACGGCGACTGGCTCGATACGATTTCGATGTTCTTGACATCGCTCTTGCTGTCGCGCTCGGACGTGTCCCTAACGCCCATTACGACGCCGATACTGCCGAGGAGGGCCGTTTCGTCGACGACGATTTCACCCGCCGCACTGCCGATCCAGTAGCCTCCGGACTGCGCGGCGCCGCCGACGTAGGTCGCGATCGGCTTCACTTCGCGGGCCGCGGAAATCATCTTCGAAAGTTCGTTGATGCCGGCGACTTCGCCGCCCGGCGAATTCAATTCCAGAATGATGGCGCGGACAGATGGGTCCTCGAGGGCCGTGGTGAAATCTTTTGACAGATCTTCCGCCGTGGTCCCGCCGGAAATATAAGTGAAGAAATTCGCGTAACGGAAGATGGGTCCAACCACAGGAACAACAGCCACTCCGTCGCGGACGTACGTTTCCTGCGTATCGTTCAGCGGGCGGCCGAGCTTCGCCGCGAGCGCTTCGAGTTTGACCGCAGTGTCTTCGGGAGACAGTTTTTCCCGACCCGCAACCTCCAGCAACTGCCGATATGCGCCCTCTTCCAGAGCCCACGGTGTAGTCTGCGCGGCAATCAGAGCTCTCATGCGGCTTTTTTCTCCTGACCGGGAATTGTTTCTTCCGGGTTGTCCTCAACGTCTTCGAGCTGCTGCGGCTGCCGGCTGGAGAGTACAGCGGACGGGACGAGCCGTAATTCCTCCATGCGTGCCTGCTCCACTGCGCGCTGTTCAAGCACTTCTTCCCAATCGAGACCCTGTTCGGCGCATTCCCGTTCGAGCGTCGAAACGTACCCGTCGATCCGGAGTTGCGCGGCGGTCGCCTCTTTCACGGGATCGACCCAGCCTCGTCCCGGTCCAATCCAGCGGCAACCGCAGTATGCCCAGCGGTTCTCGTAGAAATCGGGAGCCTCGATCATGCCGGCGTTGATTGCTTCTTCGAGAACCAGCTCGTAGATCGGCGTGGCGAAGTAGTCGGCGATCCATTTGCGCCGCCCATTGAAGAAGCGCCAGGCTTCCAGCAACGCGGCGCGAGCACTGGAATAATTCGTCTTCGAAAAATCCTTCAGCAGCAGCTCATAGGGAAGTCCGACAGCGGTGCCGATGTGACGGAGAATGTTTTCGGTGAACGGGCCGAAAGCCGCATTGGGACGGCCGGGCAGAAACGGCGCCAGGGTGTCGCCCGGCTGCAGCGGCACGATCGCGCCGCCCTTCAGTGGGGCGACGTTTTCACCGCGGTTCGCAAGAAAGTCCTTATAGGCCTGGCTGGATGCATCGCCGCCCAGCATCTCGACCAGAGATGCCGAATCAAGCGGCGTCTGGATGAAAGCCGCAATCATCGCGTTGACGATCGCCGCCTGCAATTCCGTTCGCTGGTAGTGATCCAGCATCTTGAACTGAGTCAGGATCGGCGAAAGTATCGGCTTGCCGCGCGTCTGGCCGGTGCGGTCCTTGTCATGCAGATGCAGAACGCGCTTGCGCCCCCACGCCGTTTCTGCCGGCACACGCTCCCAGTCCCAGAGGTTTGGATTGATCCAGGAAAGCATGATGTCACCGGGGTGCTGCTTTCGGATCCAATAAGCCTGCGGGTAACCGTAGCCGTCGATTTCAATTCCGCCGCGCAGTTTCTCGGTGTCAGGCTGGCCCAGCGGGTTCGACAGGCGATCGGACTCGATCATCTGGATTCGCGTGGAGAACCGGCTACCCTGGCGCGGAATCCAGAGCGGCAGAGCGAGGCCGTCCCCATTTCCCATCGCGCCGCGGAAGGCAAGCGTACAGAGACCTGCGAAGTTAGAAGTTCCCGCGGCATCGATTTGGACAGTGTCGGCGTGCGAGCGCCACACAGACGCCGCAATGCGGGACCATTCGTTCGCCCACTCTTTTGTCTTGCCCAGTGCGCGGTAATCCGGCGTAGGGATCAGTCTCAGGCCGGTGCCGATAACGTTATCGGCATGCGTCTGCTGAATGCTCGAGGCGATGCCGTGGTTCCGGTTCAGATCGCGGGTGCGCGACATCAGAAGCGGAAGATCCGGAAGCGTATCGGCGTCAGCCGATCCATAGCCCGGCAGCCACGATGCCACGTCGCGATTGCGCACGGAGGCGCCCATGTGCGACGAATCGGCGAAAGCCGACAGTGCAGGGGCGACGGGCCCGGACATCGCGCGGAGTCGTGCTCTTGCTTTTGCGGTGCTCATCGTCCGAAGTTGAAGTAAATTGGCCGCCGATTGCGACCGGTCGTAGCGGTGTTCAGTTCGCTTTTCAGCGTGTCGATGTACGCGTTCAGCGACTGGATGTTCAGTCCGCCGGTTGACCAGATCGTGCGAAGCCCATTCGGGAGGTTGACCTCCGTCACAGCCTGGCCGGTGAGCAGCAGATGGCGGAAGGCTTCCGCTTCGTCGATGCGGGCCTGGATATCAGCAGCGGTCGCCATTGAGTTACGAGAGATAGGGATCGTCAGACGCGATCGGCCTTGGGGCTGGCCGCGGCGCGGCGGCCGGGCGCGGGAACTTTACAGACGTCTGCACGCCGGAGACCTCGGCTGGCGGCGGCGGGGCGAGAAACGTCTCGATATCCGCTGAGAGCTGCAGCTTTTCTTCCAGCGCGAGCCACTTCGAGTCTTTGAATCGGTCGACCCCGACCAGCGATGCCATGGCCGCGTTATAGACGGCGAGGTCCATTGGCTCGTTGCGGAAGCGCGGATCTTTCACCCACTCGACTTTGCCGTTTCTGGATACGCGCGTTTCCGCGCAGAGCCCCTGATAGTATTCCTTCTCCGGATAGGCGTAATGGCAATAACCCGCTGGGAACTCTTCGCCATCTTCCGGCTTCGGCAAGCGAAGCGAGAAATACAGATCGTCTTTCAACACCGCCGTCCCGACCGTGACGATGCGGAGGCCTGCGCGCTGACGGGCAGCGTCAACCGTTGAAACGTTTTCAATGATCTTGGTTGCGCTGCCGCCGCCCTTGAGAGGAACCACCGTGCGCGCGTGAACGATCTTCGCGCCAGCCGGGCCATACAGCGGCTGAGGGTGACGCCGGCAGAATTCATATACGCGTTTCGGCTTGTATCCGGTATCGATGCCCATCGCGTTAATTGGCATCACGGCGCCGGACACGTGCGGCCAGTTCTTTTCGAGGAGCTCGCCGAGGCGCTTCCACGGTGCATCCGTCGCCGGATCGCCTTTGATGACTTCGTAGTAGATGCCCCAGCGCTGACGATTGCGACCCCAAGCCTCCAGCGAGAATTCCAGACGATCTCCCTGAACGTCTACCGATGCGGTAAGTACGAGCCCGCCGGCGGGAACGATGCCGAGTTCGAAATCTTCCCTCTGCATCCAGATCTTCTCCGGATCGGGAACCTCGCCCTTGTCCGCCCAGGTTTCGCCGAGTACCGTATTGACGAAGACTTTCAGGAGCTCCGGCTTGTCGGCCGCTTCCCAATCGGCGGCCAACTGCCCCCAGGAGTACCAACCGAGCGGACTATACAGCGCGGACAGGTGGTAGCTGACAACACGCTCCACTTCCATTTCGCGAAATATCGGCGCCATCATCGGAAGCGCCGCGGCCGCAAAGCCAATACCCGCGAGCTCGGGGCGGCTACCGGTCGCGACCCAGCGCCCCGCGGCGAGCATCTGCGTCTTAAACCGCTCCGGAATCATAGCCTCGCAGGCGCTGCACTGCATTTGCGCGCCCTGCGGCTCGCCCGTCTCCCATTTCAGCCGTTCGAACGCGAGGCGCTGAAAATGCCCGCAGTGAGGGCAGGGAATGAAGTAATAGCGCTGGTCGCCCTTCAAGAACTCTCGATCGATCCGAGAGAGATGGCGGAGCGTGGGCGTTGAAATCCCGAACAGCTTACCGCGAGGGTAGTTCGTGAAGCGCCGTTTCAGCAGGGCGATGGGATCGCCCTCGCCTTTTACGTCACCGGTGAATCCGTCGACTTCATCCGCCAGCACGTTCGCCGCGGGCGTAGATCGGAGTTTTTTTGCCGAACTCGACCATGTAATTTTGAGATGGCCGCCGGGGAACTTCTTCGAAAACGCGGTGTTCCCGCTGTCGCGCAGCTTCGAATCCCGGATCAATCCATGCAGGGCTTTCGTGTCTTCCGTCAGTTGCGACAGACGTTGAACGGACCATTCTTTCGCGGTGCCCTGGTCCGGCAGCACGATCATCATCGAGGCTGGCGCCTGGGCGACCGTGAATCCCACCCAGTTGAGCCCGGATTCGGTGCCAGCGATCTGCGAGCCCTTTTTGAGCCAGATTTCGCGGGCCGCGGAATTCGGCGAGAGGGAATCCATGATGCCGCGGGTATAGGGAACCCGATCCGTTCGCCAGTTGCCCGGCTGGGACGTCACAGACGAAGACAGGTAGCGGTTATCGTCGGCCCATTCCCATACGCTCAGGGATGGCGGCGGCGTTGTTCCCGCATTCCAGGCTTCGTTCACCAGATCGATCGCGTTAAGCATCGGCGCCAACCACAGAAACAGGGGCAACAGTGCGGCTACGTTCGCGCAGGAAGAGGCGAATTTGTTTCTCGATTGCCACATACAGCGTTCTTTCATCAACGTTCAACTCTGCAGCGAGCTCGGGCGAGACTTGCGCCGGCCAGTTCAGCAGAGCTTCACGCTCTTCAGCGGCCCGGGCCGTCACCGCCGCCTTAACCTTAACCGCCTCGACCAGCGTTCCCTTGAACGCTTCGAACTGCATTTCCTCCCGCGCCAGCTTGATCAGATCTCGCTGACGCTGGATTTCGTTCAGACCGGCATCGCCAGAATCTACCGACGTCGGAAGAAAACTGAGCGGGACCTGCTTTAACTCTTCCGTCTGCGGGGGCGGCGGAGCTACCGGCGCTGCAATTACTGGCCGAGGCTCAGTCGGGGTTGGTGACGTCGCTGCTCCGACATGCCACTGCGAACGCTGGCGCGTCGACCGAACGTTTTGCGCCAACTGGATACGGCAGGCATCGACGTCAAATAGCCCCTCAGCATTTTTCGAAACCGTTCCACGCTTCTCATGTTTTTTCAGCGCCGCGTGGCTGATACCGAGCTCGCGGGACGCGGGTCTCAGGCCTAGCAACATCGCGCGCCGTTACCATGCGGCGGTAACCCGGCTACCAATAGCGGTAACCCCAAAAAAAGCCCTGAATTTAGCAAACAAATGAAAAGTATTCACCCCAGCCGGACACCCTCTCAGGAAGGACCCGCTACCGCTGTCCGGTTACCAACTGGCCGGCTGATCTGAGCGTTCGTTACCACCAAAGGAACTCCCGCTAACTGCCGCAATCGCAACCAGATTGTCAGTCACAGCCAACCGGTACAAATCCCGATCCTCATCTTCACCGTGGATGATCTTTCGAAGCTCCACAGCATGAGTTTTAGGATCGCGAAACGTATACCGCTGGCCCATATACTGCGCCAGAGACGGCGGCTTCGGCAGGCCGATACGAACCGGCAGCGCAGCCGTCAACTGTATTCCCCGGACGCGGCCATTTCGCTGCCTATCGCAGGCCTTCGCACGCGCCGACACGATCATGGCCGTAGCTTCACGCGAAGGAATCGTCTTCAGCAGACGTCCGACAAAATCTCGAAGTTCAACACGATTAGTGAATTCCACCGCCAGTAGCGGCGCACTTATGGTTAGCTATTGGAAGGCAAAGGACGCGGTAACAATGGCACCGGCGGGCCTATACACGCCACCTGCATGGCGCGGCAGAGTTCAGTCTGCCATTCGTCCAAACTTACATAGAATCTGGATCGATTCAAACATTAGCACGAGACGCGGGCCGTAGTCAAAACATTTCTTGCAAAAAATGTTCTAGCTAGCGGGGTGACCGAAGTGACACGGGAAACCTGAAAGTTTAAATTCACCCGAGCGCGCAATATTCAGATAGTTTATGATTTATTTGTCACTCTTGTCACTATGTTTATTTTCATTTACTTACGGATACTATTTAGCAGGGAATACTCAGGCCCAATCAAGTTAGTTTTCAATGGGATAGATGGCCAGTGACCGCTTCCAGAGACCGCCGGTGACATCGGCGACGCATACCCCATCGATTCATCCAGACACACGAAGAGCGGATGGCCAGCCGGAAATTCCCGCCTCGCCAATCCGCGTTCACGTGCCGATTTTTTTGTCCCTCCGGTCACCCTGCCCGGGCGCGGAGTGACGAAACGCTAGTCGTCAGCCATAGACATCTCCCTCGCATTGCGCCGCTCTCTCGTGATCATCAGCAAATCGCCGCGCATCGTAATTCCCTCCCAGCAGCGCGTCTTCTTACCGTTCAGAACACGGCCACGCGACTGAACAATTCCGCGCTGCTCCATCCGATCATTGAACTCCCGCGGTCCAATCGTGAATTTCTGACCGTCATCCTTCGCCCAACGGTCATATGCCGCGCGCATATCGCCTACCGGCGTGAAGCACTTGTCATCGCCGATATCTTCGAGCGAGCAGCAGTCTTCCAGGAAATCCCGAAGTGGATCATCCTCGTCTCGCCACTCCTCACCCGCACCCTTTACTTCGGGCGGAACGCCCAGGCCACCCCCTCGCGCCCCCTCGCGCAGACGCTTGTACCAGTTCTGCGATCCCCGCACCGCCCAAGCCAGGACGCCCTGCGCCTCCGCGAACATCTTGTTCGGAAGATCGAGGTCCATCTCATCGTGGGAAACGTGATTGAGGAACGGAACCAGTCTCAGGCGATTCCAGATAGCGTCGTCCGCATCATTCACCCGCGGGCGATGGTTGCAGTCCATGAACAGCTTATGCGTAGCGATAAACTCCATCGGATTCTCGAACAGCCGCCGCGCCTTCACCTTCGCGCCCAGCCCGGCCGTAATCGCTTTGATCTTCGCCACATTAAGCCGGTCTTCCTTGTCGACCTCCGACGTCACCACGAGCCTGCAGCCACGTAGATCGGCCAGATCGGCCCGTGCGCCCGCGTCCGTAGTCTTGGTCGCCATAACACTCTTGATGTCGATCTGGCCCGTGTAATCGTCGCCCATGATGGCGCGGAACAGATTCAGCAGCGTCGTCTTCCCGTTGTTCCCCTTCTTTCCATGACAAATAAAAAGAACCTTCTCGGATACGTCGCTGGTCAGCGCGTAACCAAATGCGCGCTGCAGGAACCCCATCATGCGACGGGTCTTCTCCGTCAGATCGGACTCCGGGCTTCTCCCGCCCATCGCCCACTCGATGAACGCCATGAAAGTGGGCGCCTTTGCACTCGGATGGTACTCAATCGGGCAGAGCTTCGTGATCAGAAAGTTCTTGTTATGCTTCAGCAACTCACCCTTACACAGATCAACGACGCCGTTAGGGCAGTTCAGAAGATACTCGTGACTATCCAGTTGCGTGGTAGAAACCGGGATACCCCCACACCCCTGAGCGATCCTCAAAGAAGCGTTAATTACACGCAGGGACTCTGATATTCGCGCCCACACCTGGAGCCCCTTGTCGCCGTTTTTGACCGCTACACGGTACATCTCCCGCGCCATCTCGACGGCCTTTTGCACCATCGCCATCGCGTCTTTCGTGTCCGGCTGCCAGCGTTTTCCGTCCCACAGAAGCCACTTATTCATTTCCTTGCAATAGCGGATATGATCGCCATACAGGGCCACAATCCTGTCCGCGTTTCCGGCTTCCGTGTGCGGAGGTCGCGCCAGCGCGAGATCGCCATCGTCTTCTTCAATTGGCCCAGACGCCCCCATATCGTCGTCACCGTCGCCGCGCATAGCGCGAGCGAAGCTCCGGGCCCGCCATGCGCCACCGAAAGCTTCCCGTAGCCTGACGAGTACAACTTCCTGCTGAACGGGCTTTAGCTTTCCGATCTCAGGCGCAAGCCTTGTTGCCGCAGCCAGGTCCTTGGCGCCGATTACCGCATCCACTGCGGCTTCGATATCGGCAGCGGAGAGAGAGACCTCAGCCGCTGGCCGCGACCCATCGGCTACGTCGGCAGCAGCCGGGACCCGCGGAGCACGGAACGATAATTTACCGGGCGGGTACTTTTCCATCGAGTCCGCAATCTGTCGTATGTGGTCCTCATCGTAGGGAGGATTACACCGCGCTCGATTCGCGGCCAAGAGGGTCGGCAGCATCTCCGCCGCGGTCAGCCCGCGCTGACGCATTGTTCCAGCCAGACTCACCAGCCCGCGATGACGCTGCCCCTTAGGCCACGCCTCGGCCAGTGCCGGCGCCGGTGTCCAGCCCTCCGGATTCGGCCGACGCGCCTTCAGCCGCTCCAGCATCCACGCCGGAGCCCTGGCAATGAGTTGTTGCTCGATCTCATCAGCGCCATCCCAGCAATAAAAGCGCTTCGTTTGTGGGTTCCAGCTGGGGCAGGCAACCATATAGCCGCCGACCCCGCGAATATCTATGCCGGGGCCAAAAATGGGAGTCTGCGCACCCTGAATATTTCGGACAGCGAAGTCGGGCATCTCGAACAGAAAGTGATACCCACCGGTCCCCGTGATCTGCTGGAGAGTATCAAACCTGCCATACTGCTCAACCAGAAAATCGAGATCGTCCTGGCCGCCGCTTTTCAGATCGACATCGACCATGAAGAACCTGTCGCCCGTTCTGATGCCTATTCCCGCCTTGGGCCATCTGGTCCACCACTCGCGTACTTTTGCTTCATCGAGCGTGGCATTGACCTGCCACGCCTGAATCATGGGCTGCTTCAGTACCTTCCCATCGCGATCAACACGGAGTTCGACGGGAAAGACAGCCCAGCCAAGGCGAATGTAGCGAAGCGCCCAGGCGAGAACAGAATCAATCATAGCGTTCCTGCTTCAGTTATTGGACTCGCCCAGAGTGACAAATTTTTTTCTGTGCGGGACAAGCCCGCGCGTGGTGCACACTGTTCGCGAAGTGGCGGATGCATGGGCGGACGTGACTCCCTCAGGCGGATTGCTTCCGGGCAAGCGGAAGATAGCGAACTTCGGACTGCGGACCGATTTTAGAAGGAAGCGCCTGCGGCGCATTATTTGAATTCGCGCCGGCCGCGTCCAGCTCATCGATGAGCTGTCGTAGCTTCCATACCGCGATCTCGGTCATGGGCCCGGCCGGATGCGCGGCGGTTGGCGGCGCAATAAACCACACGCCGCCCGAGCGAGGCCACACAGGCCCAATCACACCCGCCTTCTTCAGGGCCAGATAGCGCATCACATAGACGTGGCCGAGCTCCAGATCGTCATCCGCCATTAGAGCGACCTCGCAATATACAGCCGCGTATCGCCGACGCTTACGCCGGAAGCCAGCAACTCCGGCCGCTCGCCGGCGCCAACCCGCTGCAGTTCGATATTCGCCGGCGTCTTCAGCGCGACCCTTGCGATCGCCGAGGCTGCAGCCATACCGCGAGCCTCAAAGAAGAGTGGACACCCGCGCGGCCGACGAAGCCAAGTCTTCCACCACTCCAACGGCTCAACCGGCAGAGCGGGTGCGGCTGTCCGCATTTCGGTCTCACTGACCTCAAATAGACCCTGCGCGCCCGACAGATCCACGGGATGCCCGAAAAGGATCGGGGCGGATCCCCGCCCCCACGCGAATCGCTGCGGCTCCCAACGTCCCCACATAGCCTCACGATCAGACGGCTGCGGCATTCGATCCATCCGCGTGCAACTGACAAGATCGACGCGGCCAATAATAGCGCCGAAGACCAAATCGGAAACAGTCATTCCATGCTGCTTGAGCGTTTCGGGGAGCGCCGGATCATCTTCCAACGCCTCGCGCACTTCGCCATCCCGCTTCTTCGCTGCGTGGACCAGCAGCGCGCCACGATAATTCGTGTACCATCCGCGCGTTTCATAGACCTTCTCGTCCGGATCAGTGAGAAGCCACAGCGTAGCCCACGGCTGCCACAGCGAGATAGCCTTCACGCCGACACCGCCGATCCAAGGCAATGCGGCGAAAACCAGACGCGCTCGCGCCGCGCATTCTCACGCCCGCGGGTCGATCCGGCTTGGTTCGCGTACCCGCCGTTAGCCTTCCACGGCACACACTCCCAAGACGCCGGCATTTCATGCTCACCCTCATATCCACACAGCGCTATCCGCAGCTTCGGATCATTGCCATGCGCAATCGCCCACTCGCGAACCTGATGCGCCAGAGAAGCCGAATCCTGCGCATAGACCGTATCGCGCGCCACCGCGTAAGGTGGATCGAGCAGAACCGCCGTAGCCCCGATCTTGGTCGTCGCACTGGGGCCGAGCACCCGCGTCCAGTCGCCGCAGCAGACCCGGACACGGCGCAGGCGATCGCGAAGCGCGGCGAAGTAGGCGTGCAAATCAGCGCGAACACAGGCAGCGTTTATGCCGCGGCCTGAAGCGCCTGAGTCTCCGCTGATATCCGGGATCTGTTGCGCAACACGGTAGACTCCACAGCCGCCACGCTTCAGTTGGACGCGCTTTCGCCACCGCTCGCCATGGAGTCCTCGATGGTGCGTGACGCCGGCACGGCCAGTCCATTCCGGCCGGACACACCAGCCAGATCCAATCCACTGCGAGATGCCCCAGACCCACCATCCGGCAATTCGAACGTCGAAGTACTCCGGATCGCGCTTCATCCGCTCGCGGAATTCATCCTGATTCACCAGCCACAGATGCCGCGCGTGAAGATCGCCTTCGTTAACCGGCCAATCCGCCCAGTCCGCTACACCCCGGGGATCGAGCGCTGTAGCCCGCCAGAAATTCGCGAGGTAGCAATCGAGGTCGTTAACGGTCTCATTGCGGCCGGCGCCACCGGGCCGAAGCAGCAGAGTCGCGCCAGACCCAAAGAACGGCTCGACGTAATTGACGACATCGCCGAAGCGCGACCACACCAGAGGCGCAACCCGGGACTTGCCACCGAACCACGGAAACGGAGCCTTGAGCATTACGCAGCAAGCCCCCGAAGGATCTGCAGCGCCTGTTCAGCGATGAACTGCGAATACGCCGGCGGAATCGCCTGGCTGAGATACTTCATCGGCATCCAGTCGATTCCCATAGCGTGGCGAGCATCGCAAACCGAAAACGTCTTTCGCACGCGATTCGTCACCACATTCGTCTGGGGCGTTGAACCGGTGATTGAGATAGCGCGGCGCCGCCGATTTCCGCGCTCACTATCCCAAACGCGCGGCGAGCCGCGCCCAACGACCGATATAACGGACCTTCGGGTGTCAGAAGTTGCTCCGTTTCCACAAACCGCAATCGAAGAACGCATCTGCCACCGGTCTCGATTAGAGTCCAGGCCGTTGCCAGTGACAGATATACTTTCGACCGTGCCGTGTTGGCAGGCCGGGCGAAGAGGAATCGAAAAACTCGTCTCGAAAAGCCGATGCCGTCTCAGTTCAGCGGAGCCATCAGGAGTCTGCAGGCCAAACATCGTCCCGCAGAGCAAAATGATGTTACCCTCCAGCGGCGCGCCTTCGACATTCTCCATCGAATAGGGAATGCCGGAACGCCGCAACATTTCGCGAGTCTGAGGAATCAGGTTCGGATACTCGCGTGGATTGCCTTGGGCGCGCTGAAGATGCCGTAGACTCGTAAATGCCTGACAGGGCGGAGACGCCCAAATAAAGTCAAAACTCCGGAGATCTACAGGCGGAGCCAGGCAGTCGCCCTGAATAAACCGGAAAGGATACTTCGGCCGCGGACGGATATCGATACCGGTGACATCGAAGCCGGCCCGATACAGCCCCATGGACGCGCCACCGGCGCAGCAAAATAGATCCACCGCGCGGAGCTTGCGGGCTTGGCTATGCGGCGACATTCCACGTGTCCATTGGTGCCCGATTCGCGCCGGGAATGCCCATCAAATGGGCATTCGCTTCAACGCAGAATGAACAACTTAGACCACGTGGAACTGATGGATAATGATGCTTGCTTCCTTGACACGGAAGAGGTCGGAAGTTCGAGTCTTCTCGAGCCCACCATTTTCAAAGACAACAAGCAGGATGCCGGTTTTCAGGCCTTCGCGCGAGGTGTGAAATTCAGCGACGCTGAGTTCATGCAATAGCGCAGGCCTGTCGGCTTTGGGCCGTCATCGAACACGTGGCCGAGGTGCCCGTCGCACCGGGCACATTCGACTTCTGTGCGCACGCTGCCCAGGCTACGATCAACGTGCTCCGTTACGTTCTCTTTGGCAAGGGGTTCCCAGAAGCTGGGCCAACCCGTTCCGGATTCGTACTTGGTCTTCGAATCGAAAAGCGTCGTGCCGCAGCACACGCAGGAGTACAGTCCGTCGTCATGCTTGTTCCAGTACTTGCCGCTGAACGCGTATTCAGTGCCTTGCTTCCGTGTGACGTCGAACTGTTCGGCATCGAGCTGTTTGCGCCACTCGGCATCGGTCTTGACGACCTTCGGGAGTTCCACTACGTCTTTCTTCCTGCCCGTGGCGTCGAATTCCACAATTTTGACCGGCTTAGCGGGGGCCGTGGCCTTCTCGGCAGCGGCAGCGGCGCCTGCGGCCAGTGTGGCCAGAAACCCGCGACGGTTGGAATTAAAGATTCGCATGATTTCGTTGTCTCCTACTTCTTGTACATATCCGGATAGTTCTTTTTCAGGTTCGCAATCAGCGGGAGGTCCATCGCGACGATGTACCCGTCGGTCGGATTCTGATCGAGATAGTGCTGATGATGCGCCTCGGCCGCGTAAAAGCCTTTCATTGCTTCCACTTTCGTGACGATCGGCTCGTGGAATTGTTTGGCATCGTTGAGCTGTTTGATATAGGTTTCCGCGATCTGCTTCTGCGCATCGGTCACGTAGAAAATCTCGGAGCGATACTGGGTGCCGACGTCATAGTGCTGACGGTTCAGCGTCGTCGGATCGTGGGCTACAGCGAAGTAAATCTTCAGCAACTGCCCGAAAGTGACCACAGACGGGTCATAGGTGATCTGCACGGACTCGGCATGTCCGGTCTTTCCAGTGCTCACGGTTTCATATTCGGCGGTCCTCTTTTCGCCGCCGGAATAACCCACCACGGTGTCGGTAACGCCCTTTACGTGTTCGAAAACACCCTGCATCCCCCAAAAGCAGCCACCGGCGAGCACAATAGTCGCCTTTTTTGCGCCTGCGGGCGCCAGATCTTCGGCCGGTGGGTTGGGGAATGGCGTCGCCGAAAGGCTCAGCGCGCCGGCGGCGATCAGGATGCTGGAAGCAAATAAGTTGAGTTTCATCGGTCCCTCTGCACTATATTACGCCCGTTGCGGGAGTTTGGTTTTGGTGCCGGAACGCGCTTTTTTTCGCCAGGGACCGAGGAGAGCTTCGAGGTCACTCCTCATCCAGTCCGCAGCCGCGCCCTCTTGATAGATGGCCCAGCTCAGGAACGAGCCCCGGAGGGTCGCCTCGATCAATCTGGCGAGCGTGCTCGGGTCCGTCGATGGTTCCAGTTCGCCGGATACCGTCCCGCACGTAACCATTTGCTCGTACAACTGGTGCGCCCTCCGGGACATCTTCTGAAGATTGCGTCTCAGTTTGGGATCGCTGAGATCGTTCAACAGCCACGTAAGATTTCGTATCGCGCTCCAGGGCGATGCAGCGGATGACGCGTACATGTCGGCCAGTTCCAGCAGCGTTCCTGGCGAGGGCATTCCCGCGTCACCGTCGGAAGCCGCGTGCTTCGCATGAGCGTGGAGCATCGCGCGTTTGGAGCCGAAGCGCTGCACCAGCGCTCCCGCAGTGATCCCCGCTTCTTGTGCGACCTCGCGCAGCGTTAGTTCAGCCGGCGCCCGGCGACGCATGACCCGCACCAGCGCGGCGAATATGTCCGCATCTTCCATTTTTCGCCGGCGGCCCATTGTCTATATCTAAACATACGTTTAGATATAATGAGAAGGAAGCATGATCACGATTCACATGGCGGCCAGCCTCGACGGTTTCATTGCGCGGCACGACGGCCGCACAGACTGGATGGAAACATCGGACACATTCGATGCCGGGGCTACACTTGCCCCGGAGGCAATTCAGGCGTTCCTCGGATCAATTGATTGCTATGTGATGGGAGCCCGTACGTATGAAACGGCGCTCGACTTTGAAGGAAGAGGGCATGGATGGGCTTATGGCGACAAACCGGTTGTCGTGCTCACACACCGAACATTGTCGAAGAACAGGGGTACGGTCGAGTTCCGCGCCGGAGACCTGAAGCAGTTGATGGAAGAGTTGAACTCGCGCTTTCGCAACATCTGGATTGCAGGCGGTGCCCGAATAGCGACAGAGTGCCTCCGTCTTGGCCTCGCCGACGAGATTCGTTATTCGATCATACCGGCAGTCATCGGGGAAGGCATTTCATTCTTTGAAGGACTGAAAAGCGACGTTCCGCTTCACCTCGTGGAGTCAACGGCATACCGCAATGGCATCGTGGCGCTCCGCTATGAGGTTTCAGGCGGGCGTAAGCAGCGCATGTAATGCCAGTTCGATCGTCTCGCGGCCCCACGGCCTGGCGGGCTGGCCAATGCCGATTGCGGCGCCATGCTCGGACCCACGAATGCGTTCCGCCAGGTCAGCGCCCGTCATGTCGGGAAGGGTCTCGCCAATGAGCGCAAATGAGATTCGCTGACGGCTGCACGCCGCCAGCGCCTCGGCGCCCGTGGCCACCTGGATGGCTCCTACATTTTCGATTGCCCGCAACTGGCGGAACGCGCGTTCGCGATTTGATGCGTCGTCGTCTGCTATGAGCACGATCGTGCGCGAATCCAGCGATCGTTCTACCGCCGCGAGAAACGTGCGGCGCTCGATCGGCTTGGTGACAAAGTAATCCATATCGCTGCGCAGTGCTCGCTGCCGGAAGTCTTCAAGCGCATTTGCGGTGAAGGCAATCACGGGCACTCGTCTCATCCCGGACGCCTGTTCGGCCGAACGGATTGCCTTGGTGGCTTCACCGCCACCGATGCCCGGCATAGCCATGTCCATGACGATAAGGTCGTAGCGCCAGCGGGCGGCCTTTTCCACTGCCTCTTCGCCATCCGCCGCCAGATCGATTACATAGCCGGCTTTGCGCAGCATCCGAGAGGTGATGTCGAGGTTCACCGGGTTGTCATCGACAAGAAGGATTCGAAACATAACGCTCCGTAAGTGACTTATCGGCCGACCGATGGTCTCTGTGTAGCTCATCGCGCAGAAAAAGCCGGCGTCCCGGAGAGGCGGGGACGCCGGCTTTTCTGCTTACGGAGGGATCGTAGCTCAGTACTCTGCGTGAACCACCGAGACAGCGAACGGCTTTGTGATCCCGTTGACCGGTGTGGAACTGTGGCATGCGGCGCAGGATTCACCCAGCGCCGTAGTGTTTGCCATGGCGTGAGAGTACGTGGTCTGATCGGCATGGCAGCCCGTGCAGGCGGCGGTAATAGCCGGCGTTGGGTTGATCGGCGCCTGGCCGTTGACCGTCGGATTCAGGTTCAGCGGAAGCGCATTTTCCGTGCCCGGGTTATGGCACATTGAACAGTTCGTCAGATCGTTCGGAGCGCCGGTCGGGCTGAAGGCCGGGTAGAGTGTGCCGGAGAAGTCGAAAACATTGCCATTGAAGCCGACGACCGTGTAGCTCGATCCCTTCGCCGCCAGTGTGGAGCCATCGTGAATCCGGTGAACCAGCAGATTGAAGTCGACGCCAATGTTCGGCATCGTGCGCTGCGCGGTAACTGTGGCACTGGGTCTCACGGGGAAATCCGTCATGGACGGGTTGTGACACATCACGCAGAGTTCCGTGTTGCGGCGTGATCCGCCGTGAAGTTCCAGCGAGTAGTGGCAGTTGTTGTTGCAGGTGGCCACGTTGACAACCGAGCGGCGCTTCACGACCGGCGTGCCATCCACGGAGAAATAGATGACGTTGTTGAACGGGCTCTCGGTGACAGTCTTTTGGGCGGTTGTGCCGGCGAGCAGCGTTTGCGCCGTTCTGGAACCATAAAAGCTGATTGCGAAAGTACCCTTTGCCGTGGACGGGATGGCGTGAGTGAACGTGTATGTGCAGGCTCCGGCGGCCGAGCACGTCACGGTTGTTGCGTTGCCGCTCTCCGTTACGTAACCATTCGCTGTGCTGACCCAGTTTGTGTTGCCATAGTCGGTCGTTGGGCCGGCCATTACGAAAGTGAGCGAAGCCATCTGCGAGTACGGCAGCGGTTTACCCGAGCCATCCAGCAGATTGAAGTTAATGGTCGGAGCTTTACCGGCCACGCCGTTGGTAACGCTGGTCAGATTGATCTGCACGCCCCCAAGCAGTGGATACGCGCTGCCGGCGCCTGCGTCTTCCGGCACCATGTGCGCGCCGACGATGGAAGCGTCAAACGGAAGTTCGCCTTGCGGGATGTGGCAGTTGGCGCACTGAGAATCGTTGGGTTGAGGTCCGCCGGGATGATTTACGCCGGTTCTGAAATTCACGTTGTCATGGCAGGAACCACAGGCCACAGCAGTGGGCTTCGTCATATAGAGGTTCGCCCCCTTCGCGCCCGAATTCTGGTCGTGACACTTCGTGCAGCGGAAGCCGGCTGTGGCCTGCGCATCCGAATCAGAGCTTGTCGCCGGGAAGACGACCTTTGAAAAATCGGTATTGCCAACCGAATACGTTCCGCCTGCGACGACGCTCGGCAGCTTCGAACCGAGATGGATCTTGTGGATCATGACGTTGAAGTCAACGGTGTTGCCGGTCGTGGGATCCGTCGATTGCGGGGTGTGACAGATGACGCAGACAATCACCTGGCGGCGCTGTCCACCATGATGAGACATCTGATCGTGGCAGCTGTTGCAGGTGGCAGTAGCGACGACGTCGCGCACGTGAGTCACCGAGGCGCCGTTCGGGACGAAGCTGTAGCTGGTGCTCGCCATTTCATTGGGCAGGTTGAAGGTCGTTAGCGTGCGACGGCCATAGACAGCGAACGTATTGGTAGCGGTGGGATCGAAGCTTGTCGGAGCCTTTGTGCCGTAAACGTAGCGGTAGTTCCCATTGCCGAGCGGCGTCAGCGTTCCCCCGGCGTCGGTCGCTGCCACGGTAAACGTGCCCGCGGTTCCGGTCGATGGCTTCGTGATATACGAAATGTACTGTTCGGCGTTGTTGGGAATATACGCGGCCAGATAGCTGAGCGAAATCGCGCCCGCCGTAGTGACGCCGGTGTTATCGAGTGCAAGGCCGGAAGTGTCGTTGAGGGAGAAGTTGACGGTCATCGTTCCGTCGCCTGCAATGGAAGCCGCAGTGATTTTGATGTTCAGGCCGGATGCACCCGGGAAGTTAATGGTCGCGTCCGTGATATACGCATTCTTCTCGCGAGCGTTGTAGGGACTCCGGCCTTCACCGGCCAGCGTGAGCGCCAGGGCGGAAAGGAGAATCAACCAACAGACCCTGACGGTGAAGCGCTCACCCACACTCCTCGCGATGGTTCTCATTCTGGTCACCTCTCCTGGCGGGGAGTTCCGCTCCCGGCCGAGCCAGGGAAAAGCAGTTACCGGGCCACCAATAGTCCGTTTCAAAATGGGATCCGCTCGGGCCGCATCGGCCCGTAAGTGATTGACTAAGCAGGATGTTGCGGTATTCCTGCGCTGTTTCATAACAGCGCACTCCTGATAGCGTTTGCGCCGTACGAGCGCGATATGGCGCAGTCTGGGTTATTCGGCGAGAGCGGCGTCGGCTGCTTGCCGGAGGCGATGGAAGATTTCAGGAACCCATGACTCATGCTCGGGTTTCATGAGCACCGAACGCAGGCAGACGACCTCACCGCTTTCCGCATCGGAAAACGTGCCGGGGGGAAAGTAGTGAAGAGGCAGTCGGGTGAGTGCGAGGTGGAGATCGCGTACCGCTGCTTCATCGAAGATGCGGCGCGAGAGATCGGAAGTTTCGGCGAGGGTTGCGGCACGCGGCGCCCAGACGACGATATCGAGTTGGGGCGCGAACGGTACGATCCAGCGCGCGTCTTCCGAGAGCAGTCTGACGAAGGCAAGCGCGGCGTTGCGGCACGCGGTAAGTCCGGCGGCGAATTCGCCTTCCCGCGAGAGCGGGAGCAGTCGCTGCGTAGCCCACAGCGCGGCTGCGGATGCACCTGCTCGCGAGCATTCGAGGCTGATTTCGCCCAGATGGAGTTCGGAGGAAGAGAAATAAGTATAGGGAGAGTCGTGCTTGTAGAGTGCGCCAATAGCGGGATCGCGAAAGAGAACGCAGCCGCAGCCATAAGGCTGCAGACCGTGTTTGTGAGGGTCGATCACGATCGAGTCGGCTTCGTGAATGCGGTCGTACGCGGCGCGCGCTGCCGGGGCGAGGTTGGACGCCAGAGTAAAGTAACCGCCGTATGCGGCATCCACGTGAATTCGAAAGCTGAAGCGTTCGCGCAGACGCAGAATCTCGGGAAGGTTATCAACCGCGCCCGTCCCTGTCGCGCCAAGGGTGGCGACGACGCAGCCGAGGTCGGCGCGTTGCGCGCGTTGTTCAAGAGCGCGCATATCGATTGCCCCATCAGCGCCGGATGGAATAGCTTCAAACGGAAGTTGCAGAACGCCGGAAATGCGGCTATGTGTGTAGTGCGCGCCGGCGGACGCGACCACAGTCTTCCCCGGATGCGACCGCCCGGCAACCCAAAGCGCTTCCAGGTTTGCCATGGTCCCGCCACCGGTGAGATGGCCGAGGAACGTGTTCCATCCGAACATGGCGGCGAGAGCGGCCACGGCTTCTTTCTCCATGGCGGATGTCGCGCGGCCGCCATCAAGCGCGTGGTTGTTCGGGTTGATCCAGGTGGCCAGCATATAGGCCGCGCGGGCGACCGGATGCGGCGGCTTCATCATCTGTCCGGCATACAGAGGGTGAAAGTAAGGATAGTTGTCGCGCAGCCGGTCTGCGGTCTCGTGCAGGACCGCACTCATCGCAGGATTCGCGTGGTCGTAACGCGGGAACTGCGCGAAGCCCTTGTCGAGATGAGCAAGCGCGTCGCGGAGTTCGGTGAGAGTGGCGGTTTCGAGATGGTTCAACCGGGCCAGTTTAGCAGGCGCATGTGCTGACGCCGATCCATGCAGTCAGCGTGGTAGACTCACGAAAACTTTGTAAGATGACAAACGACCAGAGCATGACCGCGCTGTTTCAGCAGCACGTCCAGGCGGAACTCGCGGGCGATCTCGCCACCACGATGGCGACAATGAGTTCCCGTCCACATCTCAATCACGTTCCCACCATGGCCGGAGGCGTCGGGCGGGAAGGTGTGGAGGCTTTTTACCGGGATCATCTGATCGGCCGCTTCCTGCCGCCGGATGCCGAGATGACCACGATTTCCAGCACTGTCGGCGCGAATCGGGTCGTGGAAGAACTGGTGCTCCGGTTCACGCACACGATCGTCATGGACTGGCTACTGCCGGGCGTGGCGCCCACAGGCAGGAGTGTAGAGATGGCGTTGGTTGTCATAGTGGGATTTGAGGACGGCAGAATTTCGCACGAACACATCTATTGGGACCAGGCGGGCGTGCTGGTGCAGACGGGGCTGCTCGATCCCGCGAACCTGCCGGTTACAGGCGCGGAAAGCGCACGAAAAGTTCTGGATCCCGCCTTGCCCGCGCGACACTTTGAATCATCCGCTTCCGCCTGAAGGAATCAACAGCTATGAAATTGGCCGGAATCATTACGAGAATCTCGCTGGCGTGCTGCGGCGCCGCATTGATGCCCTGGGGTGGATTGGTTCGATCTCAAAGCACAGCTGCGCGCCCTAACATTCTCTTCCTCGTGATGGACGACGTCGGCATCGATCAGCTTGCGGCATTCAATCCGGCGGCGGGCACTTCAGCCCTGACGCCGAACATCAACGCCGTCGCAAATGCCGGAGTGAAGTTTACGAAGCTCTACACGATGCCGGAGTGTTCGCCCAGCCGCGCCGCATTTTTCACCGGACGCTACCCGCTGCGAACCGGTGTCAATGCCGCAATTCTGGCGCAGGATCTGCCCGCCGCGCAGGTTTCGCCTTATGAAGTCACCACGCCTCGTGTTCTGGCGCAGGCCGGTTACGTGAGCGGACTCATCGGAAAATACCATCTGGGCGGTCCCGAGAATAACCCGGATGGAAACGCCGCACCCATCGCGCTGGGCTGGAATTATTTCAACGGGAATATGCGCGGCGGTCCGCCACCGATCGATACCACATTGGGCGGGCAGTACACCGCCGACAAGACGAAATACTCCATGGGCTTCCCCACAGGAAATCAGAGAGGCGCGGTGTGGTTTCTGAATCCATCCACCGGCAAGCCTTTCTGTGACGATAGCCAGGGCGGCTACACCGGCAAGGCGGGCGTGGAAAAGGGTGGAATACCCGCGCTCGATTCAGGAGGGAACTTCGCGGCCACCTGCGCGGATGCGGGCACAACTCCTCCGAACTTTGCGACTTTCAATGCATACTATGTCTGGCCGAAGGTTGTCGCCGGCGGTTCCACCGTGCAGGCGGCGCCTTCGCGTCAATACATGACGTCGGCGCAGACGGATGCGGCAATCGCATGGATCAATTCGCAGACGTCGGTCGCCACGGTCGGCACTTCTGCCCCGTGGATGGCGACTGTGGCCTATAACGCGATCCACACACCTTACCAGGAGCCGCCCACATCGCTATATCCGGCGGGTTTCACCTGGCCCTCCGGCGTGCCCGAATCTGCGGCCAGCGCTGCCGCACAGAAAACGATGAGCGACCTCATGCTGGCCGCGATGGATAAGGAAATCGGGCGCCTGCTCACCAGCACCGGTCTCGCCACAGTGGATACGCAGGGCAACCTGAAGTACGATCCTGCGGCCCGCAACACGATGGTGGTAATCATTGGCGACAACGGCAGCTTTCTGGCAGACGTGAAGACGCCGTATGATCCGGTTCGTTCCAAGGGCACTCCGTATGAGACAGGTGTGCTTGCGCCGCTGATCGTGGCCGGGCCTCTGGTTCAAAACCCTGGCCGCGCCGTCGACAGTATGGTGAACGCGGTGGACCTTTTTCAGCTCTTCGGTGAGATCGCCGGAGTTGATGTGCACACCGCGGTCCCCGCTTCGCA
Organism: Acidobacteriota bacterium; assembly: GCA_048498815.1. Classification (GTDB taxonomy): domain Bacteria; phylum Acidobacteriota; class Terriglobia; order Bryobacterales; family Bryobacteraceae; genus BOG-234. Next base: position 53,509 of record JBEHXG010000002.1, on the reverse strand, counting down.
TCAGCTCGATTCGATGCCCATGGTGCCGTATCTGACGAATCCGTCCCAGGCGCCCATTCGTCAATATAACTTCACTCAGCTCGGCGCGGGGCTTAAGCCGCCGTCGGTGAAGTTGTCTCCGTGTGTGGTGAGCCTCGGTCCAATTAATATCGCCACGGATATTCTGTTCACTACGCAGAGCGTTTGCGAGGATAACGGCGGCAAATGGTTTGGTCCCACGGCGGCGCAGCCCGTGTCCGCCTATCCCACGAGTTGCTCTATTCTGCAGGCGGGTTTGTATCCCGGTCTGATTGTTCTTCCAAACCAGGTGTGGGCGGTTCGCGACCAGCGCTACAAGCTGGTGAAGGTCGATCGGCCGAGTTGTCTCGCCCCGTTGGGACCGTATGAATTTTATGACCTGACTCCGACAGCTACGAATCCCGCCGGGATCGATCTCAGTGGCGCGGATCTGCTGAAGAACGGGCAGCCAGTTAATCTCACTGCCGAGCAGTCCACTGCTTACCTTAATCTGATGGCTCAGATGAACACGCTGCTTGGTTCCGAACCCGCCTGCTACGGAGACGGAACGCTCGACAAAGCCGTGGACTTCTTCGACTGGGAAGGCGTTTTTGCTCATTATGCGCAGCCCAGCGTATTCGACTACAACGCGGATGGCGTAACGGACGTTCATGACGTGATTTGGGCCATGAACAATCTCGGCAACAACTGCTATACGAGCGGCCCTGGCAGGAAGCCTCAGTGACCTGAAGCTGAGACGGCCTCGACGCAGCGGAAGCCCAGATGGTTGGTGCCGCTGGTGACTTCGCCTTTACCGCGCGTGCCCGGCATGTAGCGTGAGCAGAACTGGTCCGTGCATAGCCAGGAGCCTCCGCGCTGCACACGTTTGGCAGACGTGGGATCTGCGGGGTCATATGAGGACAACGGCCCCGCCGGATTCCTCGCGACGCCGCCCGCGGCTGCCAGTTGCGTGTAATAATCCGCCCGATACCAGTCGCTGATCCATTCCCACGCATTGCCCGCGATATCGTACAGGCCGTATGGATTCGGCGGAAACTGCGCCACCGCTGCGAGGCCGGTGAAGCCATCCTCTCCGGAATCGCGATTCGGGAAATGGCCCTGATACGTATTCGCCATGTATTTCCCGCCGGGGCGGAACTCGTCGCCCCAGGCGTACGGTTTGCCGCTCATTCCACCGCGCGCGGCGAACTCCCATTCGGCTTCCGTTGGCAACCGTTTTCCGGCCCACGCGGCGTAGGCTGCGGCATCCTCAAAGGCGACATGAACCACGGGCCACAATTCATGCCCTCCGATGCTGCTTTGCGGCCCTTCGGGATGCTTCCAGTTGGCGCCTTTGACATACGCCCACCAGCGATACTCGTTGTCGAGCGGTACCTCTTCCTCCGGCTTCGAAAATACGAGCGAGCCGGCTACCAGCTTGTCGGGCGGCGCTCCCGGGTAATCTTCCGGCCGCGGCTTGCGCTCCGCTACGGTTACGTAGCGTGTGGCGCGAACAAAGGCGGCGAACTGCCTGTTGGTGACTTCGGTCGCGTCCATCCAGAAGCCATCGACGTAGACGCGGTGGATTGGACGCGCGTCCTCCGTGGCATGCATCCCAACGGCGTTGTGGTCGTTCCCAGGCGGGTCGGCCGCACCCATAGAGAACTCGCCGCCAGGGATCCAGACCATTCCTGCCGGTGCGGGTGATGGCGGTACCCCTGTGTTGGGTTTGGTTACCCCGAACTGCGGCGCCATCGATGACATCTCATGCACCGCCTGTGGTTTACTGCAGGCGGCTGTCGTCAGCAATAGAAAGGTGGTAAACGAGACCCGATCGCGCGAATTCATGCGGAGTCCCATTCTAGCGGCTCTGTCCCGCGTCTAGCGCTGAGGTGGCGGCGGCGACGCGGTTGCCGTTTTGCACGCCGGAGCTGGAGGCGCTACGACCATGCGATCGAATGGCTTCGTTTTTTCATCCGACTTCCCCGCATTGGGCATGGGCACCGGCTTTGCCGCAGGCACGCCGGCCAGCAGAGGAATCGCGCACGATTTTGGCTCCGACTTCAGTAGGATCGCCGGATTCGTTTGCGTCAGCGTTATCGCCTCCGAGGCCGGTTCCGTCTGACTGAACGCCGGAACGGCAAGGCACAGCAACGCCGCCGGCACCTGTTTCATGGCAACATGAGCTTTCACATCCTTATTCCAGTGACGAACGTAGAAAAGTTCCGGAACTTTAGTCTGATCGCGAAAGCAATAGAGTCAGACGCGGATATGAACGAGCCTGAGCCGATCGCAAAGTCCCGCATCAGAGACAAAGACCTGCTCGGACGGTTTCGCGGCGGTGATCGCGATGCCTTCACTGTGCTCTATCGTGGACATTCGCCTGCGGTGTATCGCTTCGCATTATTAATGACCGGCGATGAAGTGAAAGCGGCCGATGTGACGCAGGATGTTTTCGTCTGGCTCCTGGATCATTCTGCGAAGTTCGATCCGGAGCGTGGCGAACTGGGTTCATTCCTGACAGGCGTGACGCGCAAGTTTCTGCAGCGCCGTGGCGGTGAGGAGCGGCGCTGGATGCCGCTTGAGGATGTCTTCGCCGCCGTTGACGGCGATCGCGAACGCGATGCGGAGTCTGACGCCGACATGCTGCGACGCGCGATTGCCGCGCTACCGGCGACTTATCGCGAGGTTGTGGTGCGGTGCGATCTGGAAGGCCGCAGTTATGAAGAGACAGCGGCGCTGATGGAATGCGCGGTCGGGACGGTGCGGTCTCGGCTGCATCGCGCGAGGGCGTTGTTGAGCAGAAAGCTGGAGCCGGAAAGGAAGGCGGAACGATGCGCGATTTAAGGTGCGCGGAATTCTCGGCTGGATTGCGGGAGATGGCGCGGGGTGGTCCTGCGATTCCTCATGTGACGGACTGCGCCGCATGCCGGGTAGAACTGGCGCGGCAGAAGCGATTGCAGGCGGCGTTGCGAGTGGTAGCGGCTGAAGTGGCGGAAACTCGTCCACCTGCGCGTGTGGAGCAGACGCTGGCAGCCCGTGTTGAAACGATCCGCTATCGTCGTCGCCGGTGGATGGCGTTGAGTGCCGCGGGTGCTCTTGCGGCAGCGCTGGCGATCGCATGGTTTGCGATGCCCCGGCACGTCGAGGTTACCGAGGTTAGGAAGGAAGCAAAGGTCGTCGTTCCATCGCGCCCGGCGAAACTGCATCCGACGGAAAATGCGGCGGCGATTCCTCCGGTGGCAAAGCATCGGACTAAGATACCCGTGCCGAAGCAGCAGCCGTTTGTCGCGATTCCGTATTCGATCCCACTGGGGCCGTATGAACGCGCCGATGTGATGCGGGTGGAGATTCCTGTTGCGGCGTTGATTGCGGCGGGATTGCCGATGGGGATGGCTGATCCGGGAGCGCAGGCCCGCGCGGATTTATTGGTGGGGCAGGACGGGCGGGCAAGGGCGGTGAGGCTGCTTGCGGTTTCAATGCCCAATTAATTAAAGAGAGGAGTCGATTGTATGAAGAGAAGCTTCGCATTTATCATCGGGACTATTGCTGGAGGTTTCCCCGCCTACGGGCAGACTGCACAGTTTTCGGCGCTGCAGTTCTTCCCGGCGACTGTGGAATCGAGCGCGAGGGTCATCACCACGCAATCGATCGGGGGCCAGGTAGTAACAGGCAGACCTTTCTCGGCTGGCGAAGAACGCCACTCGTTGCAGGTTTTGGGCGACGGAACGCGCATCGAAACGGATGAAAAGAACCGTTTATTTAGGGATGAGCAGGGTCGCACGCGAATTGAACACGCAGACGGTACGGTCTCAATTACCGATCCTGTAGGCAGATTCCGGGCGGAACTGGATCCAAAGACCAGAACCGTGAGCCGGATAAATATGGCTCCTGCGCTCGCCCAGCAGGATCTGTCAAAACTGCGGGACGAGTTGTCCGTGGCCGAGAAAACATATTCGTCGGAGAGCCCCTCAGTCAAGGAGCTGCGCCGGAAGATAGCGGAGCAGGAACTCCGGCTGACCACAGAGACTGTCTACGTTCAGGGGCGCGGGCGCGGCGCATCTCCTGCAGGTGTCGATTCCGATATCCCCCGCCGTGTGACCTTCTATTCCACTCCGGCGGAAGGGCAGCTGACACTGCGGGTTTCCACAGGTAATAACGGCGCTGTCGAAAGTCTGCCGGACCAGAATGTCAACGGAGCGATGGCACGTGGAACGCGTACGACGGAGACGATACCCGCGGGCAAGATCGGCAACAACCGTCCAATAAAGGTGGTCAACGAGCGCTGGTTCTCAGACGACCTGAAGCTGCTCATCAAGAGCACCAGCTCCGATCCTCGCTTCGGCGACACCACCTATCAGCTCACCAACGTGACGCAGATTTCGCCCGACCCGTCACTCTTCCAGATACCGGCCGACTACACTGCGAGGAAATAAACCTGTGCTTCGCTTCATCCTGATCGCGGCTCTGCTCGTACCCGCAGCCGTTTCCGCGCCGTTGAGATTCGAAGCGGCTTCCGTAAAGCCCGCCGATCCGGGGGAAGCCGGCCCCGGCGATATCCCGCGCAACATGACGAACTCGCCCGGCCGTTTCAGCATGGTCAACGTTCCGCTGCGCTTCTGTCTCGAATGGGCTTACGATCTCAAGGATTACCAACTAAGTGGCCCGGACTGGATTAAAAATGAAAACCGCTATGACATTGCGGCGAGCGCGCCGGGCGCATCGGAAAACGATATGCGGCAGATGTTGCAGACGCTGCTGCTCGAACGCTTCAAAATAACGGTGCACAAAGAGACGAAGAACCTCGATATCTACGCGCTGCTGCCCGGTAAGGGCCCCTCGAAACTCGTAGAAGCCCGAGACGACGAGCAGACATCTCTTGGCGCTGGTCCGATCGGCACGAAATTTACGAAGCAGCCGGTCTCCCGGTTCACATTTCTGCTGACCCGCCGCATGGATCATCCCGCCATCGACATGACGGGCATGAAGGGACTCTACGATTTCACGATCGATCTCTCGGGTCTCGGTTTCAATGGCAACCCGCCGCAGGATTCCTCGGCGCCGTCAATCTTTACGACGGTTCAGGACAACCTCGGCCTGCAACTGAAAGCGCAGAAAGCGCCGGTGGAGGTCCTCATAATCGATCGCGTGGACAAAGAACCGACCGCGAATTAACGCGCCGCCTGCCGTGCCTCAATCGCATTGGCGATTCGGCGTGCGCCGATGAAGATCGACCCGAAGATCGCGGCAACTACCCCGCCGGCCAGCAGTGCCGCAAACAGGGTCACCGCGATCCACAAAGCGCCCACAGCGGCAAACACAGTTGAAAAAGAAAGAAGAACGTCCAAAGCCGATTATACGAGGTCAGATCAGGCACTCCGCGGAATTCACACCCATCGATTGCAGCTTTTCGGCCATCTTTTCGAGCGCTGCTTTATGAATCTGTGAAACGCGGCTTTCGTTTACGCCCAGTGAATCGCCGATCTCGCGCATGGTCTTGCCGCCAAGGTAATAGTGTTTCACGACTTCCTGATAGCGCTCCGGCAGCACGTTGATCGCGGTCTTCAGCATGAACTGCAACTGGACCTGGCCTGTCATCACGGCCGGGTTCGTGTCTTCTGAGGCGGGGAACTCGGGTGGAGGCGCATCCTCTTCGCCGCCGCGCGTTGAAGCCGAAAGGAAGCCCACCATGCGGAGTTCGATCGCAACCTGCCGCCACTTTTCCACATCCATGCCCATCTTTCCTGCGATTTCGGCTTCTGTCGGATTGCGCTCCAGCATCGCCGTTAGTTCGCGCGTGACCTGTTCCAGGCGCTTGTGGCGACGGCGCAGATCGCGCGACGCCCAGTCGGCCTCGCGCAGACTGTCGAGAATGGCGCCCTTAATTCGATGTTTGGCATAGCCCTTGAAAGCAATTTCACGATCGTCGTCATACTTCGTGGCCGCATCGAACAGCCCCAGAATGCCCGCGTGGACCAGATCTTCCAGATCCACGTGCATGGGGAGGCTCTCGTAAACGCGCACGGCGATGGCCCGGGCCAGCGGCAGATGTTCGAGAACCAACTGGTCGCGGCGGGCGTTATCGGTCGCAGTCTTTTTGGTGAGAGTGGCGGTAGCCATATCGGATGCGAGGGAATATGCATGGCTTTTGCCAAAAACTTTAGGGCTGTAAGTTATTGGAAACAGGGAAAAGGACGGGAGAGGGTATCAGTGAAGCGTTTCACTTCGAAGCGGAACGTGGAACACGCGTTTCATTCCGTTTCGTTTCGAGATCATGAGTCTGTTTCGTTTTGGCCTGATAGCACGCCAAACACCCATCGAATGCGATTAGAGGCAGAGATCAATCATTTCTCTGGCTCAGGTAGAGATAGAATAGCCATTTGCGCTTACCGCCGGATGTGAACGTTCTGATCACGGGCGCCGGACGCGGAATCGGAAAACGATTAGCTCTCGGTTTCTCCCAAAACAAAGCAAAAGTCGGACTCCTTGGCCGCAGTCAGGCCGAACTCGACGTGACGAAACTGGAAATTGAAGATCATGGCGGCATCGCTCTCCGCCTGCGCGCCGACGTCCGTGTCTTCGACCAGGTGACGGCCGCGGCCGACCGCATGACTCGTGAATGGGGTCCCATTCATGCGTTGGTAGCCAATGCTGCGGTCCAGGGTCCCATCGGTCCTTTCGTTGAAAATCGCCCGGCTGCATGGCAGGAAGTATTTGAAACGAATGTGATTGGTGTGATGAACGCATGCCGGACGGTGCTGCCCGCCATGATTGCGCGCCGTTCGGGAAAAATCGTAGTGATCGCCGCGCCGGGCGCAGCCACGCCGCGTCCGCGTTTCGCGGCTTATTCGGCCGCGAAGACCGCTCTCGTGCGCTTTGTGGAATGTGTGGCGGAGGAAGTGCGTTCGGATAACGTCCAGATCAACTGTATGTTTCCCGGCGAAACGTACACGAACATGACAGACGAGATTCTGCATGCGGGCGAACGGGCAGGCAGCGATGAAATCGAATCTGCCGAGCATGTGCAGTCGACCGGCGGAACTCTGCCCGAGAAACAGATTCAACTGGCGATGTTTCTGGCCTCGGAGCGATCCAACCATCTCAGCGGCAAGCTGATCTATGTTCAGGATGACTGGAAGAAACTGGAGCACGACAGTGCTCGCCCCGATGCCTTTACGCTTCGGCGCCACCTGAAGTAAAGGTTCAGCGACTACAATTAAGCCATGCGGAGTGCTCTCTGGCTTGCCTTACTGGCGCCGTTTATTTCATCGACTGCGTTTGGCTGGGGATGCGAAGGCCATCAGGTTGTGGCGCTGATCGCCCGAGCCCATCTGATGCCGCAGGTTTCGGCAGCGGTCGACTCGTTGCTGAAAGCCGGACCGATCGATGCTGCGTTGAATCGGTTTTGTAAGGACCGGCCCGCCGATCCGATGGCTGATGCTGCCACCTGGGCCGACGACATTAAGAGCACCGAAAAGACCGGGAACTGGCATTTTGTGGATATTCCGCGTTCGATCACGAAACCGACCGCTCTCGATCCCTGGTGTCCGGAATTGGGCCCGCCGGTTGACGGAAAGAACAGGCCGGGATGCATCACCAGAGCTATTGCCTACGAACTCGGGGTCCTCAAAGACAAGTCGCAGACCGCCGCGGCTCGCGCTGCCGCGCTGCGCTACGTCATTCACTTCCTGGGAGATATCCACATGCCCCTGCATGATGACGACAACGACGACCAGGGCGGCAACTGCACCGTCATTCAGTTTTTCGCCGAGGATAAGCCCGCGAACCTTCACGCTATCTGGGATTACAAGATGATCCAGCGGAAGCTTGAGGGCGACAGCACAACGCAACCCGATTATGCCATGCAGCTTTCCAGCCGCTATGCCTCGAAATTCCAGACGGTTTCGGCCGCTAAGCCTAACGATCCCGAAGCATGGGCCTGGGAAACCCATGCCCTCGCGGAAGCTGTAACCTATGGAAAATTGTCTCCTGCCATTCCGGTTGAGTCGCCAGGCTCACCCGTTGCCTGCCAGGCGGAGAAGGACAAGGTTCAGGCGCTTCACATCGTCGTTGGAGACGCCTATTTTTCGGCCGCGATGCCGGTTATCAATGAGCAGCTGGCAACTGCGGGTTACCGGCTGGCGGTACTTCTGAATGATACGCTGCGTTGAGTACTAGTACTGAGTTGGTGCAGCCGTCGACACGTTACTGCATCCAAATGTCACAAGGCTCAAAAGCTGTCTGAACAGTGTGCCACGTTACAATCATCATGGAAGCGTACACCTCTGATGCGTCGCCCGCGAAATTCGCCCGCTAGATCCAGCAATCCGTTACGCGACCTCTTTGCGGAACGCAACCGTGCAGCGGAAATGGCTCGCGCGCGCCGGCGGAATGATGCAGTGCGCGTCGACCCCGTGCGGGAATCGATTCGCGAAGACCTCCCATCTCTGATTGATGCGAAGGTTGGCGAGCAGATGGATCGGCTCGAAACCAAGCTGGTTGAAGGGTTTAAGGAGATGGGCCAGCGGGTGGTTGAGCAAAGCACCATCGCTCTGACTAACCAGCTGGAGGGCCGCATCACGCAACTGGAAAAGATATCGGTACTACAGACCGAGACGATCAACCATCTGCGGGATTCCTCGAAAGCCGCCGAACAAAAGGTTTCGGGAGTAGTGAACAGCATCGAGAAGGCGCTGAGTGAAGCCGTTCCGGGATTCCGCCTGGCCCCCCCATCGCCCAACCTCCCGCCACAGCTCGCTCCACCTTCTGCCGGCGATCACAACAAGGAGCTGGTCAAGGCTCAGACACGATCGGTGGAAGACGGGCGGACGCCGAATACCTACTGCCCGAAATGTACTTCCGCGAACGTGCGCAGGGCGACCCGCGCCGGAATGTGGGAAGAGTTTCTTCGGTTGTTCTTTATCGCGCCGTTCCGCTGCAGGGCATGCCGGCACAAATTTTATAAGTTCTGACCGAGTGGCTCACGCACGGGCGGACTGCATGTCCTCGTATGCGCCCTTGAAATCTTCCACGCCCGAATGAGACACGCTCCAGATGCGGGTCGCCGTCTCTTCCAGCAGGTCGTGATCGTGCGTGACCAGAAACAGCGTCCCCTGATACTTCTGGAGCGCGATATTGAGCGCGTTGATCGACTCCAGATCAAGGTGATTGGTCGGTTCGTCGAGGATCAGCACGTTTGGCTTCTGCAGCATCAGGCGACAGAAGATCAGACGAGCGGCCTCACCACCTGACAGCGCCGCGGTCGGCTTCATTCCTTCTTCGCTCTTGAACAGCATCTGGCCGAGCAGACCGCGCAGTTCTTCGTTGCCGGCCTGAGGGTCAAACTGCTGCAGCCAATCGAACACCGTAAGCCCGGGTGCGATGGAACCGCGATGGTCCTGTGCGAAGTAGCCTACCTGTACTTCATGGCCCCATTCGATGACGCCACTATCGATCGGGAATTCCGGATCGGAAGCGCCTGGGGCATTGCGAAGAAGGGAGCGCAGAATCGTTGTTTTTCCTACGCCGTTGCGCCCAATGATTCCGACCTTCTCACCTCGGGAGACGCTGGCCGTGAAGTTGGTGATCACCGGCGCGGCGCCGTCGTAGGACTTCGTCAACCCTTTGACTTCGAGCGCATGGCGACCCGATGGTCGCTTCATATCGAACTTCAGAAACGGACGCGCAATATTTGAGCGCGCCAGATCGCTGGTGGCAAGGCGCTCCACCTCTTTCTTTCTCGACGTCACCTGACTCGACCGGGTACCAGCCGAAAATCGCGCAATGAACTCGTTCAGCTGTGCAATCTTCTTCTCTCGCTGGGCATTCTCGGCTTCGAGGCGCGAACGCACCTGCGTCTTTGCGAGCACCATGTCGTCATAACCGCCGGTGTAGGTGATGATTGTTTCGTAGTCGATATCGGCGGTATGTGTGCAGACGCTGTTCAGGAAGTGGCGATCGTGCGAGATCACGATCAGCGTGCCCTGATAGCGGCTCAGAAAATCCTGAAGCCAGTGAATAGATTCGAGATCGAGGTGGTTCGTCGGTTCGTCCAGCAGCAAAGCGTCGGGACCGCCGAACAGCGCCTGAGCCAGCAGCACGCCAACTTTTTGGCCGCCCTGCAACTCGCTCATTTTCTTTTCGTGCAGCGGTTCGGGGATATCCAGACCATCCAGCAGGATTGCCGCGTCGCTTTCCGCGGTGTACCCGTCGTTCTCAGCCACAACACCTTCGAGTTCACCGAGACGCATGCCGTCTTCGTCGGTCATCTCGGCTTTCGCATAGAGGACTTCGCGCTCCTCCAGAGCCTTCCATAGCGCTTTGTTGCCCATGATCACGGTGTCGATAACGCGAAACTTATCGAAAGCGAACTGATCCTGGCTCAGAACGCCAACACGCTTCGGTCGAACGACCGTGCCCTTCTGCGCGTCCAGTTCGCCGGTCAAAATCTTCATGAACGTGGATTTGCCTGCCCCGTTCGGACCGGTCAGACCGTAGCGGCGACCGGGGAGGAACGTGGTTGACACGTCGTCAAACAACACTTTGGCGCCGTAGCGCATACTGACGTTATTTGCTGAGATCACGGGGTAAGAAGGAGAACTACATCTTCAGTGTAACAGCCGAAGCTGCTGCCCCCTGTTACCATCGGAATTACGCATGATTCAGACTCTTTTCGGCTCCGTGGCGCAGGAGCCGACGCTACTGGAAAAGCTCAAAAGCGGTGTTCAGAAGACCCGCGAAGGGCTTGTTTCGCGCATTGAAGACGTCATCGGCGGGCGAAAGACGATTGATGCCGACCTGCTGGAAGAACTGGAATACACACTGATCAGCGCCGACATTGGCGTGACGACGACGCAGGAAATTCTGGATCGCATTCGTGAGCGCGTGGATCGCAGTCTGGTAAACGATGCGAGCGAACTCCGCAGTCTGATTCGCGAGTATCTGCTGGAAGTGCTGCAGAACAACGATCGTCCTCTGGCTTATGTGGATGCGCCGCCCGCCGTAATCATGATGGTGGGCGTGAACGGGGCGGGGAAGACGACGACTATCGGGAAGCTTGCAGCGCACTTCAAAGGCGAAGGGCGCAGCGTGCTTCTGTGCGCCGCTGACACTTTCCGCGCGGCTGCGATTGAGCAGCTGGAAGTTTGGGGCGAACGCACCGGCATCCAGGTCATTCGTCAAAATACCGGCGCCGATCCGAGCGCGGTGATGTTCGATGCGCTGTCTGCCGCGAAGGCGCGCGAGACGGATTATGTCATCATCGACACCGCCGGGCGTTTGCAAACCAAAGCCAACCTGATGGCGGAACTGGAAAAAATGCGCCGTACGGCGACCCGCGTAATTCCCGATGCACCGCATGAAGTGCTCCTGGTTCTGGATGCCACCACCGGGCAGAACGGCCTGGAACAGGCGCGCAAATTCACGGAATCGTCCGGCGTTACCGGAATTGTTCTGACCAAGCTCGATGGCACAGCCAAAGGCGGCGTTGTGGTGGCGATCGCACGCGAACTCGGTCTGCCGATCCGCTTTATCGGCGTGGGCGAGAAAATCGATGATCTGCTGCCGTTCGATCCGAACCGGTTCATCGATTCGCTCTTCACGGTCTAGAAGATGACTCCTGACTACATGGCCGAAGCCCTGGCGCTTGCGCGCCGCGGCACTGCTCTCGCAAGCCCCAATCCCATGGTGGGCGCCGTCATTGTGCGCGATGGCGAGATTGTTGGCCGCGGTTTTCACACCTGGGAAGGTTTGAAGCATGCCGAAATTCTCGCTCTGGAGGATGCCGGCCCCCGTGCCCGCGGCGCAACGATTTATGTGACTCTGGAGCCATGCAGTCACACGGGTCGCACTCCCCCGTGCGCGGACTCGCTGATTGGTGCCGGCATCGCGCGAGTGGTTGTGGCCTCCGAAGATCCGAATCCCCTGGTGGCCGGTGAGGGGCTGCGTCGCCTCCGTGCTTCCGGTATTGATGTTGAGATGTCGCACGAACACACTGCCGCTGCGGAGCGTCTGAATGAGGGGTTTCTGCATTTCATGCGGACCGGACGCCCGCTGGTCACGCTGAAAAGCGCGCTCACGCTGGATGGCAAGATTGCCGCGCCCGAAGATAACACTGGCTGGATCACGAGCGAGCGTGCACGCGCTCATGTACAGGTCCTTCGGCATGCGACCGATGTGATGATCACCGGCATCGGCACCGTGATTTCCGATAATCCCCGGCTGACCGATCGCAGCGAACTGCCGCGCGCGCGTCCTCTTCTGCGTGTGGTGCTCGATTCCACGCTGCGTATCTCGCCTTCGTCTCTCATGGTGCAGAGTGCGAAGGATGATCTGCTGATTGCTACTACTTCCGCTGCTTCCCCCGAGCGGCGCAGGGCGCTTGAGGCTCGCGGCGTAGAGATCTGCCGCTTCGATGGTCCGAGGGGCCGTGTGGATATTCGCGATGTGATTTCGCTGCTGGGCAGTCGCAGGTACCTGTCGGCGATGATTGAAGCAGGCAGCAAAGTCAACTGGGCGGCGCTGGAATGCGAAGCGGTCGATAAGGTCTTCCTCTACTATGCGCCCAAGATTCTGGGCGGGACCGATTCGCTTCCGATGGCGGGCGGCGCAGGCCGTATGAGCCGCCTCGACGCAATTCAGCTCGAGCGGACGACTCTGCACTCCATCCCACCCGATGAGTTCGCTGTCGAAGCCTGGATCACAAAGGCGCGCTGATTATGTTTACGGGAATCGTTGAAGAACGCGGCACTGTGGTAACGGCGGGATCGCGGCTGTCTATCGCTTGTTCACGCGTGATGGAAGATATGACGATGGGGGCCAGCATCGCGGTGAACGGCGTGTGTCTGACTGCCGTGGAACTGAGCCCTGATGGCTTTACTGCCGATCTTGCGCCGGAAACTTTGCATCGCAGCAACCTGGGTGATCTTCTGCCCGGCGACCCGGTGAATCTGGAACGCCCGATCACGCTCGCCGCGAGGCTTAGCGGCCACATCATGCAGGGCCATGTGGATGGACGCGCCATCCTCAAAGAGCTCCGTCCGCTGGGCGATGCCAACTGGGAACTTGCAATCGAAGTTCCTGAGGCTCTCGACCGCTATCTGGTCTACAAAGGTTCGATCGCAATTGACGGGATCAGTCTCACAATCGCAGATGTAGCGAATCGAGTCGTGCGCGTGGCGATCATTCCCCACACGTATGAAGCGACAAACCTCTCCCGACGCCGGCCCGGCGACCGTCTCAATATCGAGTGCGATATTCTCGCCAAGCACGTTGAGAAGCTGCTGAATCGCGTGTCACTTTAAGCTCAGGCCGCCATCGACCGCGATTAACTGGCCGGTTACGAAGTTCGTGGATTTGAGGAAGAACGTAACGGCTTCGGCGATCTCGCCCCCGGTTCCCGCGCGTCCCGCAGGTGTGGCGGCAATAAAGCGTTCGATGCGTTCATCGGTTTTATCGAACGGAATCACGCCGGGGGCGACGGTGTTTACCGCGATCTTCGGTGCCCAGGCTTTCGCAAGGCACTTTGTCAGCATCACGACGCCCGCTTTCGATGCGCAGTAATGCGCATGATCCTGCCATGGCCTGAGGGCGCCGAGAGAACTTATATTGACAATGTGCCCGCCGTCCCCCGCCAGCATCACGCGGGCCGCGGCCTGGCTGCAGAAAAAAGTGGCTTTGAGATTTACGTTGTGGATGAAATCCCAGTCCGCTTCTTCGATTTCCAGCGGGTCGAACTTTGTAAAGCGCGCCGCGTTGTTCACGAGTCCATCAAGCCGCCCGAAGTGCGATGCCACACGGTCTACCATCGCCCGGATTTCCGCCACGCTTTCGAGGTTTGCCTGAAACACAGGAGCGCCGCCGCATTCCTCAGCAGTGCGTCGCGCTTCCGTTGCCGAGCCATTGTAGTGGATCGCCACGCGAACGCCCTCTGCGGCCAGAGCCAACGCCACCGACTGCCCAATCCGTTTGGCCGCGCCGGTGACCAGAATTACTTTACCGTTCATACGTTGTAGCTATGATGCCACCGGCGGTTCGGCCTTCACTTCATCGTCGGCGCCGGGTTCCACTGCCTGCGCAGGAGGCTCGGGAAGCTTGCCCCGCAGATCGGCCCACCACCAGAAGAACGCCGTTGTGGAACTAATCACCCCGGACCATAACCCGATAGTGCGGGCGCTGTGCGAGACGCTGGCAGCGCCGGCCGCCATCATCGAGAGCATCATCACCGACCATGTGATCGATTCCAGGGTGGCGAAAACGCGGCCCCGATACCGGTTCTCCACGTGGTGAAGCAACTGAGAGAAGTTCAGCACCGAACTGATCGCAACTGCGCCGCGAGAGATCGCGATGAAGATGCACGCGAGACCAATCGTCGGCATTTGGCTGAAAACGACATACGCGCCGCCGTGGATGAGATAAACGATCGGAATTGTGCGCTTGTACCCGAGGAAGCTTAGTCGTTTTCCCAGGTTGTAGGCGATGACGGCGCCCGTCAGAAGACCGAACCCCGCGCTGCCCCAAATCAGACCAATGCCGCGCGGACCCGCATGGAACACCTGCTCGCCGAAAAGGCTGAACAGCACCTGCGCGGCGCCGCCGCCGCTCGCCCACCCCACACTGATGAGGGCGATGCCCGCCACTAAAGGTGTCGCCTTCATGTATCGCAGGCCTTCACGATATTGAGCGAAGCCCGTGGTTTCGTGCTTCTTCGCGTCGGCGGAACCCCGAAAGCCACCTTCGCGCCGCAGACGTGAAATACAGAAGGCAGAGATCAGAAACGACATGGCGTTATACAGGAACGCCAGACTATAGCCATACTGGACGCCCGCGGCGGCCAACAGTGCGCCGATGGTGAGACTCGCCCACGATGTTGTCTGCGTAACCGTGTTTGCCGTGTGGAGTTCTTCCGGGGTTGCGATCGAGGGCAGAGTCGACGCACGGCCGCTCGTAAAGAACGGTGAAGCGAACATCAGCGCAGCGCTCAATCCATACATCAGCCAGTTGCTCTGTTGCTGCACGCAGAGAATGAAGCCCAGCGCGATGACGGCCCGGATCAGGTCGCTCGCGATCATGACTCGCTTACGGTCCAGGCGATCGAGCAACACACCTGCCAGCGGACCCGCGCCGAGCATCGGTATCGCGCGCGAAAGAAACACGCCGGTCACTACGAGTCCTGGATCGGCGTGCGTCATCGCCAGGCTGAGCACGGCGATGTTGTTGAAGTGATCGCCCACCTCGCTCACCACCTGCCCGGCCCACGTGTAACGGTAGTTGCGATTGGAGCGCAGAAGCTGAGTAAACGCGCTCATTGTGCGGTTATCGCATGCTCTTCCACCGTGACCGACCGCAGGAAGTCATGGTCGATTTCGTAACCGAAGCCTGGCGCATCGGTGAGTGCAATGGTCCCGCGTGGAGTCACGGTCACTTCGGGCGTCACGATGTCGCGCTTCCAATAACGTTTGCTCGCGGAAACGTCACCCGGCAGCGTGAAGTTCGGCAATGTCGCCAGAGCGATGTTGTGAGCGCGGCCAATGCCCGCTTCGAGCATACCCCCGCACCAAACCGGAATTCCGGCTCGTTGGCAAACGTCATGCACGCGGATGGCTTCGCCGAATCCACCTACGCGGCCCAGCTTGATATTGACGATCCGGCCCGCCTGCAGTTCGATTGCCTGCTCAGCGTGATGCGCGTTGCGGATGCACTCATCGAGACAGATGGGCGTTTCAATATCTGCCTGAAGCTTCGCATGATCGATCATGTCGTCATGCGCGAGCGGCTGTTCGATCATTGTCAGGCCGAACCCATCCAGCGACTTCAGAAGATCCGTATCCTGAAGCGTGTACGCCGAATTCGCATCGGCCATTAGCGCAGTCTTCGGAAATCGCGCGCGCATACGCCGGATGACATCGACATCCCAGCCCGGCTTTATCTTCATCTTGATGCGCTGATAACCCGCCGCAAGCTCAGTCTCAATCTTGCCGATGAGCTGTTCCACCGAGTCCTGAATTCCAATCGATACGCCGCAGGGAATCTCGCGCCGCGCACCCGCGCCGATCTCTTTCCACAGCGGGTTATCGTGCATCCGCGCCTGCAGGTCCCACACCGCGGCTTCCACCCCCCCGCGTGCCATGTTGTGCCCTCGAATATGCTTCGTTAAGGCGTTTACCTCCCCGGCGGAACGGAGGTCACGGCCCACGATTCGCGGAGCCACGTAATTCTGCGCGAGCAGCCACGCCGCCGCCGTCCATTCCTCGTTGTAAAACGGATGCTCGCCTGCCGTGATTTCTCCCCAGCCGGATAGGCCTTCGCCCACTGCTTCCACAATGATGATGCTGCGCTCATAGGTGCGGCTGAAGCTGGTTTCAAAGAAATGCACCAGCGGCATACGAAGAAGGCGCAGCACGATGCGTTCGATCTTCAGGCGACTTCTCCCAACTGGTAGGTGAACCAGGCTTCATCGCGTTCTACCCCCACGATTGCGAGTCCGCGGGCGAATGCGCTGTCCAGGCGATCCGCCAGCTTGGATTGAATCTCTCCGGCGCGCTGTGGATCGCTGCTGCGGATCATTGCAAAATCGCCGGGTAGGCGAATACTCTCTGTCACGAGCCCCCGCTGCACGTCGCGTCCGATCCACCATTCGGCGACACAGCGATCGGTGGGAAGTCCGCCGTTCAGGGCGCTGCTGGTGATTCCGTACTGATTACGCGCGTAGCGCCGAACGATTGCACCCAGCCGGCCGATATTGAAATATGCATTCTTGATTTCGAGCGGATCGAAAGTCCACTCGATCAGATCGATCCCGCGCGCCAGTGCATCTTCCCGCTGGCGCAACTTCAGCTGACGACCCAATCCGGTGTCGCGATACTCAGGCAGCACCCCCAGCATGTGACTGTGCAAATACGGCCGGGCGCCTGCCTTCAGCCCGGGGATCGCAAGACAGAAAGCGACCATCCGATCACCGTCGTATGCGCCGAAAACCTGGCCACCGATTTTCGACGCTACAACGAAAAATCGCACTGGCAACAGGTCCAGCTCGTTGAATCCCCAGATTGTTTTCTGGATCTCCACCGCTTGCTGGAACTCTTCCTGCGTTACCAGATCGCGGATCACTTCTTGGCCTCCTGCCAGAGTGCCTCCAGTTTGTCGACGGGAGTTCCGGTTACGGCTTGCCCCTCTTCCGCGAGGCGCGCCTCAACGTAAGTGAACCGCCTGCGGAATTTGGCGTTCGTGCTTCGCAGCGCCTGTTCCGGATCGACCTTCGCAAACCGGGCAAGATTCAC
Organism: Acidobacteriota bacterium; assembly: GCA_048498815.1. GTDB lineage: Bacteria > Acidobacteriota > Terriglobia > Bryobacterales > Bryobacteraceae > BOG-234. The sequence continues at coordinate 36,236 of JBEHXG010000002.1, read as the reverse complement.
GACGGTGAATAACAGATCGCCCAGCTCATCTTCCCGTTCTTCAATCGAGCCTGCCTGTCGAAACTCGGCGATCTCTTCGTGCAGCTTGGCGATCACCTCATCAATGCCGCTCCAGTCAAACCCGGCCCGCGCTGCCTTCGAAGATACCTGCTGCGCCTCCAGCAGCGCAGGCTGCGCGCGTGGAATGGAATCGAGCAGTCCCTCCGCACGGTCTTTCTTTTCTTCCTTCTTCACCGACTCCCAAAGCTTCAGCACATCCGCTTCAGTCCGTGCAGTCTGATCGCCAAAAATATGCGGATGCCGACGGATTAGCTTCGCATTGATTGCATCAATACAATCTTCGAGCGTAAACAGCTTTTCTTCCGAAGCCATCTGCGCGTAGAAGACCGCCTGCAGCATGAAGTCGCCCAGTTCTTCGCACAGACCGGGCCAATCTTGCCGGTCGATGGCATCCAGAACCTCATACGTCTCTTCAACAGTGTATTTTCGAATCGTCTTGAAGGTTTGCTCGCGATCCCAGGGGCATCCCTGTGGCGCCCGCAAGCGCGCCATAATTGCGATCAGCTCTTCGAGTTTGCGGCCAGCCTGGCCTGAAGGTTCGTCCAAGTCCAAATGTAGCACTCGGTTCCGGCATCGCATGCCCCGGACAAGATAGACTGATAACCATGAGCGAAGTGGACGAGAACGCAATCCTGGATACCGACGAAGGACCCGAGGACGAAGCCGGAACCCGCCCCGAACTGCCCCCTGCCGACTTCGATTTTCTGGTTTATTCCCTTCGTCTCCAGGCCGAATTGAACCTGGGACTTTTGCCCTTTGGCGATAAGCGCGAGCCCGATTTCGAACTCGGCCGCCATAATATCGACCTGCTCGCGATGCTGCAGGCGAAGACTAAGGGCAATCTCACGATGGAAGAGCAGCGGAGCCTTGACAATTCCGTTACCGAACTGCGTTTCCGGTGGGTGCAGGCGAAAGAACAGGCGGCACAGCAGCCGAAGGAAGCGCCCAAGAGCGAATAATGCCGCTCTCGATTCGGGTGCTCGGTTCGGGCACCAGTTCGGGTGTCCCTACAATCGGTTGTTCGTGCGAAGTCTGTCTTTCGGCCGACCCGCGCGACACGCGGCTCCGGCCTTCGATTCTGATCCGGCACGGCGGGAGGAATATCGTCATTGATACGACACCGGATTTCCGTGCGCAGATGCTGACGGCGAAGATCGGGCAGCTCGACGCCATCGTCTACACGCACAGCCATGCCGATCACATTCTGGGGCTTGACGACGTGCGGCCGTTCAACTTCCGCCAGGGGAAGATTCCGCTTTTCGCATCGTCCGAAACTTTCGAGACGATACGCCGTGTGTTCAGTTATGCGTTTGAGCCGCGCGAGGTGAAGACCCATGTTCCGCAGCTGGAGGTGAACCTGATTGACGGAAATCCGTTCAACGCGGCCGGTTTGCAGTTTGAGCCCGTGCCTGTAATGCATGGGCGAGAGCGAATTTACGGCTACCGCTTCGGTAACTCCGCATACCTCACCGATCACAGCGAAATTCCCGCGAGTTCGCTCGAACAGCTTCGGGGGCTCGACGTTCTGTTTCTCGATGCCCTGCGATACAAGGTACATCCGACGCACTCCACGGTCGATGCGTCGATTGAGACGGCCAGGTGCATCGGCGCTCGCCGGACATTTTTCACGCACATGTCGCACGATGTACCCCATGCCGCCGCTCAGAGTGCGCTTCCGGAAGGCATATTCCTCGCCTGGGACGGCCTGGAGATCGAGGTTCCCGACGCAGCATGAGATCGTTCCGCGCGCTTGACCAGGTGCCGGCGGGCCTTGGTCCTTCGGTAGTCGCGATTGGCAATTTCGATGGCGTGCACATCGGGCATCGCGAGATCATTCGCCGTGCGGCCGCTGTTGCGAAAGGGCGAGGACTGAGCGCCGTTGTACTCACGTTCGATCCGCATCCGGCGCGAGTACTGGCGCCGGAGCGTGCGCCGAGGCTGATCACGACGATCGCGCAGCGTTTGCGGCACATGGAATCGGAAGGCGCAGACGCTGCTGTTCTGCTTCCGTTCTCGATCGGGCTGGCGAAGCTGTCACCGGAAGATTTCGTCCGGGAAGTTTTGGCGGATCGGCTGCATGCTCGCCTGGTCATCGTCGGTGAGGACTTCCGCTTTGGGCACAAGCAGGCAGGCAATCTGCAGACGCTGCGTGACCTCGGTGCGCGCTGCGGTTTCGAGGTGGAATCAGCCGGAGCGATTCTGCGACACGGCGAAAGAGTAAGCAGCTCGGCGGTGCGGGCTCTCGTGAGCGCAGGCAAGGTGTCACGAGCCTGTCGATTACTGGGGCAACCCTTCGCTCTCGAAGGATTCGTAGTAAAGGGGCAGGGGATTGGTTCGAAGCAGACCGTTCCCACGCTGAACCTCGCGCCGGAAAACGAACTGCTGCCTGCGGCGGGTGTTTATGTCACGAGAACCCGGGAACTCGATGAGGCTGGTCGAGCCTGGTCATCAATCAGCAACGTAGGATACCGGCCGACTTTCGATGGCAAGGATCTTACGTGTGAGACCTTCCTGTTGGATACATTCGATGGCGTCACCCCCGCCCGCATTGAAGTGCAGTTCCTGAAGTTGGTGCGGAGCGAAAAGAAGTTTGAAAGTTCGGAATTGCTGCGTGCACAGATTATGAAGGACGTAAGAATCGCGAATCGCCTCCATTCGCGGCTTGCGGGTCTGCTTTACCAAACTCGCCCGGCCGTGGATGCCTGACCGGTCCCCGATCAAAATCCAGCCCCGCCGCCATACCGGCAATCCAGCAAAGCATCATTGCTGTCGCTGGCACGTAGGTTGTGAGATCCACCGCACTGTGCAGCATGCCGGCTCCCAGCGCCACGGCGCAACATAACGCTAGTCTGCGATGCCGCGCCGGTGGCCTTACCAGCCCCCGGAACAATGCCCGTGCCACCAGGACTCCGACGACGAGCGCAAGCGCAAAACTCACCAATCCGCCCTCGGCAAGAAACTGCAGGTAATCGTTATGTGCGTAGTCGAGCGTTCGGGTAAGGGCGGAGCTGCGGTATGGCGCTACAGCCGAAACAAAACCGCCAAAGCCGCAACCAAATAGGGGATAGGCTCCAATTACCTTCAGGGTCTCCCGAGCGAAGAGGAGCCTGTTGTTCCATGCAGGTTCACCCGCGAGAGACATCCCCGTGGGCTCCATTCGATCCAGCAGCCTTCCGGAAACAAGCAGCACGGCGCCGGCCATGCCCGCCGCCACGCTCCCCGCCAGTCCCCAGGCGCGGGCTCTTCCGCGCATTCGAAAACTGATATGAAATATGGCAAGCGTTAACAGACTGCCCACCGCAAGAGCGAACCCCGCCCGCGACAGCGAAATGCTGATCGCACCCAGAAAGAGCGCTGAAAGTGCGGCGCCCGCGCAGGCCCCGATTGCCCGGAGGGCTCGCGGCGCGAATCCCAGTACCGCACCAGCCGCAAATGGCAGCGCCATTTCGAGCATCGCACTGAAATGGTTTCTGCTGACAAATGTCCCGGTAATCGGCAGATCGGGAACGCCGCTTGACGATTGCAGTATTCCAATCACCGCTTCCCCGAGAGCCACGACCAGCGTTGGCATAGCAATCAGCCATGGGCGGTCGGGCAGCCGCCACATCAGATCGCGGGTAGTCAGAAATACGGCGCTCAATCCCAGGTAGCGCAGTGCGTACTGTAAAGTGACTTCCGGCCGAATGCTGAGCGGCGTCCAGGAGGATTGCGGTTCGAACCGTCGCAGGAGTTCCGCCAGACGCGCATGCTGCGGCGATGCAAGCGCCAGAATGCCCGGCGGGAGTGGTGTCGCCTGCAGCAGAGCCCAGAGCGGAATCCCCAACACGGCGAAATACAGCAGGCGGTCTGGCGGTGCGGAGACGCCCCCGGTTCCGAAGGGCAGGTATCCGGCAAGCATCACCACGCCCAGCGCCATCACGCAGGTATTCCAGTCGGCCGGCGCAACACCGCCGTTCTCAAAAGCGGCGTAGGCCAGCACGAGCCCCGCCCCCAGCAAGAGGAAGGAAGTCCTGATATCGAAATACCTTCCGGTAATTATCGTATGGAGCTAAGAAGAATGCGGCGGTGCTGCGCAAACCGCCGCGGTCGCGTGGTCGCCGGTTCTGTGCAGGACTTCGAACATGAGCGGCATCAGCGCTTCCTGCGAAACATCTCGCGCCAGCTCCTGTTCTGTAGCGCACGGCACCGCGAGTTTCGCCGCCGCCGCCTGACGAATCAGATTCACAACTGTTTCCGGATCCCCGTGGCGTGCCTGCATCATCCAGTCCGAAGATGTGAATGATGCGGCCCCCAGATCGGTGATATGGCTCTGCTCCGGTCCGATGTAAAGAAATGGAATCCCAAGCGCCAGAATGTTGTAGACCTTGCAGGTGTGTACGATTCCGAGATACGGATCGCCCATCACGACAGCGTGCAGGTCCGCCGAAGAAAGCGAAGCGGAGAGACTGCTCATCGGGACATACGGCAAACAAAGAATATTCCGGAGCCGGTGCCCCGCCGCATAGGCCTTAACCCGGGAAAACTCGCTGCCGCCTCCGACAAAACAAAACACCACCTTGTGGTCGTTCTTCATTCGCCGTGCCGCCTCGAGTAATGTCTCAAGCGGATGGCAGGGGCTGTGGTTCCCCGAATACATAACGACGAACCGGCCTTCGAGGCCATGTTCATGCCGGAATTCATCGCGCCCGGCTCTGTCGTACTGCACAGAACCGTTATTCGACCATGGAGGGATAACGGCGATCTTCTCCTGCGGCACGCCGTATCGCATGACCCGCCGGGCCATGAAACGATCCATCACGACAATATTGCGGGCGTGAGCGAAGCCGTATGCCGTCAACCGCTGCAGAAGCCGGCAGATGCGTGTGCCTTCCCGAAGCCAGCCAGCCGCGATCGCCTCATCCGGATTCAGATCGAGAACCCAACAGATCAGTTCGCCGCCCCGCAACCGAACAATCGCTGAGGCAACTGTCGCCAGCAGAGGGGGCGACGACATGGAAATCACTACATCGAACTTCGGAAGCCGCAACAGACGCAGGGCTGAACTCAGCAAAAAGCTGCCGAAGTCCATCGCCCGCCGCCATCGCACGCCTTTCCCGAATCCTGTGTATGGCACCCGGATGATATCCACTCCGTCGCGAAGCTCCCGCGGACTGAACTGCACCCACGGGCGGTCATACGCACGGCGGCCGGTTAGGACCGTCACGTTGTGTCCATCCTCCACGAGGGCACGGGCAAGCTCACCCGCGTACTGGCCGCTGGCGACGCTATCGGGACAATATGTCTGGTTAACCAGTAGAACCTTCACCGAACGCCCTGGGCGTCCGGGAGCGATCCCCGTTTCTTTACCATGTGACTGCCTATTACAAGTAAATCCATTTTCGTCCTAAGAAAGCAACAGATTGCCTCCTCTGGATCGTTCACAATAGGTTCATTTTCGTTAAACGAGGTGTTTATGAGTACTGGTACTCCCGTGATTCGGTGGTACTCCGTCAGCAGCTTCCAGTAGAGTGGATTGGCCTCGCGCTCCACCGTCTGTAGCCTGCCGGTGCCATCCAGGTGCACTGTGCCGGGAATCAGGGGCCGAACCGATTCCCGAAATGGATACGCCTGTACCATAAAGGGTGATGGGCGGTCTTCCTCAAAGTACTCGGCTGTTGAGGCAGCCAGAATCGACGGACAAAACGGCCGGAACGATTCCCGGCGCTTGATCCGATGATTCAGAATGTCTTTCATGTCCATCCGCCGCGGATCGGCCAGAATGCTGCGGTTTCCGAGCGCTCGCGGACCGAACTCCATCCGCCCCTGAAACCAGCCAGTTACCTGGCCGTCGGCAATGCACGCGGCGGTAGCGCGGACCAGCGAGTCTTCGTCCGCCGGAGTCTCGTACTCTACCCCGGCGGCGGTTAGGGCCTTCTGAATTGCATCGTCGCTGCAACCAGGGCCGAAGTACGCGTGCATCATTGCCGGGCCGCGTGGCTCGTCCAGAACCTCGTGCGCCACATGAAGCGCCGATCCCATGGCAATGCCGGCATCATTGGCTGCGGGAGGAATATACAGCTGTGTAAACGGCGTCTCCCGAAAGATCCTGCCGTTAGCTGCGCAGTTTAACGCTACTCCTCCCGCGTACGCCAGGTTCTTCATCCCGGATTCCCGCTGCACGTGCCGCAGAAACCCAAAGACAACTTCTTCAAATACCAGCTGAACGGAAGCTGCCAGATCGGCGTGCCGCTGCTCCAGCGGCGACTCCCCGCCTCGGATCGGCCCGAACTCTTCTGCCATCCGCGCCGAATAGAGTGGTCCGATCGTCGGCGATCCGTCATTCCACGTCATCTCCGTCCCGCCGGCATGGTGAAGGAAGTAATCCAGATTCAGCCGAATCTGATCTCCGTGGACCCGTACGACTTTTCGCACCTGGTCCGCGAACACCGGCGACCCGCACGCGGCGAGGCCCATCATTTTGTACTCGTCACCGTAATGAGGAAATCCCAGCACCTGCGTGAAGGCGGAATAGAAAACTCCCAGCGAATGGGGAAACCGGACCGCGCCGCGCACTTCGATCTTGTTACCCCGCCCGACGCCCCACATGGCGCTGCTGAAGTCGCCAAAGCCGTCGATTGAGACGACTGCGGCTTCATCGAATGGCGAGACGAAGAACGCGCTTGCCAGATGCGCCCGGTGGTGTTCCACGAAATGCAGCCGAGCATGCCCCAGACCAAGAGCCTCCATCTGTTCCGGCAGCGCCGTCACGGCGGAACGGTTGCGATAACGCTGGCGCGCGTGATTCAGCGCACGGGGATGTGTCGCCACCCATGCGACCTTCCGCCACAGATTCGCGTTCGTGTCGCGCCCGATAGCGACGTGACTGACGCCGGCCCGTTCCACATTCGGCACATTGTCCGGATTCAGGCAGGCATTGATCGATTGCATCGGAAATCCCGCCCAGTGCTTGACACGGTTGATGCGTTCCTCTTCAATTGCAAACGCGAATTCCCTTTCGCGCAGCAGCGCCGCCGAAGAATCTCCGTGAAATGCATTAAGGCCCAGAATGTTCATCGTTCACCCAATCCGGATTCCCACAGCATCGCGTCCACGAGAAAGCGATACCAGAAGCCCTGCAGGCAATGAAAAACGAACCCCTCGGCGCCGTCAAGAAATCCCAGCCGCACAAAATAGCGATAGCCGAAATACAGCACAGGTCGCACGAACAGGGGCGTGCGCCCGTAGATTTTTTCGCGCAGCCACCGTCGCCGGGCAATGGGCCCGCTGTTCAGATTGGCCGGTACTCTTGCCGCGTGGACTATCTCACGACGCGACTGCTCATGCGCTTCCGCGGCGGCCCACCGGAAGTGGCGCAGACTCCAGCTGGAGACGTCTCCCGCCGCTACATCAACGTAATCGTTCCGCAGGAAGGCCACTATCCCCGTCACCACGAAATGTTGATCGTAGAGCCGGTCCTCGCAGACACCTTTTCCGCGCCGGAAAAGACGCAACTGATAGCTGGGATAGTGATCCCCGTGTTTAATCCATCGGCCACGAAAAACGGTCCGGCGCCGGAGCATGAAGCCGTCGGCCGTCGGCCTGGCGCGCAGTGCATCCGCGATTTCCCGCGCCAGTTCCGGCGTGAGGCGCTCATCGGCGTCCAGATTCAAAACCCATTCGGTACGGAATGCAATATTCTCCAGCGCCCAGTTCCGCTGCTTTCCATAGTCGACAAACGGGTGCGCAAGTAGTGTTGCGCCGGCCGCACGCGCAATCTCCGGCGTCCGATCGGTGCTGCCCGAATCGACCACATACAAGTCGCAGTTCAACCCCACAAGACTTGCCAGACACGCGGGAAGATTTCTCTCTTCGTTCATGGTCAGAACGACCACCGAAAGTGCGTTCTCAGGCAGCGGCGGCCTCCAGGATGCGCTTGTATTCTGCCTGCACCTGCCGTGAAACGACGTCGGGGCTGTAACGCTCTGCCGCCAGCTTCCGTCCGTTGCGCCCCATCGTCGCCAGCGCCTCGGTATCAGAGAACATCGCGCAGATTTCCTCGGCAAACAGGCTGGCCGAGACTTCAGCCGCGCGGCCGGCGTTTGCCTCCGTGACTTCCCTGTGGATTCCCACGTGAGTGGAAATCAGCACGGGAACCCCATGCGCCATTGCCTCGACCACCGCGATTCCAAAATTCTCCGAATATGAGGGCAACACGAAGAGGTCGGCCTCCGCAAATAATTCCCGCTTTCTGTCGGAACCCACATTGCCGGCGAAGGTGATCCGATCTCCGGCTTTCAAATGAGCCGCCAGCTGACGAATACTTTCCACATATCGGCCGTCACCGCTTCCCGCTATCACCAGGCGGGCCTGCGGCAAGCGAAGCGCGACGCGATCAAAGGCTTCCAGTAAGACTTCCAGCCCCTTTTTCGGGTCGATCCTCGAGAGAAAGACAATCGCGCCCGAACCACGCGGCACTCTTCGGATCTCCGCGGGCGATTCGACCGGATTCGGCACAACAAAAGTGCGGCATTCCGGACAGGCGGCCAGCGCCTCCTCGCGCTCCTGCTGGCTGGTGGCATGCACTGCGCAGCTCGCGCTCAACAGTGGCCGCTCTACGAAGGCCATCGAAAACCGCTTTAGGAAGGGCCGCCGCGATTTCAGGCCCCATTGAGACAGAGTTCCCAGCGGCCGAATTACATAAGGCACGCGCGCGCGCCGCGCCAGCCATGCCGCGACAGTCGATGGATAACTGAACAATGCATGGATATGAATCAGGTCGTAATCGCGGACGTGCCGGTGCAGCCACGCGGTCAGCGGCCACGAAAACGAGTAAAAACGGGTTTGGCGTCTGAAGTAAAAGCAGAGCACCCCTCCCTCTTTGATGCCTTTTCCCCGTGGTACATCGAGATGCCCATCCGGTCCATCGTCATCTGTCGCCGCGACATCAACTGTGACACCCTCGGCGGCTAAACCGGCGGCCAATAGTCGCAGCGCAAACGCCGGACCGCCGCGAGCCGCGCTGAGCGAAGGAATCACGTGCAGCACTTTCACGCGATCGCCTCCAGAGCCGAAGTCAGACGTGAACGAAAGCCCGCGCCCGTGTAGAGACGAGCGTATCGAGCGGTCGCGGCTGTTGAGAAGCTGTCCCATTCCGCATCATGTGTCATCAGCCGAACCAGGGCGGATGTCAGCGCCGCCCGGTTATCGGGATCGACGGCGATTCCCGCCGGATTCATTTCTCCCATTGGACAAACCACCTCGCGTCCGGCGTCCAGCGTACTGACCAGACACGGCCGGCCCATGCGCATCGCTTCCACATAAGCCAGACCAAAACCTTCACCACGGCTTGGAAGCGCCATGCAGCGCGCCTCCGCCAGCCGCCTCATCTTCTCCTCTTCGCTGACAGATCCGAGGAACTCAACGGATTGTGCGACCCCGTTACTCTCCGAAAGTGCTCGCAGGTCTTCAGTCATTTCAGACGGTCCAATCAGCTGCAGCCGCGCCCCTGGAATTCGGCTGAGTACGCCATTCCATGCCCCGATCACCGCATCGTGGCCTTTATAAGCTTCCTGCCGCGCGATCCTTCCAACCATAACGGTAGTGGGTCGGTCCGTCGGACGGCAGGCCAGACAATCGGAAACTTCTCCCAATCCCAGAGCTACGGTTCGGTGGGCTGCCGCTCGCAAATCCGGCAGATGCGAATTCGCGTCCAGAAAACGCTGCCACGTGTAATCGGAATTTGAAAGAAACAGATCGACTCTTCGCAGCAGCTTCACGAGAGCGCCGGAGACCGGCTGCCATGCCTCGATTCCATGCAGATAGAGGATGGTTCGCGCGCCAGTCCCGCGTACAAAAGGCAGCAGCCGCAGCATGCCGAGATGCCATACCAGGACCATCCGGACGTGGCGCTGCGTCGAGACGACGCGCAACGCAGACATCGCCTGGCTGCGCGTGTGGAAGAGCGTGCCGCCCCACCTTTCTATCTGAGCGTTTATCTCATCCGACATCGGCGGGCCATAGCAGACCAGGTGATTCGATTCGCGCGACGATTCCGTTATCGCCCGCCACGCTTCAAACCCGCTTCGTTCCACCCCGCCAACCACTCCCGGCGAGGGAAACAAACCCAATACGGGACCGATCACACGGCCTGCCCGAACTGAAATTGTGCAACGCGCTGGTCCTTGCGGCGGCGAATTACCGGAGTCGCAAGAACGAAGATCAGGGCGATCTGCTGCAGCAGGCCGCCAAGATACTGAGCAGCTTGTGCCTCCACGGAAATCAGGTTAAACAGCAGCGCCATGCCGATGCTGCTGAACAGCAGCCCCGAGTTCCAGCTCAATAGCGTCCGCTCAAAAACTCCGACGATTAATCCCAAAGCGACCATAACCGGCACAACGCCGCGCCATCCGAAATTCATGAAAGATTCGGTCAGACATCCCACGCTGATCGATACGCCTTCCAGGTCGTCCTTGCTGGTGATTCCGTAGGCAACCTGATAAGTTCGGTTTGCGTCATTCACGCTCGGCTTCGTGGGCCATACAAGGCGCGGAATCAGCGTGGCGAGCAGGAATGTGTAGCTCGACCCGTTCTGAAAAGGAACCATGCGCGGTGACTTTGAAATCACGTTCGCCGTCTGCGGGAGAATTGCTACGCGATCCACCGTCTCCTGAAACAATGCGCGTCGGTCCTTCTGGTGGGTGCCTTTGTTGCCTTCGAATGCTCCGGACCACTGCTTCCATGAAGCATCGACCCAGAATTTCGCTTTTTCCCAGTTTGTGCCGGTTTTTCCTCCTCGCCAGTATGCATCCCGGAATGCCATCTTGCCGGATTGCAGAAACAGGATCAGCGGTATCAAAATCATGAGAATTCGCGCCGGAATCCTGCGGCGTTCTGAGGTGTACACGAAGCCCAGAATCAGACACAGCGTAACCACCGAGCCCAGCCACCCGCTGGCGATTCCGGCCACGCCGCGCCCCACCAGAAAAATCAGCAGCGCGAGCTTGTTGCCATGCGTTGCCGTCCCGTCCAGTCGCTTGATCGCCAGCATCGCACAGATTGTCAGGGGCACTGATGTTGCCAGGATCACCAGAATCATGCGCCCCCCGGTGCCAAGCGCCTGGGTGTATGCCTGATGCAGCGAAAGGATTCCCCCTCCGGCCAGAACGCAGTAAAGATACTTCCAGGAGCCCTCCGAGTCCACCACATCGGGCATAGCCGAAGCCTTGAGCGGTCGGAACGGAATCTTCATTCCAATCCCCAGCGCCACCACCCCCAGAACGCCAAGCAGCATCGAACTGTCGATGGTGGCTTCGTCGAACACCATGCCAAATACGGGATCGGCTGGTGGATCCGACAGGAACAGCGGAAACGCGAATGCCGCCCAATACGCCATCGCAATAATGGCGAACAAAGGCACTCGCGTCTCCCCGCGGCGCTGCCAGCGGAAGTACGCAACCCAGGGAATGATCAGCATGGCCGTTGCGCATAACATCTGCACGTTGGAAATCGGATTCGTGCTGATCCACCGAAGCAACAGCGAAATGAGTACCGGAGGCAGCCAGTACTTCACACCCGCCGATGGCTTGCTGCGAAAATGTACTCCGCTCATCTGGACTCCATAATCGCAGTCACGGCGTCCTCAAGTGATTTCGTGGCTGCCCGCGATGAGTGCAACGCCATCATGGCGCTTGCTCTCTCTCCCATTTCCCGCGCGATTCCCGGAGCTTCCACGAACTCACGCATATAGCGACCGAGCGCTTCAACGTCCCCGACGGGAAACACAAATCCCGTCTTTCCCGGCACGATCAGGTCCGGCGAACATCCGGTCCGGTCCGTAACGATGCAGGGACGATGATGCGTCATTGCTTCGTTCACCACGAGTCCCCAGGTCTCTTCGCCCGAAGGCAGCACCAGAACATCCGCTGCGCCATAGGCTTGCGGCATCAGCGACTGATTCACAAAACCCGCAAATCGAACCGGTGCGGCCAGTTTTCGCGCGAGATCTTCCATTGATGATCGCAAGGGTCCGTCGCCCGAAAGGAGACCAAACACCGGCGAGCCCGCCGCGGAAACCTTCGCAATTGCCCGGATAAAGTCGGCAGGGCGTTTGCGATCGATGAACTTTCCGGCAAACAGAAAGACAATCGCATCGTTCGGGATTCCCCATCGAACTCGGCCGGCCTCCCGTAAAGACTCCTGGGTAGAGACGAGGTCCTCAACGCTGTGAGGAACGATGAAGATGCGTTCCGGTCTCACTCCGTAGTGCAGAAAATAATCGCGCGACCACGCCCCGGCGGCGAGGCATGCGTCGAACCTGCCAAGGAAATACCGCCACGGAAGGTACTTGATCGCCCTGCGTAGAGCAGACCTTGCTTCATATAAATGCGAGTCGCTGCGGACCAACACTGGCGTGCCGGTTGCGTGGCACGCCCGGATCGCCTGAACGTAGCTTTTTGTGTGCCATCCGGAAACCACTACCGCATCAAACCGTTCTTTTACAATCAGAGCGCGAAGTTCGGGTGACTCCATTCCGTCGAACGAAGTCACCCCGGGCCTGCTCGAGGAATTGAGGAGAAACCGATGCCGGTAGCCTTCGAGAAGGGGAGTATCCCATTCGAAGCCCGTGCCGAATCCGGCGGCCCCCTGCTGGGCGCTGGTAGGTCGATGGCAATAGATCACCTCTGCATCCAATTCGCCGGAGCGCGCAAGCTCGCGATACCAGTGCCCGTGATATTGGATCGGATGCGAAGCCACAATGCCGATGCGCCTTTTCATGAGGTAGCCATCACTTCTTCAAACACCGCCGCCAGTTTCCGGGTCATTGCGACTGCCGAATGCTCGGCGAGCCGTCGCCGGTCCGGTACCTGCAGCGGGTCCGATTCCAGAGCCTCCAGCGCGAGCTTTGCCTGATCGACCAGGCCCTCGGCCGGATGCTCGGCGTCGAAGGTGAGGATGCGGGCCGGGGTCAAAGCCGCCAGAGATTCGACCGCGCTGCTCTCCCCGTGAAGAATTGCCAGAATCGGTTTTCCGGCCAGGGCATAAGGATAGATCTTGGAAGCTGTATAGTGTGGCTCGTTTGTTCCGAGTATTAATAGCGCGTCGGCGTCGAGAAGCAACTGGAGTGCGTCGAGATACGGAACTCGCGCGGGAGTCTCGTCCACGGCGCCTTCAAGTCCGTACTCGGCCGCAATGGGCCGCACCCGAGCTTCGCCGCCCGTAACCGCATAATTCGTTCCGATGAAATGCAGACGCACTCTGGCGCTCAGATCGGGATTGCTCTTACGCAGTTCGCATAAACCGCCAAACACAGCTCGCAGGGCAGGGAACATGCCCGGGATGCAGACGCCCGCATAAACAATGTGAAACGATCCGTCGCCCCTCGCGAAAAAACCGTTGCGGCGCGGATAGCGCTTCAGATAATCAAAATCCGCCGGCTCCGCGCCAAACGGCAGCGTCGTCGAACCGATGTTTCGGTGCGGATAGCGGCTCAGAACATCGCGGCTTGTTCCATCCGAGACCCCGGTGATGTGCGCCGCATGACGGATTGCAAACGGCTCCAGCAAACGCGCCATCGCATACGCAAGAGGCCATTTCGGCGGTCGCTGACTCTTCGGCACATGCCAGTAAACCTCCGTGATCCATGGATCCTGGTAGTCGATCACATAAGGCAGCCGCAGCAGATGATACGCAAGTCTCCCCAGAATCATGGGCACGCAGGGCGGCACGGTAATAAACAGGAGGTCAACTCTACGCGATCGCGTCAGCTTCCGCAGGGCGCGCCAGTGATGCCACAGACTTCGCATTCCGACATCGCCGACGCCCAGCCGCCGCATCCAGCGCGCCGGCAGAGCGCCGGTTCGAATGATTTCGAGATCCGGCGGCAGCAGCTTTTCGTTGTCCGGATCCAGCGGTCCCGCGTAGTGTTCCGCGCTGGTCGTGATGACCACAGGCTGCCATCCGAACTCCGCCAGATGCGAGGCAAACAGCCGCGCGCGGATAGACGAAGGCAGATTGCTCGGCGGAAAATCCGGGGCCAGAATGGCCACGGTCCGCGACGCGGCAGTCATCCCATCCGCCTTTCCGCGAAGCGGGCCTTCACGAGCGGCAGCACGCGTTCACGGAAAGCTTCACGCAGGCTCCGCAGCTGAAACTCAAGACTCCCCGCGCCAACTGCGTACTGACGGGCTTTGATCCGCATGTTCGCCAGCAGTTCCCTGTCGCGGTACAGGCGCATGATCTGAGTGGCAAGGCTCTGGGCGTTGCCCGCTTCATAAAAGAGTCCGAGTCCGTTCGCTTCAACCAGTTTCTCCATGCCGCGTGTTCGCGTCGCAATGATCGCGAGCCCGGCCATCGCATACTCGAAGAATTTATTGGTGGAAGTCAGATCCATATTCACGCAGTCTGGCGACTCGAGCGAAAGACCGATCGTGTAAGGCACGGCGGCTTTCACCGCGTCGCGCCTGCGGTAGGGGGGCAGTATCACTACCCGATCTGATATCTCCCGGCTTCGGATGGTGTTATCCACGCGCCACGTTCCATCATGGGGTGGTCGTCCCTGAAGGTAGAGTGGAATACCCGGAGGCAGGAGCGCCATGGCGGCGAGGATGTCATTCAGGCCGCGCTGGCCCAGGTCGAGAGTACTATTGCGCCAGTAAAGCGTGAACTCGCCGGCCGGTGTCGTGTTCGGTAACTCCTCAATAGGCGCCGCATTGAGTAGCGGCAACACACCCGAAATCCCGGACTCCACTTCGATAAACGCCGCCGCCTCCGGGCTCGCCGCCATCACCAGCGCCGCCAGCGGCAGGCACTGGCGCTGAACCGCGCGCACCACCGCCTTCTCTGTGGCTGACTGATGATGAGCCATCTCTGCATGAATCTCGTGGCAATCGAACATGAACGGGACACCCGCGGCGCGCGCTGCGTTGTGCACGGGAAGGAGTGTGTCGATATTGAAGCCCAGGTAAAGGTCGGCCTTTTGCGCGATCAGAATGCGCTCCATTCCGATCACCCGCGTCGATAAAGCGGCCGTCTGTGCAGGGCCGCCCTGTCGGAATGTGCGGCACGCCAGACGATGCTGAACTTTCTCGACGGTTAGCGCGGCGCGGCCGCCTCCGCGCCACGGAAAATGCCAGGAATGAAGCCGTATATTCGGAATACCCTCGAATTCCACCGGCAGCAAGGACTCGCGCCCGCGCGGCACACAATCGACAAACACTACCTCAAATGCGGGATCGAACTTCGCAAGCTCCGCCGCATATCGCGGTCCTCGCGGTTCCTCGGTTGCGCCATAACTCGTAGCCACGCAAATCCGGATTCGACGCTCCGCGCTCATGGGATCGGCCTCATAACGGAACGCACGTCACGCTGCATTTCGGCTCCGCAAGCCCAGGCGTTCGCTGATCTTCTCAATTGTCCGCGGAATACTGTGATCGTTCAGCGCGCGTGCCTGGGCCAGACGCCGCATCGTCCCCCGCCGGACCGGATCCATCAGCAACGCTGACAGCTTGTCCTTCAACTCCATGGCATCGCGCCAGGTCTCAACTTCTGTGCCGGCTTCGTAAAGATGCGGAATGTCGGGGGCCCATTCCGTTAAATAGCAGGCTCCGAACATCGGCGCCTCAATGTCCCGCAGCCGTGAGTAAACCAGCGGGCGCCGCGGTGTGTGCATGGGAGACTCGGCTCGGTTGACGCCTAGTGTGACCCTTGCCTCCCGCGTAACGCGTACGTATTCATCGCCCCACAGCGTAGCGCTAACGTGCTGTGGATCGATGGCCCGAGGTGTCAGTGGACGGAGCCTTGTGTACACCTTCGTGATCAGCCCCGCGACTCCAAACCGGCGGACTACGTCCATCTGGTTTGAAAGTAACCCACCGGAGATGCGCCGCTCCGCGCGTTGACTGGCGGGCTGCGCCTCGGGCGCCCCTCCCCATCCCGGGCCGCGAACCTGGAACTCCGCGCCGGCCTGTAGCGCCCTGCCCAGCACGTCGATACGAAGCGAATCCGCCGACCCCAGGAATGTAGCGGGTTCGGATTCCCCATCCGGCTGCGTTCGCAGTTCCGGCCGTATCCAGCACGCCATCGGTGCATGCAGAAAGGGCAACCGGGCATTGCGGTACAAAGGCAATGCGGCATACTCCGGCACCCAATGAAGTGTGAACGGCGCGAATTCTCCGGGCAAGTGCCGAAATTCGCGCACGTTGTCGCAGAAAAAGTTCACCGCAGGCATTATTCGCTGCAGTTCTCTCACTGCACCCGTTTCAATTTGTTTCGGAAAGAGGTACCCGAGAAAAAGATCTGCGGGTCCGCCCGCTTGTTCTTTTCGCGCGAAATTCAGCGTCCGCTCCCATGCCCGGGCGCGCCATGCAATTAGTTCCGCTCCCTCGGGATACGCCATCCCCTCCGCCCAGTCAACGTCGGGGACCTCCATCACTTCATGTCCCGCCTCAGTCAGGCCCTGAACGAAATACTCCCGCCAGAATTGATACGGAGCAATACGGTGGCCCCGGCGCCCCTGAAGACAACTGAGCAGAATCCGCACTACGATGCACCCCGCGAGCCATGCGAGCCCATCACGACTAATGCCCAGGCGCGCACCGCGTTCATGCGGCCCTGTTCAAATGCACTCCACAGCCGCGCCACTTCCGTTCGTTCCAGGTCGGCATGCAGCGCCCGATCCCGCAACTCATTCGAATGGCGCCGCATCCAGCGGTCAAGTGGAAACACGAATCCGGATTTCCGGCGTCGCGCCGCCGCCAGAACTTTCTCGTCGCCGATCGCATCTACCAGCAGCGGCTTATTTACGCCACTCCGGAAACGATCGCCGGCGGCCGCGCGTAGGGCGTTTTCAATCAGTTCGTGATCCAGAAACGGCACGCGAATTTCAAGCGACCAGGCCATTCCGAAAACATCGGCATCCCGCAATAACTGATCGTGCAGATAGCGTCGCATCTCGGTTAACTGGAACGCCGTCGAATCCGCAAACTCGGCTTCTGTACCGGCTGGCTCGAAGCTCTCGTACTGCGCCTCAATGTCGCGCGTCGAGCGGCCAGTCAGCCGCCCGGTAGTCTCCGGATCGAAGAATCCGCGCATCGCCAGATATAGCGAAGCCTGCGTTCCGGAGGCTGCTCCCCGTAGTCTGGCCCAACTCTGATTTCCGCGGCGCTCACCCAAACCGGCAGCCGCGCTCGCCATGGTCCGGCGCACGCCCCCGGGAAGTCGCGCGAAAGCATTCAGCCTGTTCCGATGACGCGCCAGCCACCCATGGTGACGATATCCGTGAAACACCTCGTCGCCCCCGAGTCCCGAGAGCGCGGCCTTCAGGCCTGACTGATGAGCCGCCCGCGCAACGAAGTATGTATTGAGCCCGTCTGACGCGGGCTGATCCTGCGCCGCCAGAGCGCGCGGAATCTCTTCCATGAAATCCTGCACCGTTACCCGTACGTCGCTGTGCTCCGCATCAAAGTGACGCGCGATCTCCGCCGTATCTTCGTTGAATGCAGCTTCATCAAAGGTAACGGTCAGCGTTCGTGGACGAACGCCGGCGCGCCGAGCCAGTGCCAGCAGGCCGACCGAGTCCACGCCGCTGCTCAGAAAAATCCCGAGCGGCGCATCGGAAATCAAATGCTGATCGATTACGGTTTTCAAAATTCCCGCTGTACCTTCACCCGTCCAGTGCGCCGATCCCGCAGCCCAATATCGCGCGCGCCTCATACCCTCCGGTGAAAACGCCACGTACGAACCCGCCTCAAGACAGCGCACGTGCTTCTGGATTGTGAAGGGCTGTGGAACGGAACCGAACAGGAGGAAGCCCGCCAAACCACCCGGATCATTTTCCTCCGGAACGAGACCGCACTGCATCAGCGCCTTGACCTCGGATGCGAACGCCCACCGTCCATCCCCAATCTCGGCGTAATAGAGCGGCTTGATTCCCAGACGGTCGCGTACGGCGTAGCAAACCCGACTTCGCGAGTCGTACACGGCGAAAGCGAACATCCCGCGCAGGCGAGGCAGCAGGCCGTCGATTCCCCACTGTTCGTATCCATGAACCAGCACCTCGCAGTCGGAACCCGACCCAAAGACATGTCCCGATCCCGCCAGATCGCGTTTCAATTCACGATAGTTGTAGATCTCTCCATTGCAAACCACCTGCACTGTGGCATCTTCATTTCCCAGCGGCTGCCGTCCCGCGTCAGATAAATCGATGATCGAAAGGCGCCGATGGCCCAGAGCAACGTTCTGATCATGGAACACGCCCGCCGAATCGGGCCCGCGATGAATCTGCGCCTCGGACATTCGGGCGGTAGCGGCGACATCCTCATGCCCAATAGCGCCGGCTGGGCTAAAAATTCCGGCGATTCCACACATCGCCGGCTACCTGACCGCTCCGGTCAATTTAGCTCGCTGTCCGACGGACCTTTGCCGTAATAGGACATGCGGTAGTCTTCGTAGTTATCGTGCCCGTAGTAGCCAACCTGCTTCGGATTCCAGTCGTTCAGGATCGAACCCAGAATCGGCACACCATCCTGGCGGAACCGTTCCCGCGCCGTGATCACCGTATCCCGCAGAGTCTTGCCGGACCGCACTACAAAGACTACGCCATCGGTCAGATGGGCAATCGCGCGAGCATCCGGTAAATGCAGCATGGGCGGCGTATCGATCACGACAATGTCATACTGCTCGCGAGCCAGTGCCACAACCTCGGCGAAGCGCGGCGAATAAAGCAGATTCACCGCGGTGTTGCGCATCTTCCCGCGGGCCAGCACGGAAAGGTTCGGGACTGAAGTAGTCTGGGCCGCATCCAGCAAATCTTCCGCCCGCGTCGACTCGGTCCGCGTCAGCAGTGTCGCCAGCCCTGCGTCGTTGGGCAAACCGAAAATACCGTGAAGCCGCGGACGCCGCATATCGCCGTCGATCAGTAAAACCCGCCAGTTTATCTCGGCGTAACTCATCGCCAGATTACAGGCAACCGTCGTCTTCCCCTCAGCGGGACCGGGACTGCTGATCGTAATAGCCCTCGGCGGCGGACTCTGTCTGTTAGCGAAAAGAAGCGAGGTCAGGGCTACCCGAAAGGCTTCTGCCACCATGGAATCCGACTGGCTATATGCGCTGCGCTCAACCATTCTGTCCCGGCCGGCGAGCAGTCGCTGTTCATTCTTCCTCCTGAGCAACGCCCACCGATGACCACCAGGCGCGGTAGAAGGCACCACCGCCAGTTCCGGGGCCGAAAGATAAAACGACGTTTCCCGCGGCAGCGTCACGCTGTGATCGAGGCTCTCTTTCAGAAATACAATTCCGATTCCCGCAAATAATCCCAGGACCATCCCGGACATAACGCCGCTGCGCAGCGTCGGTCGAATCGGCGTCCCCGGCGGCACAGCCGGATCGACCACCCGGAAATTGCTGGATCGCATCGCCGCCGTGATATTGGCTTCCTTCACATGCTGCAGCAACGACTCCCAAACCTGCCGGTTCGTATCCACTTCATTCTTGAGAATGTTATAGTGCACGGCTTTCGCGGACTGATCGGAAACCGTGACCTGCTGCAAATTTACTTCGTTCATGAGCAGATTCTCGCGCGTCTGAGCCGCCACAAGATCGTTCTTGATCTTCGCCAGAATATTCGCGCGCGTCTTATTCATCTCATCTTTAATCGACGCGATCCTGTTTTGGCGATCGGTGATTCTCACGGTTCCCGGCTTGTAGGTCCGCAGATCGGTTTCCAGCAGTCGGCTTTCATCGGCCAGTTTCTGGCGGTCCATCTTCATCGAATCGTCCGACAGCACTTCGGGCAGCGTCTCCAGCGGAGCGTTCTGCGCCAGATCGTATCGCGACTGCTTTGCGATCCTGTCCGCCGCTGCCGAAGTCAGTTCCGTCTGCAACTGGCCCAGCTTCTGATCCGCAACGTTCTGATTGCCCTGCTCGCCGATAAACTGCAGACCAACTGAACTTGCGTAGCGCTGCAACTCATCCTGAGAAGCAACCAGTTTCGCCTTCAGTTCCTCCAGCTGCCGGGTTAGATATTCGCTGGTTCTCTGGGTAGCCTGCCAGTGCGACTCCATCCGCTCATTGATAAATTCCTCCGCCAGCGCGTTCACGTAATCCGCGGCTACATTCGGATTCGACGATTCGCAATCCACATGGATGATCCTGCTGCTGGAGGACGCCTGCACGTTCAGCCCCCCCGATGTCCCAATGAGGATGTCTTCCCGGGACTGCACCGGTTTCTGAGGCAGCCGCAGCACTTTACGCCACTTCGCCATACGGTCCACCGGCTGCTCAATTTGCTTCTCTGAATTGGCGAGTTTGTGAATTACGCGATCCTGCAGGGTCCCGCTTTGCAGAATCTCAACCTGAGTTTGCAGGTTCGCTGCCGCCACATCTGCTTCAATCGGAGCGTCTTTCGCGCCGATTGACCCACTGCCCATATCCAGCACTTCGATTGTTGCGCCCGCCCGGTAAACCGGGGTCTGCGGAAGGGTGAATAAGAGACCCCCAATCCCGCCAACTACCGCGGCAAATACGATCCACCACTTGCCGCGCCGCAGCATGTGCCAGTATTCGACCAGCCCTCCGGGACTGGAATCGCCGCTCTGTCCACCGTTGTCATGGGCCGCGGGAGCAGGCGGTCCGAAATCGGTTTGCCGCCGGGCAGGGGGAACCATGGGCCGGACTACCGGTGCGGTGGCGCTCGCTTCAATGCGCCGAGCCAGTTCTTCCACACGGCTCGTGGTGGAGGAGGCCGCCAACGGATTTGCCACGTCCTGCTTCTTTGGATCGTTCTCGCTCATCGCCATCGCCGCCGGGTTCAGAACCGGAGCAGAGCCCCCGTTCCGATCGCAAGGATCGCGCCTACCGCCTTATCGATCACGTTCTGGGAAGTGCCGCTGCCTGGAATCACCAGGATATCCCGTGCCTGCATCCGCACATCATCGGCCTTGCCATTCAGAATCTTATCCAGATCCACCGGAATCTTTTCGCGCTTGTCCGCGGCCCCGACGCGTTCCAGATAAGCCCGGCCAAGCTGCGCAGTCTTGTTAGCACCGCCCGCACGGCCATAGGCTTCAATGATCGAGATTGTCGAGTCCTCGGAGATCGTCACCGCGCCCTGTTGCTTCACGTCTCCGATGACATAAACCGGGCGCGCGGACGGGACCTGTATGGAATCGTTGGCCATCACCGGAACATTGCACGAGCTATCTCCCTCCTGCAGTTCGCGAAGCGAAATGTCTACGGAATAATTTTGCCCCGTCGCATCCAGCTTCGCGCCTGCCAGCGGAATCTCTCCCGCTGACGCGCGTCGCGTCAGCCGCACCCGATATCCCGCGTCGGAAGTCGCGCCGCCGGCGACCGCCAGCGCTTCGAGCAGCGATTTTCCCGGAGTCAGGTTAATCAAGCCCGGAGTTCTCACCGCGCCGGACACCAGCACCGGAATCGTTCTCTGCGTCAGGACGGCAACCGAAACCACCGGTTTTACAATCGAATCGTTCAGCCTTGTTGTGAGCGTCACTTCCAGTTGCCGCGCCGTCTGCCCGCTTACCTGCACCCGCCCGGCATAAGGCAGCGTAATGAAGCCGCCATCGTCAACGCGAACCGTTCGTCCACCGTTATACTCTTCAACATCCAGAACCTGAACCGACAACTGGTCCCCGGGTCCCACCGCATAGGCGCCCTCACTGAGCGCCGGAGCCGGAGCGGCCTGACCAAATAACATCGCCGCGATCAGTAATCCTGCACCAACGCCCAAAGCCCTCACCGCGAGTCCTCCCTCGTCAGAGCAACCTCGTCGAACCAGACCGACCCCGTCATCGCCAGGCCGACCTGAGGAACCGAAGGACGGGCGATTGAGATGCGCACCAGCCGTGCGTGAGGCCCAACGTTCAGACGCGTCTGAATTGGCACCCAATCGCTTGTAACATTAATCAGCTCTGTCTCAGCCAGCAAGCGGCCATCGTCGCCATCGAACGCCATCAGTCCGAACCCCGGTGTCGCGCCCAGCCCCTTCTCGATGTGTGCGCCGCGCAGTTCCAGCCGAATCCGGCCGCTCAGCTTCCAGGTTCCCGGCGCCAGGGCGCGCGTCTGACTGACGCCCGAATAATCATTTCGATTCGACCCGTCGAAATCCACGCGCAGCGAATATCCGCCGTTCCCCGCCGCCACCGAATCGCGCGACACTTTCATGCCTCGAATCTCATCGATGTGCCAGTCAGGCGACTCCTTCCGCCATGCCGATTCGAATCCCCCGTTTTCAATGGCCGGCGATTCAACTGCAGCGGCGCCATCGTAATCATGAGCTGCGGTGAGCGCCCGCGCATAGGCAAAAGTCTCGGCCTCGCCAGTCATTTTTCGGGCCTGCAGTGCGGACCACGCACGTTCCGTCGCCCCGCTATCCCGCTGCTCCACGAGAAACCGAAAATAATCGCGGCCGACCCGCGCATTATCTCCAACGCCAAGGGTGAATACCTGGTCGGTTGAACCCCCGAACCGCTGCCACAACCGGAAGATCGAGAGATCATACTCCCGGTCCAGACCGGCAATCCGTTTTGTCGCCCGCAGCGCTTCGAAAGGTTCTCCCAATCGGAAGTACATCCCGGCCGCCCGCAGAGCCACATGAGGAAGCTTCGGGGCCAGTGCGAGCGACTGCTCCACGCAATATCGCGCGTCGGCATCGCGCCCTGCGGTCTGCATCGCCTCTGCCAGATCCGACCATCGCTCCGGCGATCCAGGATCGAGCCGCAAGCTGAGAAGCAGGGGCGCTATGGACGCATCAGGCAACCCAGCCCATAACGCGTCGAATCCGCTCGCTGTCGATACGCTCGCGGTAGCGGGCCGAATCATTGCAAGATAACTGCAGACACACATCACCCCACCCACCAGTGGCAGGATCAATCGGCGCGGCAGTATGGAAAAATCCATTCTGAGGGTATCTACTATCTGAATAGTATCACTCAGTTTGGACTTCGAGTGGGGAGATTAAAGCTATGGAGTACTGGTACTTATGGGGCTGACCGAGGGAGGGCCGGTAGAAGAAATAGACACCGCTGAACTCGACCCGGCCGCCGCCGCCGCGCTGGTGCCTGAGACACCCGTAACGGCCGGAATCGCAATTCCGGCGCCTGCCGCAGCCGCCGCGGCAGTTGCAACGCCGGCGACCGATACACCGGCCGCCGTGCCCGCGGCCGCGGTTCCGGCCACTGCCGCCACTCCCCCGGCGAGCAGCACAGGAACAGCCGACGGCCCGCATGCATCCACACCACCCCGCAACATTCTGCCGGATGTCAGGTTTACCCTGGCCCTCCCGTCTGCCACCACGATCTCGCCCGAACCCGGGGCGGACGGAATATATAACTTACCTCCGGCGCAGATCGCCACCGGGTGCTGCCGTGCTTCATATCGCAGCGATCCCTTAGCCAGGTAAAAATAGCTCCCTTTTTGCGCGAGGCCCTTCAGTCTCGCGGACGAATCCGCCGCCAGCACGATTCGATTCCCGCCGTCCAGCCGCAACAACACGGGTGCCGATGCCGCCGCCGAAATCTGATCGCCATCCGCCAGCGGAACCGCGCCACCCTCCGGCCTGGCCTCAACTCCGCCAACTGCAAACGGGACAGCGCTGTTTGCGACGGCGAGCACAGGTCCGGCCACAGCTCTGCCGCCCGCAGCCAACACCACAACGAAAGTAAGCAAACCGCGAAACATCACGAATCTAACCGATGCTAGCATTTTTCGGTCTGCGCCCGACCCAGACCGCTTCAAAAGATAGTACTGGCATCAGCCGGTAAATCCACGACGCCAGCCCCATCCCCTCCGTAGTGAACCGCACCTCAACCTGTTCAAAAGACTGACGCATCATCCGCGCCAGCCCCTCTGGCCGAAACCATTTCTCCCGAAACCGGAATTCTGCCGGATACATCCACCGTCCGCGCCGCTCCTGCCACATTTTCCAGACAGCGTTCGGCAAACCATTTCGGGGATGCAACCCCAACAGATTCTTATCGATCACCACCAGCACACCACCCGGCTTCAGCACACGCGCCATCTCCGCCAGCGCAGCTCCGGTATCCGGCAAGTGCTCGAGCACCTCGATGCAATAGACAGCGTCAAATGAAGCGTTCCCAAACGGCAAACGGCTCAGGCTGCCTGCCGCGATGCCCGCACCAGGCAAGTTACGCTGCGCCGCGTTCAAAAACGCCTCCGTCAGATCCACTCCGTAGAGTCGGGCTCCCGAATCCCGAAGCCCCCGCAAAAATCGTCCGCGCGCGCAGCCCGCATCCAGAACTCTCATCCCCGGGCTCGGTTTCACCAGCTTCCGAATCCACCGCAACTGTTCTGAATCGAACTCAACGTCCTCGGGAAACCAGCCCTCATCCGCTATCCGGGTGAAACAGCCCGCAATCTCGCGTTCGAGCTCCGGATCATGCGCCATAGGCAATCCCATCAGGGTAACTGATTGTCAAGATGCGCCGCCCAGCCTGTACACGCCATCCCCGGCACAGTATCATTGTGAATTCGCCGTGACTCCTGACCTTACCTCTGACTCGCGCTCCACGCGCCTGCTGCCTGTCCTCCTGGCGCTCTTCGCCGCGAGCGGATGCGCGGCGCTGATCTACGAAATCGTCTGGCTCCAGCTGCTGCAACTGGTCATTGGTTCCAACGCCATGTCCATCGCCGTCCTGTTGGGGACGTGGATGGTCGGGATGTGCATCGGCAGCCTGCTGCTCCCCCGCCTGATCCCGGCCACCAGCAATCCGCTCCGCATCTATGCCTTCCTCGAACTCGGCACCGGCCTCTGCGGCCTTGCTGTGCTCTTCGGACTTCCCCTCCTCCAGAATGTCTACGTTTCCGGCGTCTCCAGCGGACTCCCCAACGCCGCCCTCCGCGCCATCTGTTGCGCGATCTGCCTGCTGCCCCCCACTGTTCTCATGGGCGCAACGCTCCCGCTCATTGCCCGCTGGGTGGAATCCACGCCCTCCGCGGCTCTTTGGTGGGGGTATCTCTATGGATCGAATATCGCCGGTGGCGTCCTCGGCTGCTTCCTTGCCGGCTTTTACCTGCTGCGAGTTTTTGACATGTCTGTCGCCAGCTACCTCGCCGCCGCCCTCAACCTGATCATCGGCGTAGCGTCGTTCGCGATCCTCAACTCATCGCCCGACTTCGCACCGGTCTCATCCGGCGCGACTATTGCAAAATCCAGTGCCCCACGCCCCTGGGACGTTTACATCTCCATCGCGATCTCCGGCCTGACGGCCCTCGGCGCCGAAGTCGTTTGGACCCGCCTGCTCTCCCTGATGCTCGGGCCCACCACCTACACGTTCTCCATCATCCTCGGCGTCTTCCTCGCAGGACTCGGCATCGGCAGCACCCTCGGGGCACGTTACGCTGCGAAGAAAGGTAATCCGCGCTTTCTCCTGATCTCCTGCCAACTCCTGCTCGCCATCTCACTTGCCTGGGCTGCGATTCTCCTCGCCGACTGGCTCCCCTACTGGGAAGGCAATCTCAACTCACAGGCCGGCCCCTGGGTTGGCTTCGTTCATGACATCTGGCGTTCCATTCTTCCGATCTTCCCTGGCGC
Source organism: Acidobacteriota bacterium (assembly GCA_048498815.1). GTDB lineage: Bacteria > Acidobacteriota > Terriglobia > Bryobacterales > Bryobacteraceae > BOG-234. Next base: position 10,633 of record JBEHXG010000002.1, on the reverse strand, counting down.
GCTGCTTTGGGGCGCAAGCTTCCCCATTGCGCTGGCCTGTGCGGCGGAAAGCGAAGCCGGAGCCGATTCCGGCCGTGTCGTCGGCGAAATCTACGGAGCCAACACGATCGGCGCAATCCTTGGAGCCGTCCTCTTCAGCCTCGTCTTCGTTCCCGCCTTCAGCCTGCACGGAGCCGAACAGCTTCTCGTCGCCATCAGCCTTGCCGGCGTTCTCGTCATGACCGGCGCCTCGCTTCTCCGGCAGCCCAAACTCATCGGAGGAGTTGCCGCCGCGCTGCTTCTCCTTTGGATTCTGCCTGCCACCCCGTGGAAGCTCATCGGATTCGGCCGCCGCCTTCCTTCCACAACCGGCAACTGGGACCTCCTCTACACAACCGACGGAATGAACTCCTCAGTCGCCTACTCGCAGTACGAGCACGACACCGTCTACTTCCATGTCACCGGCAAAGTCGAAGCCTCCACCGAGCCTCAGGACATGAGCCTCCAGCGCATGCTGGGCCACCTGCCCGCCATCCTCCATACCAATCCGAAATCCATTCTGATCGTCGGCTGCGGAGCAGGCGTCACCGCCGGAACCTTCGTCGTTCATCCCGAAGTGGAGCACATCACCATCTGCGAGATCGAACCCAGAATTCCGCCCGCCACCGCGAAATACTTCGGCGACGCCAACCACAACGTGATGAAGGACCCGCGCACCAAAATCGTCTTCGACGACGCCCGCCACTTCGTCCTCACCGCCGACCAGAAATTCGACATCATCACCTCCGACCCCATCCACCCCTGGGTTAAGGGTATGGCGTCGCTCTACACCACGGAATACTTCGATCTCTGCAAGAAGCACCTGAACCCGGGCGGCATCGTCACCCAGTGGGTGCCCCTCTATGAGAGCTCATTCGAGACGGTACAGAGCGAAATCGCAACGTTCTTCGAAGCCTTCCCCAACGGCACCATTTGGGGCAATCTCAATACGGACGGTTCCGGATACGACGTGGTCCTCATGGGACAGGTGGAAAAGCTGCCGATTAATGTTGATGAAATCAAAGCCAAACTCGATCAGCCGAAATACCAGCCCGTGCGCGAATCGCTCCGCGAGGTAGGTTTCCCGAGCGTCCTCAATTTGCTTTCCACCTACGCGGCGAACTCATCCGATCTTCGCCAGTGGATGCGCACCGCCCAGATCAACCGTGACCGCAACCTGCGTCTGCAATACCTCGCCGGTCTCGGACTCAACGTCAACGCGGGACCCGAGATCTTTCAGCAGATCATCGCGCCGCGGCAGTTTCCGAATGGAATCTTCTCGGGCTCACCGGAAAACCTGCAGCCGATTCAGCAGATGGTGGGACGTAGTTTCCAGTAAAGTTCCGCATCGCAAACAAAGCCAGTTCGAAGCGATCGTGCAAAGAGGTCTTCCGGAATAGCTGCGTGAGATAGGCTTTCACGGTTCCTTCGGTAATAGCCATACGGGCAGCGATCTCTTTATTGCGAAGCCCTTCCGTCAGGTGCGATAGTAACTGCGACTCGCGTCTGGTGAACTTCACCACCCGCGTTTTCAGCAGTGATTGGCTAAGCCGATCATCGATCCAGAAGTGACCCGCGGCCAAGCGGGTCAAACACTCAACGATAGTTTTTTCGGCAGCATCCTTCAGCAGGACCCCTGCCACACCCGACTCAATAGCCCGTCGCAAAAACTCAGGAGCCGACCCATCGGTCCACAGAACAACCCGACCGGCCGTGAGTTCCGGCAGTGTAATACCGTCGGCAGTGTCCGCGATGACGAGATCAGCGTCACACGTATCCGCGGTAAAAGCGAACTCAGGCATCAAAGCCCGAAAGCCCACCACCGCAACAGCATTCCGTGACCAAACCAAAATCCGCGTCATCGCCAATCCATCGGCCCGGGCGCGGGAAAGGTTTAGTCCTCCCGCCTGCTCAGCACCCGCCAGCAGAAATAGCCGGCGATCGGAAACAGCGAAGCCATTTGAAACGCGAACGAATAACTGCCGTGATCAAATAACCGCCCAAACCAGGGCATCATCACTGCAACCATAGCGCCCCATGCGCCGGCTCCTAATCCCGCGAGCAACCCTGCCTGGCTCGACCGGAACACCCGCGTCACATACCCAACTGCCAGCACCACGAGGCCCGCGCATGAAAACATTTCCAGCCACATCAAAGCCAGCACGGCGGCGGTGCTCGAAACCGAGTGCGTAAAAAAGAAAGGCAATCCGCACAAAGTCGCAATCGCCATCAACCCGCGGAATCGCGGTCCGGTCCGGTCGAGCAATGCCCCCCATGCAAAATACCCGACCTCCCACGCCGAAGGAGGAATCCACAATACCTTCCCCAGTGTCGCCTGGCTCAAGCCATACCGCGCATGCAGATACAGCGACGAGTCATACAGGATGAACCCCAGCGGCAAGGCACCCACGCCATAGACCAGCATGTAGGCCCACAACTCCCGCCGGCGCCACGGCAGGGGCTCAGACACAATCGCCTCTTGCCCATCCACGGTAGCCCCCACGCGTTGCCAAAGCACAAGCCAGAGCAACCCGAACAATCCCGTCGCCAGGAACACGCCATGCCAGCCGAACCAAAGCGCCAGCGGCGTAACGATCACAGGCGCAATCATCGCGCCCAGCGATCCGCCGCTGTAAGCAACTGCCAGTCCCTTGCCGCGCTTCTCCGGAGGCAGTGTCTGCGTCACCGTCCTCAAGCCGCCGGGAAATGTAGCGCCTTCGCCAGCGCCAAGCACCGCCCGCGCCGCGGCGAAACTAAAGAACCCGGAAGCCCAGGCATGCGCCGTGGACGCCACGGTCCAGATACCAACAGCCACCTTCATCCCGCGCCGCACACCCATCCGGTCCATCAGGTATCCCCAAACCGGATTTCCCAGCATGTAAGCCCATGAAAAGCAGGCGATGATGAACCCGTACTGCTCGCCGCTCAGGTGCGTTTCGCGAAGTATTGTGGGCGCAAGAATCGCCAGAGCATTACGGTCCAGGTAACTCAGCAGAGACACCAGGAGCATGCAAACGGCGGGCAGCCAGCGGCCCTTTTCGGGAGGCAATACTTCACGATGATACACTGACGTTGCACCCGCACGAATGCTGCTTCCCAGAGAATTTGTCACCTACCTTTCCCGCCAGATCGTGCAGCGCATTTCCGGCTCGGCGATTGAAACCCACTCGCCCGAAAAGGTCATCGAGATCGTCGACACTCTGATCAACGACGAACTTACCGCCGAAGACAAGCTCAACGACGAAGTCCGCGACCTGCTCGAAGACTACAGCGATTACATGCGCCGCGAAAGCATCAGCTATCAGGACATGTTCCGCAAGATCAAGAACACGCTGGTGCAGAAGAAGAAGATCGTGCGCGCCTCCGGCCGCGATACCGGCGACGGCATGAAGCTCTCGCGCGACAAGATCACCGACGTCTCGCACAAACTCGTCGCCCTCATGCGCAAATCGCGCGATCTGCGTCTGAAGAAAGATCAGAACGACGTCCGTCTCGACATCGTCAAGGCGTTCACTGAGATTCTTCAGGTAGAAGAAAAAGCCGACCGCGCCTCCCGCGACAAAGTCCGCTCCGTGAAGCGCGACATCCCAGAAGGCAGCGAAGAGTTCGAAATCCTTCAGAAGAAGTATTACGCCGAAGAATTGAAGAAGTACGGCATCGAATTCACCGGACGCTAATACTCACCTGATCATGGAATGCCTCCGGCGTCAGGATCGCCAGGGGTAATTCGCCGCTGTTGGTCAGCGTCGTTGGCACCCTGAAGTTAATCTGATACAACCCCGCCAAACTCGACATTCCGGCATATAAGACGTTTGCCGCAGGGACCTGGGATCCGTTCACAAACAAAGCCAGAGAAGTCAAAGCGGAGTCCGCCGCTGTAGCGCCTTGACCGTCCGCAACCGGCGTGGTCAAGGCGCCGAGGCCGGTTAGGTACAGCACTACAATCTCACCTTTGACCGCCGGGCTTGCGGCATTCACCACGCTGCCATCGAGGTGCGTGATCGCACCATCGCCCGTGCCGGATGTGTCGAGCGAGAATGCTCCAGGCGACGTCTTCGCCAGTGGCACTGTAACGGTGTTCGAAACCACGCCGTTATTCGTTACCGCAATTGAAACGGACGTTCCCGAAACGCCGAACGGAACCAGACAGTCAATCTGGCCCGCGCTCACAAAGTAAATCGGAGCCGGCATTCCGCCGATCGATACCGAGACATTTCCCAGGCTGGCCGGGTACGGGGGCAGGGAGCTGACCGTCGAACCTGCCAGGCCGCTCCCATAAATCGCAACGAACTCGCCGGGAGAAATCGCATCCACGCCAGGCGCACCGCTCGCCGCATTCACTACGCCCCGCGGATTCACAAACACTCCGGCGCTCGTCAGGGTCTGGTTCGCCAGCGCGAGCGAAATCTCATAGCCGGTGGGATCGAGCTGGGCATTGACGCTCGCCATGGTCATCAATCCGCCACCAGTCCCGAGCCCAATCTTCGCGGAACCATAAGATCCTGTCCCATCGGATGCGACCGTGTACGTCTCCGACGCCGTCACGTTCAATCCACCAGCAGCGCCAGCCTCATGCAGCCGCTCCGTTGAAGTGATCGAAGCGCCGTTAATCGTCTCGCCCGATCCCGCATAGCTATTGTTTCCGCCCGACGTATCCACGCGCAGCCCGCCAAGCCAGAAGCTCTGCGTCAAACCCGAATTCGAAGCCGAGCCCGCAATCGCCTTCACGGCGATGAACAGGTCGTGCCCACCCGGCGTGCCCGCCAGCAACACATTTCCGGACTTCGACGTGTACATTGTCCGCGGCGCACTACTCACCAGAGAAGCGCCCGTCAATGCGAGTGTGCCGGAACCATCCCCGTTTACGAAGTAACTCGCTCCATTCAAGCCCTGCGACAGGACCGCGCCGGAACTCAGATTCGCCGCGTGCCCGCTCACCGTTCCCGCCGTTATGTTCGCCGCCCCATCGAGCGTAAGGCTGAGGAACGAATCACGAACCTGCGCAAACGATGCGCCGGGCAGCTCAAAGTCGGCGGCATAATATGTGCCCTTTGCGCTGGCTACCGTATCCGGCGAAGTCGGCGCAGGAACCGCCACAAAAAGATCGAAGGTATCGTCACCCGCCTCGGTGCTCGATCCCACGACCGCCTCCACGCCGTAGCGCCCATTGATGCTGAGCGCGGAGTTTTGCGGATTGCTCAAGGTAACCACGCCGGCGGCGCTCACGGAATAGGCGCCGCTCGCTGTAAACGAAGCCGCCGAAGCGGTTCCGATCACCTGCTGTCCGGTAAAGGAATACTGCCCGTTGCCATTCCACGTAATCACGCCAATGATGCTTCGCGCATCCGTCACCGTGCCCGAACCGGTGAACTCCACATGTCGCGCAAAGTACTTCCCCGTAAGCACCGAAGTTCCCAGTATCTGGGCACACGCCGGGTATAGCGAAGCGGCCAGCATCATCGCAAAAAGCAGGCGGATTGTTCGCATGATTATGTCCAGAGCTCGTCGATCGGCCCGTACAGATTCGACTCCGAAAACGGTACGTACTCGAAGCCGCGCTTAAACGGATCGTCGCAGCGCACCGTCGTCCAGTTGATCCCCATCGCCGAGTAGATCGTGGCTTCAATGTCTTCCGGCCTGATCAGTCGCTGCCGACTCCATCCGAAATCGGTAGTGGTTGCGCCGGTAGCATCGGTAGCCCCGATCACTTTTCCGCCCGTAATCCCCGCGCCCGCAAACACAACCGACTGCTGCAGCAAATGATCGCGTCCGCCGGCCGATGTCACAGGACCCACGGTGCGCCCAAACTCACCTGCCATCACCACGAGAGTATTCTCCAGTGCTCCGCTTGACTGCAGATCGTCCAGCAGCGACCCAACGCCGTTATCCAGCGTGGGACACATCGTGAAAAGATTATTGCCCTTCGCATTCGCGGCGCCGTAGATGTCCTGGTGCATATCCCAGCTCCCCAGCGTGATCTGGACAAACCGCGTCCCCTGATTCGCCGCCAGCGCCTGCTTCGCCACCAGACAGGCATTGCCGAAACTCGTCCCGCCATAGCGCGTACTGTCTGCCGACGAATACGAAAACGCCTGCTGCACCGTCGAGTTGTACATCAGCGAGTGCGCCGAGTTATAGAACTCGTCGTAATCCTGAATCGGCGTTCCCAGCGGTGAGTTAATCCGGAGCGGATTATCCAGCGTATGCATGCGGCTCCAAAGATCCCCGAACCGGGTCTGTCCCAGCGAGTTTGTCGTATTCGCCAAACCAGCGGTTGCCGGAGTCACCTTGAACGGAGCGTACGTGGCCGGGAAATAGCCATTGCCCACAGCCGACGCCGCATTCAACGCCAGGAAACTCGGAAACACCTGCTGCGCCGTCCGCTGCGACGCCATTTCCAGCGCCACCACGCTGCCGATATTCGGCGAAATATTCCCCAGCGCCGCCGCCGGATTGCGCCCGATCTGGGACCATTCCTGCGCCAGACTGTGGACAAGCGCCCATGCGTTCATGGAGCGGACAATCGCAATGTTGCCGAGGTGCCCGCCCAGCTTCGGCAGGATCCCCATCGGCCAATTGATGCCGTTGACCATCGTGGGAGTCAGCGCCGCGGGCGTCGTTCCGTTCACCACCTTAAGGTCGAACATATCCGTATGGCTGGGCGCGCCCGCGAGCTGGATATAGATCACGTTCTTCGCCTTGTTCTGCATCGTGACCTGCCGGGCGACCTGCACCGTGCAGGCTTCCGACTTTTTTGGCAACAGAAACGAGCCCGCCACGCCCGCCATGCCGAAGAACGCACGCCGCGTCACATCCGGACGATTACTGAAGAGCGATCGCCGCGGCTGGTGATACTTTCTGACGAACCGATCGAATTTCTCTTGTCCTGTCACGATCTGCTCCTCAGTAATTAAAGATGAAGTCCACTTTGTTGTAGAGCGACCACAACAGATCCTGCGCCTCCGCGTTCCGGGTTGACGTATTCGCGAGATTCCCCAGGGCCACCGTCATCTCCTGCGTCGTCGGATATCGCGACAGCACGGCGAGGAAGAGCGTGTTCACCAGTTGTGTATTCGTGAGCTTCAGACTCGTAGCCAGCAGCCCTGTTGTGGGTGACGTCGGACTCGTCCGATTCATGATGTACGAGTTATTCATCAGGTTCATCGCCTGCCGAATCGACCCATCTCCGGAGCGCATCTGATCGTCGCGATTCCCTCGCAAGAATGCATCCAGAAGCCCGCTGATATTTCCCGAAGTCCCGTCGGGGATCCCCACCGGCTCCGGAAACTGCATCGCGAACGCAATCGTTCCGTAGGTCGTCAGATTGTACGAAGGCATCTGATTGCTGGACACCGCAATCGCATCGTGAACCTCTTCGCCCCACAACCGCCGCACCATCTTCCGCGCATAGAGTGTGTAGTTCGCGTCGTTCCAGGTCCCGTCATAACGTGACGACAATTGATATGCCGCGGAGTTCACAATCTGCCGCTGCAGCCATTGCAGATCGTACTGATTCGCGATAAACGCCTGCGCCAGGGCATTCAACAGCCGCGGATTGGAAGGCTGCAGCGTCCACGGCGATGACGGCGGATTATCCGGATCGAGCCGCGCCGGATCGAAGGCATCCGGCGGATCCACCAGACCCACCCCGAAGAAATACGTCCACATGTAATTCACCGTGGCCCGGGCAAACTGAGGATCGGCCGTGATCATGCGGGCAAACGCCGCCGTATAGTCCTCCCCGGCCTTCGGCGTCTCACCCGTAAAGATGTATGAGGGCGTAATCGACTTCACCGACCCGATCGGCTGCCGCGGCGGACGATTCCCCGTGGTTGTATTGAGCTGATATAAACCATTCGCCTTGGTCGAGCTATTCGTAACAGTCCAGTAGTAAGGGTTGCCCGTTCCCGCCGTAACCGCCGTTTTGAACGTATAGGTATGCGAAAGGAACGCTCCCATTCCCCACGCGGCAACGCGCGTCTGCTTCCCGCCCCAAAGGCTGACACTGGTCAGATGTCCGGCGCCGTTATGGCACAGCAGGCAGTTCTGGTGCTCGATTCCCAGAAATGTATCAACAATATTGGCGGTCTGCTGATCGAAAATATCCTGAATGGGCCCGCCCGTCACGTATCCGCCGACGTTGAAGTTAATCTCGCCCGTGGTGTAGCTGTTATCACCCTGAGCCGAGATGAGCTCGCGCGTCAACCGGTCGTACGGCTTGTTGGTTGCCAGCGAATTCCTGATGTAGGAATAAAAGGCCTGCACGCCGCTGCGATACCGGTTGATCTGCGCGTTCGACGAATTGTTCTTCAGCAGATCGCCGAAGTACATCGTCCACTTATCCACCCACTCGGGTTTGGCGATCAGTTCATCTACCAAAGCCGCGCGCTTGTTGGGCGAAGTATCGGCCACGAATGAGAGAACACGCGCCGGATCCGGAATGCGCCCTGTGAGATCGAGCGTCACGCGGCGGATGAACTCCCAATCGGTGGTCATGTCGGCGGGCTGCACGCCGGCATCCTCCATGGCTGAAAAGATGTATTGATCGATCAGCCCCAGCTGCTGCGCGGCCTTTGCCGTACCAGTGCGCGTGCCGCCAGGAACCCCCGGCAAACTGTTCGCGACCTGAGAAGTCATGGCGTGCAAGCCGGAAGCGTGTGCTGAAAAACGGGCCGATGCGAAAGCCGCGCCGTTCCGACCGCTGAAGTCATTCACCTCAAAATCGGCGTGTCGAGCCCCAAAGAACGTACACACGGAATCGGCAACTTCCGCCACATCCTGAGCCCGCAACAGCCATCCGCAGCCCCCCGCGGCCGCGAGCACAGCAATCGCCGGTACTGCTTTGCGCGTAAATCTGATTGGCACGTTAATCCCCCCGGTACCCTATCCGGACAGTTCTGCTAACACAGTTTGTCCAATTATCTCTCGCTTCAACTACGTCCGTAAGGTTAAATAAGCTTCATGTTTTGGTGGTTGGAGACAATTCGTTTGAGGCCAGAGGCGTGTCCGGGATGGGGTCCGGGTGCGGGGTTTCTGCCTGGCGTTCGAGAGGGTTGGCGTCGGGCAGAGGGCTTTCCGTTGTGATCGGGACGGGCACCGCTTCGAGCAGAACCTCGGCGGCTTCGTGCAGCGCCAGGATGGGTTCGCTATCAGTTCGTGAATGGTTCGTTTTGGGCGCTTCGTCGACGGTCGGGTGTTCATTTTCAATAACCTGGCGGCTTCGTATGCGCAGGGCGATTTTTTTTGCGCGAATGGTGTGGAGGCGGTCGGCGGCGCGATAGTACTGGCGATCGAGGCGGGTTTCGTAGCGGCTCAGGGCATCGGAATGGGGCGAGTTTTCGATGAGGGATCGGACGGCGCGCATGACACGGTCGGGAGGCCGGCCCGCGGCGGGGTCTTCGGCGAGACGGTCCTGCTCCTGGCGAATGGCGGCGGATTCGATATTCCAGAGGCGGAACTGGCGCCAGCGAATGACGGTGAGGTTTTCGACGAGAGCGAATTCGTGAGCGGTCTCCGGCTCGAATTCGTCGATGTAGGAACGATAGAGAGCCTGGAAGGCCTGCGGGGATTCTTCGCCGATGAGGATGCATTTGGCGAGGAGTCCATGTTTGATGGAGTTGCGGGAGGAGTTTCGTTTGCCGTCGGGGGTTTTCGGGCCGGTGGATTTGGCGGAGTTGGCGCGGTTGGCCGCGATTTGGCGGTCGGATAGTGGCATACGACCGCATTATGGGGGATGGGTGGGAGGGGGCGCGGGCTAAGTAATTGATTTAACTCAGAAAAAATTGTGTCACTGAAAAAGGTCTCATCGCCTCGCGGCGGTGGAGGGTGGGGTAGTGCGGAATCATAGAGCGCCGCGATGGTGATGAGACCGTGCGGTGAACTAAACCGCCAGGCAGCGTTCGGTTATGGGGATTGAATGTTCAATCGCGTTGGAATACCGCGGACTGTCATGACGGGCGGGAACCACTTTCCCTAACCTCATTTACTACGCTCGGTTGGGTGGATTGCGCCTCTTCGCCGCGAGGTCATCCCACATCTTTTGCAGATTTGGGTCCCGTTCTTCCCCCCATCTCACCCAGATATCCGAACTTCGGAAGTCGATACTGTGTGAGAACCTTGGGCGGCGATAAGAGTTGCGACGTGAAGAGCTTCGTCGCCGAGCTGCGGCAACTGAATGTCACTCCGCATGTGGCGCAGAACTGCAACGGGCGGCGCAGCGCGATCGACCAACCGCATCGGAGAAGTGTGCCACAGGTCGGCGCGCAAGCCCTCCATCAGGCAGAAAACGTCTTGCCTGCACCCAGCCCGGCACAAAATCCCGACCTCCGACGTTTTTCAGGAGATTAGCCGAATCTCGAACAGGACTCACGCAATTCACATCGCGCCGCCACCTCGGCCGAGGGATGACCTACCTCTCTTCAATTGCTCAAGAGCATAGTCGAACTTGTGCGGCTTCAATAAGCAGGTTTATGACAAAGACTGCGGAGCCGTTATAAAGCCCCGACGTACCGACTTTTGACCCTGCCCTCAGAATCCGTATCCCATAAGTAGTTATAAACCCGCCGTCGTCGCCGGGGCTGTGGGAAAGTTGGAAAACGTTTTTTGTTTTTCAACT
>JBEHXG010000001.1:0-277327 GCA_048498815.1 Acidobacteriota bacterium | reverse complement strand
TCTCGGGGGCGCGCAGGTGGATCGTTTTGGAAACCTGAACAGCACGGTGATCGGCGCCTATGATAAACCGAAGGTCCGACTGCCCGGCAGCGGCGGCGCGGCGGAAATCGCGACAGGCTGTGGGCAGATTTTTATCGTGATGAAGCAGGGCAAGCGAAGCTTCGTCAACAAGGTGGATTTTTTGACGAGCCTCGGCCGTGGACGCACGGGAAAAGAGCGCGAAGAGCTCGGCATTCGAACCAAAGGCCCTACGCTGCTGGTTACCGATCTCTGCGTCATGCGGCCGGACACAGACGAGAATGAAATGACGGTCCGCAGTATCCATCCGGGCGTTACACGAGAGCAGATTGCGGAGAATACCGGATGGCCCGTGCGTTTCGCTCCGGATGCCGAGGAGACCGCGCCCCCGACGGCGGCAGAGCTTGAAACTTTGCGCGATCTGCACGCACGCACCGCGCGTGCTCACGGCGCGCCGCAGGGAGAACTATGATCGAATACCCTCCGGTTCCGAAAGGCTCGCAGCCGCCGTATCGGCACGATCCGTATGTCTCGAATCGACTGCGCGCGCCGCACCAGCCGCTGGTCATAATTCCGCATACGCTGAGCGAATTGACCGGGCCGGTCTACGGGCACAACCCCATTGGCGAGACCGATAACGATCTCACCCGGCAGTGCGCGGGCGAGCCGCAGGGTGAGCGCATCATCGTTTCCGGCCGCATCCTGGATGAAGACGGGCGCGGTATTCCGCACGCAATGGTGGAGATCTGGCAGGCGAATGCGGCGGGGCGTTATATCCACACGCGCGATGCGCATCCCGCGCCGCTCGATCCGAACTTCTTCGGTGCGGGCCGAGTGCTTACAGACGATCGGGGAAACTACAGCTTCACCACGATTAAGCCCGGCGCTTATCCCTGGCGTAATCACGAGAATGCCTGGCGCCCGGCCCATATTCACTTTTCACTCTTCGGCGCGGGGCTGCTGAGCCGCCTGGTTACCCAGATGTACTTTCCCGGGGATCCGCTTCTGCCCCTCGATCCTCTGTTCAATGGCATTCCGGACGCAGCGGCACGGCAGCGTCTGGTGTCAGACTTTGACCTTTCACTCACAAGACCGGAGTGGGCACTCGGCTACCGCTTCGATATTGTGCTCCGCGGGCGCGGCGCTACCCCGTTTGAGGGGGCGCACAAATGAACTACATTCCTTCCGGGTCTCAGACCGTTGGTCCGTTTTTCAACTTCGGACTTACGACCAACGCAAAACTTGGTATCGTGGCCGGACCAGAGTGCGCAGGCGAACGGGTTCGGCTGACGATTCAGGTGACCGACGGCGCTAGCGCTCCGACCGCGGGGGACGCGATGATCGAACTCTGGCAGGCGGATGCCGCCGGCGTATACGGATCCTTCCCCGGATTCGGGCGCCTGGAAACGTCGTCGGATGGTTCCTGCACATTCGAGACGATTCGACCTGGGCGGGTGATTGGACCTGAAGGCTCGCTCCAGGCTCCGCATATTAACGTTATCGTGTTTGCGCGAGGGCTGCTGAAGCACCTGCACACGCGTGTCTACTTCGAAGGCGATCCCTCAAACGCTGAGGACACGGTGCTGAACCTCGTGCCGCTCGAGCGCCTGCCGACACTAATGGCGCGACCCGTCGAAGGTAAGCCGGGAGCCTGGCACTTCCCCATCGTTCTGCAGGGTGAAGGCGAAACCGTTTTCTTCGACGTGTAAGATCGGAGTCATGTTCACGCGACTCGTGGAGAGCCTGGCGGCAACCGAGCCGCTGTCGGCTATATTCTCCGATGCGTCTGTGCTGCGCGCAATGTTGGATTTCGAGTCCGCACTCGCGCGGGCCGAGGCTAGCTGCGGCGTGATCTCCGATGTGGAGGCAGCGAAGATTGCAGACGCCGTGGCGGATAGCGGTAGCTTCGATCTTTCCGAACTGACTCGTCTCTCCTACCGCGCGGGTACTCCGGCTATTCCACTCGTGAAGCTGCTGCGCCAGCGTGCGCAGAGTGACTATGTCCATTGGGGCGCCACCAGTCAGGATGTTGTGGATACTGCGCTCGTACTGTTGCTGCGACAGTGCCGCGATGTTCTGCGGCGCGATCACGAACGCCTGGTGGCGGCATTGTGTCGGCTTTCCGACGAGCATGCCGGCACAGTGATGTTGGCGCGGACGCTGCTGCAGCCTGCCGTACCAACGACGTTTGGCTTGAAGGTGGCAGGATGGTTTGCAGCCGTCGAGCGAGGCTGGGCGCGCGTTGCATCGCGGTTTGACGAAGCGCTGTATCTTCAGTTCGGCGGCGCCGGCGGAACCCTTGCGTCTCTGGGTGACCGCGGACTCGACGTCAGCGTTGCACTCGCATCCGAACTCGGACTCCGTGTTCCGGAAGCACCGTGGCATGGATATCGGGATTGCCTCGCCGCACTGATGGCGGCTCTTTCCATCTATACTGCTTCGCTGGGGAAAATGGCGCTCGATATCGCGCTGCTCATGCAGTTCGAAGTGGGTGAAGCCTCCGAACCAGCAGACGAGGGAAGAGGCGGCTCATCCGCGATGCCGCACAAAAGAAACCCAACGGGCTGCATGCTCACAATCGCCGCGGCGAAGCGTGCTCCTGGTCTGCTCGCCGACTTCGTCGCCGGAGTTGCGGTGGAGCAGGAACGCGCGCTTGGTGGATGGCAGTCCGAATGGACGCTCGTCCAGAGCATTATTCAGGCGGCAGGAGTCGCTGTCGAGAATATGGCGGCCGTGGCGGAAGGCTTAAATGTGGATGCCGGGCGAATGCGTGCGAATCTCGCTGCCGCGGGCGGGAGCGTTTTCTCCGAGAAAGCCGTCATGCTGCTCACGCCTCAGATTGGCAGGGAAGCCGCGACAAAGAAAGCAGCATCGGGGCAGCTCGGGGATATTCCCGGTCTAACCGTTCCGGAAAACTATCTGGGAAGCGCTGAGACATTCCGCCGCCGCCTGCTGAAGGAAGACTGATCACATGCCGTTCGCCGACTTGCAGGGTTGCCGCATTTACTATCGCCTCGAAGGCTCGCCGGAAAAGCCGCTGCTCGTGCTGGTGCATGCGCTCGGAACCGACCACGGTCTGTGGGATCCGCAGATGCCGGCTTTTCTGCGCTTCTTTCAGGTGCTGCGCGTCGATCTGCGCGGCCACGGAGCTTCGGATTCTCCGGCGGGTGAATACACTATTGCGCAACTTGCGGCGGATGTGCTCGCTACCGTGCCACGCGAACGGTTTGCATATTGCGGGCTATCGCTGGGCGGCATGATCGGGCAGCGTATCGCGGCAGAGAATCCGCAGCGAGTGGAAAAACTTGTGCTTGCGAATACCTCGCCGCGCGTGGCCGATCCGACCGTATTCGATGCGCGCCGTGCGGCTGTTTTGAGGGACGGCATGAGCGCTGTTGAGCCCGCGGTCATGCAGCGCTTCTTCTCGCCGAAATCCAATCCGTGGACGGAATCGATTCGCACCGTATTCCGGACGACCAATCCCGAAGGCTACGCCGCATGTTGCAGCGCCATCCGCGATATGGACAATCGCCATTTCCTGGCTTCGATTTCGGTGCCCACCCTGGTGATCGGCTCAGATCAGGATGCATCCACGCCATGGACCGGCCACGGCGATCTGCTCGCGTCCCAAATTCCCGGCGCACAACCCGCGAAGATTGACGCAGCACATCTTTCGAATCTCGAACGCCCCGCAGCGTTCACTCGCGCGGTGCTGAATTTCCTGCTGCCGAAGCCTGCGGCCGATCCGCTCGACGCCGGTTTCGCCGTACGCCGGGCAACGCTTGGCAATGAACACGTAGATCGCTCTATCGCGAACACAACGGACTTCACGCGCGATTTCCAACAGCTAATCACACGCTATGCGTGGGGCTCAATCTGGACACGCCCGGGCCTTGATCCGAAAACACGCCGCCTCCTGGTATTGGCTATAACCGCTTCAATGGGGCGCTGGGAGGAGTTCCGACTTCACGTGAAGACCGGACTCGCCGCCGATCTCGAACACGAAGAACTCGAAGAGGTGCTGCTGCAGACCGCAATCTATGCAGGCGTACCGGCAGCGAACACCGGATTCCACATCGCAAGAGAAGAGATGGAAAGAATTCGATGAAAGGCTTCTGCGATCACACAAAGGTTACTCGCCGCACACGCCTCTGGTGATCGCCGCAATGTGCGGGGTCACTAAAGGTATTCACTGATTTTGTCGATCTGGCGGCTCTGACCAAATTGCCGCTTAAAAGCCCCTCTCGCCTTCTGTTTTTCGCACTACGCCTGGTCTGCTCAGCCTGTTTCGTTTTGACAGCCTACGGAAAAACTCCAGCAGATCTCGACCGCGATACTCCGGTCGAGATTGCGACGAACCCGATCCCCGGAGCTGGTTTACTCGTGGGTCAACAGGTCGACCTTCACACGACCCATTCGATCTTGTGTGGCGCCACTGAGTCAGTTCGGAAAATGCAGTAGTGAAAGCCGAGGTTGTAGGGTTCTTTCCTGCCGCGAGCAGGCCGATTACTGTTGCCTTACGAATTCTCCACGTGCGGGCAACTTCAGGCGAATTGATCCCGCTCCACGTTTCGATGAAAAGCAAAACGGATATGGTACTCCCCATGACGGATGGCAACCTTCCCGCCGGCTTGACTATCGAGGCTTACGTAAACAGCGATATGAAGATCGCCGCCTGCGGCAGCGCGGGGCGCTGAGCGAAAACCCGGCAGGCTTCCGCTACAGCGAAACCGCTTCGCCCAGTTGCTCGCCGATTACGCCGGCCATTAGCTCTTTCAGGTCGCGGCCGTCCGCTGGAAGTACGAAAGCGGTCCGCGCCTCATCCCATTCCAGCTTGAAACTCTTCACTCGCGCGGAAACCCAAATCTGACGCACCGGAGCATTCGGGCTCACTACAAACTTCGCAGGCGGATCTTCAAATTCCACCGTGAGTGCCCCCTGGTGAGAATCCACTTCAAAGCCGTACGTGTCTCCACCCTTTTCAAGCGCGCGCTGCAACTGTCGAAGCGCCTCTTCGGACAAGGTGCGAAATCTGATTTCGTCGATCATGTTATTGAGGATTGCGAATCGTAATTGCCGTCAGCGCCACAGTCATGCCGATCACAATAATGACTGTAGCCCACGCCACAAAATTGTAAGCCCGCGGATTGACCCACTCCTTCATCAGCGCAGTTTTATTGATAAGCAGGATCATGAAGATCAAAATGAACGGCAGCAGCATTCCGTTCAGCACCTGCGAAAGCAGGATGTTCTTCACCATATCGAACCCGGGTGTGAGCACTGCCAGCGCACTACCCACAATCAGGATCGTATAGAGCCAGTAGAAAATCGGCGCCTCGTTCCAGCGCTTGTTAACGCCCGATTCGAAGCCTAATCCCTCGCAAACCGTATAAGCCGTTGAAAGCGGCAGAATGCACGCGGCGAATACCGATGCGTTCAGCAGACCTCCGCTGAACAGGATGAAGGCGTATTGTCCAAACGGCTTCAGGGCGAGCGCGGCTTCCTTCGCGCTGTTCAGGTCGGTCGGCTTATCGCGATAAGCGCCCGCACAGGCCACAATGATAAAGAAAGCGATCACCGAAGTCAGAATGCAGCCCACGATGACTTCAATGCGCGACTCGCGGTACTCCTTTGCCGTAATGCCTTTTTCCACGACGGCCGACTGCTGATAGAACTGCATCCAGGGCGCGATTGTAGTCCCCACCATCGCGATCAGCATCGTGATGTAAGCGCCATCAAGCATGAGCTTCGGCTTTACGCTGTAGATCATGGCCTGCTTCCAGTCCGGCTTGATCAGAATTCCGGCAAAAATGTACACCACGAAAATGGAACAGGCAATAAGGAAGACTTTTTCCACGCGGTCATAACTGCCCTTGACTGCAAGAAACCAAACCAGCGCGGCGGCGATTGGCACCGAGACAAATTTACTGACCCCAAACAGATCAAGCGAAGTCGCTACACCCGCGAATTCCGCAATCACATTCGTCAGATTCGCGATGACCAGAAGCGCCATGATGCCGAACGTGATCCGAAGACCGAACTCCTCGCGGATGAGGTCAGATAAACCCTTGCCCGTCACCGCGCCCATGCGTGAGCACATCTCCTGCGAAACGATCAGCGCCAAAGTAATCGGCGCCAGCGTCCACAGGGGCAGATAGCCCCATCGCGCGCCGGCTTGCGAATACGTGAAGATGCCACCGGAATCGTTATCCACCATCGCGGTGATGAATCCAGGCCCAAGTACCGCGAGGAAGACAAGGAAGTGGCGCCGCAACCGGCTCACGAAACCCTGCATTACTTCTTCCTCAGTACGGAGATCACGTCGTCAGCGGTAATCACTCCGGCCAGCGTCCCATCTTCTTCCAGAACAGGCAGCGCCAGCAGATTGTACTTATCGAACAGTTCCGTCACCCGCTTCTGCGTCTCATCGGGACGCGTGGAGATCAGCCTCCCTGTGGCCAGATCCTTGAGGCGGGAAGACCCCTCCGCCAGGAAGAGCCGAGCCAGCGGCACAGTCGCTGTGATCAAGCCATGCTCTGCAAGGAAGAGTACGTGAGTGTTTTCGAGCAGGTCCTCATGTTCACGCAGCTGGACCATTGCCGCATCGAGCGTAATGTCCGCCTCCAGCACAATCGCTTCCGTGTTCATCATGCCGCCAGCCGTGTCTTCGTCATACTCCAGAAGTTCGCGGACCTCAGTTACCGGCTCCTGCTCCATCTCTTCCAGGATTTCCGCCGAGGTCTCCTCTTCCAGTTCACTCAAAGCATCGGCCGCCTCGTCCGGAGACATCTCGTCTACGATGTCGGCAGCCACTTCGGGCTCCAGATTCTCCAGAATGCTCGCCTGCATCTTCGGATCGATCTCTGACAGTGCCTCGGCCGCAACTTCGCTGTCAATAGTGCCAATGATCGCCTCGCGATCCGCGGGCGAGAGCTCTTCCACGATATCCGCCAGATCGGCCGGATGCAGTGTCTCCAGCTTGTCGTGCGAAATGTTCAGCCGCAGACGCCGCTGTGGATCGGCCTCGACAATATTGCAGAATTCCCAGCGAATCGAATTCGGGGGAATGGACCGCTGCAGTCTCCTCACCAGCGGCGCGGGTGCTACACCCTGCACGAGCCGGCGAAAAATACTCCGGACCCCGACGTCAACTTCAAGAACCGCCAGCGACTCCCGCTCATCCCGCCGAATTTCAAACGTGACGTCATTGACGCGCACGACCTTGCGGCCATTTACATCGATAATCTGCTGATCGAGCAGATCGCGCTGGATGCGCAGCATGTACTCGTCGGAGTGGTATGGATACAGCCTCTCATTCGATAGCTGAATGCCATCGAGCGAAATAGTTGCAATCTGATCGTAACGAACGGAAAGCCAGGAAGAGCCTCCGCCGCCCACAAGGAACCGGTCAACGCGCGCGGGATGGATCAGAGGCACGATGGCGGCATCGCGGACACGTCCGATGCGGCGATGCTTCAGGTCGAATACGGGGAGCCCGGCAAGCTCGGTAAAAAACAGGATTTCGTAGGTTTCCGCCGTCATATTCCCCGTCCGCTGCGCCGCGCTGTTGCTACTGTGACGCCCCGAACAAATCCGCCGTGCGGGGTACGCACAGAGATTGGGAAACCGGAAAAATGGCTGCGGTCTACATCAGGTTCGGAGGCCTGATTTCAATATGACGCAGACCGCCCGCGCGTGGCAAGCATCCGGCCGTTTTTTTCGCGCGCCTTTCGCACGCGGCAGCATTTTGATATACGTGTAACGACACTGACATGCAAAGACGAACCTTTCTCCAGTCGGCTCTTCACTCAGCAGCGGGCGCGCTCGCACTCACTCCGGCACTCGCTCCCGAAGCCACGGCCGCTCCCGCGGAACCGCCACACAAAGCCACGATGCGCATCGGCACGCAGCATTCCGATAAAGACGATGTGCTGACCGTGATGTCATCTTTTGGCGTCAAAAATATCTGCAGCGCGGATATCTCGCCCTCGCTCGATGAGAAATGGTCCGTGGAAGGCCTCAGCCGCCTTCGCGAGCGCGTGGAGAAGCATGGCATCTCGCTCGACATGGTGCCGATTCCCCTGCCCTCGGCCTATATTTCCGCCGCTCAGATGGGGGCGATCATGCTCGGTCAGAGCCCGCTGCGCGACCGGCAGATCGAGCAGATTCAGCAGATGATCCGCAACTGCGCGAAGGCAGGCATTCCAGCGATCAAGTACAACATGAGCATCCTCGGCGTGGTGCGAATCGACCGCACGAAGGGGCGCGGCGAAAGTTTCTACAGCACCTGGAACTACGAAAAAGCGCCCGACAAAGACAAGCTCACCGAAGCCGGTCCGGTGAGCGCCGATCAATACTGGGAACGCATCGACTACTTCCTGCAGCGCGTTGTTCCGGTGGCCGCCGAAGAGAAGGTTCGCATGGCCTGTCATCCACACGATCCCGGCATGCCGGAGCCGGAGGGTTACCGCGGAGTCCACACGGTCCTGGGCTCACCCGATGGGCTGAAGAAGTTCATCGCGATGCATGAGAGTCCGTATCACGGCCTCAACTTCTGTCAGGGCACAGTCTCGGAAATGCTGAAGGACCCGAACCGGGAGATCCACGACCTGATCCGCTACTTCGGCACGCGGAAAAAGATCTTCAACGTCCATTTCCGCAACATCCGCGGCGGTTTTGGCGACTTCCAGGAGACGTTTCCGGACGCCGGAAGCGTCAACATGATCGACGCTATCAAGACCTACCAGGAAGTTGGCTATCCCTATATGCTGATGCCGGATCACGTTCCGACAATACCCGGCGACACCAATGGAGCGCAGGCGTTCGCCTTCGCCTTCGGCTATATTCAGGCGCTGATTCAGATGCTCGGCTAAACGCGGCGGATTACTGCCCCGCAAGGGCGCGCAGATCCTCAATTGCCGGGAAGTTGCGATAGACCTGCCAGAAGCAGTAGACCGTGATCAGGACGCAGACGGCCGCCGCCGCGCGAAAAAAGGCATCCCGGGTTCGCGTGGATTGCATCGGCGTTCCCGCCAGATAGGCAGCGCCGAAGCCGCCGGCAAAGCCGCCAATGTGCGCCCAATTATCAATCGAGTGGCTTACGAAGCCGTACGCCAGATTGAATGCAAGCCATCCCAGGTAGTGATTGCGGATCTGCCGGCCTATTGACGACCCGTGGCTAATTCCAAAAGCCACCATGGCGCCGATCAACCCCATAATTCCCGCAGAAGCCCCAATGGAGAGCCCGGGCTGCATGCGCGCGCTCAGATAAAATCCGCCCAGGGTACTCACAAAGTAAATGACCAGCAGGCGCGGCGCAGCAAACAACTCCTCCACCTGGGCCCCCAGCACAAACAGCGCCCAGCTGTTAAAAGCGATATGCAGGATGTCACCATGCAGAAATCCCGCGGTGATCAGTCGCCAGTACTGGTGATCCTGCCAGATGCTCTCGCCGAGTTTCGCGCCAAGAGCCCAGATCGCAACGTTGTAGCCGTTCGCTCCGCCGATTGACTCGCCCAGCAGATAACTGGCGACGAAGAAAACGCCATTTATCAGGAGAAGCAGCGCGGTAGTAAAGTGCTCCGCCGGAATCAGCCCACCCAGAATCGCGCCGGGATTTCTTCGATCCACCGCACGCGCCCCCACCGGATTCCCGCAATACGGGCAAACCCGATCGTTCGCCGTGATGAACGCCCGGCAGTTCGGGCACATCCGCCTGTTATCCATTCGAATCGACAGCCCGCCGCTTGCGCACCCGCCGGTCGGGCGGCGCGCCGCCGCTGACCTCGACTGGCCGGCCCATCTCGCGGTCCTGGGCGCGCGAATGGTCCGATTTCCGCCGAATTCCCAGTCGGACACCCACGGCAAATCCCAACGCGAGTTTGAGAATCTCAAACCCGGAATAAAATCCGTGCAAAATCCAGAACTGCCCCACTCTCGGATTCTTCAACTGAGCTACCGGAGGCATTTCCTGCACCTCCCGGCCCATGTTGGTCAGAGTGGGAGTGAGCGCAAATCGCTGCAACAGCACGATCATAAAAATCAGCGGGATCAGAATCAGCGCCAGCTTCGGAGGCCGTTCGCCGAACAGCACCATAAAGAAAAACAGCGGGATGAGCCCAACCTGGACCCACTCCCACATCTCAAAAATCCAGGCATTTTCCTCGCCCGCATTACGGCGGAGCATCTGGCGGACAGCGTCGTGCCCGATGGTCTGAATATCCGCTTTGGCCTCGATGCTGCCGGGAGAGTAGAGGAAACGGTCGACCGAGGCGAAATTCTGGGTGACCACGATGTCCACTAAACCCGCGGCGCCCAGCCACATTCCCAGCGCCAGACAGGCGAACCTCCGGTTTCCAGCCACGTTCTAAATTGTCGCAGATCCCACGGGGCGCGTTGTCACGCCGTGCGAGTGCCGGTTCCACGTCGCCTGTGCGGCACAGTCACATTGAGCGAGCGAGGCAAGTCCGCTAGAATGTAGTATTCGCCCAAAGGCGCGCTTACGTGCATGAGGGGAACGCGGCGCGTTATTGACGCGTCCCAAAACTTTGCACGAAATGGGAAGGAACCGGTTTTGATGACCTTTCTCAGGCCCCAGAGCCTGATCCGAGCGATGGTATGTCTCAGCGGCCTCTTGTCCGTGGAGTCTGCCGTGCTCGCTCAGCAGAGCACTCCCGCCCAGACAAGGCCAGCCACCCCGCCCCCTTCGAACAACCCGTTCGAAAACGTTCCGCAGAATACCCCGGCTCCCGCCCCGGCAAATCCGGCGCCGGCCACTCCGTCACCCGCCGCACCCGCACCGGGCGCCCCCCTGCAGGCGCCTCGGCTCGAAACTCCCGCTCCCACCCTGACCACCCCCAACGGACCCGAGCAGACGGTTGCGCCCAACGTCATTGAGGCGATCGAATTCCGCGGTTCGCGCCGCGTCCCTCAGGACACCCTGCGGGCCATGATTTTCAGCCGCAAAGGCGACATCTACAACGAAGAAACTTTGCGGCGCGACTACATGGTGCTCTATAACACCAATCGTTTCGATGACATTACCCTCGAGACCGAAAAAGGCGATCTCGGCGGCATCATCGTGCGCTTCGTGCTCGTGGAACGTCGCATGGTCCGCAACATTACGTATCCGGGACTCAAATCGGCTTCGATCTCGGACGTGCTGGACCGCCTGAAGGAACGCAAGGTCGGCATGGTCCAGGAGTCGATGTACGACCCCAACGTCATCAACCGCGCTGCGTTCGTCATCAAGGAACTGCTCGGCGAGCGTGGACATCAGTTCGCGACGGTTACGCCGGAACTGCGTCAGATCCCGCCCTCGTCCATGGAAGTCGCGTTCGTCGTGGACGAAGGCCCCAAGGTTTCCGTCGGCAATATTCGGATTGTCGGGAATAAGGCGTTCAGCCAGCGTCAGGTCATCGAGGCGATGAAGAACCTGCGGCCGATCGGTATTCCACACTCGATCATCCTGGAGAATCTTTTCTCCCGCACCTACGATGCTTCCAAGCTTCAGGAAGACAAAGAGCGCGTGCGTGATGCCTACCAGAAGGCAGGTTTTTTTGAAGCTAAGGTCCTGGATGAAACGCTGAAGCTGCGTGCCACCGGCGGAGCCAACGGCGGCTTTCACATACCTTTGTTTAAGGAAAATCGCATCGGCAGCGCCGAAGACATTACTCTGCCCGTGGAAGAAGGTAAGAAGTTTTACCTGAACAAGATCGACTACGTTGGCGTCAAGCTGTTCCACTCTACGCAATTCCTCGATTTCTACTTCGGCATGAAGCCTGGCTCGGTGTTCTCCACGGAAAAGCTGCGCAACGGCCTGAAGAACATGACCAAGCTGTACAGCCAGTACGGCTACATCGACTATGTGGGCGAGCCGCAAATTGACGTTCTTCCCAATACCGACAAGATCAACCTCACGATGAACATCGATGAGTACAAGCCGTTCTTCATCCGGCGGATCGATTTCGTGGGCAACACGACCACACGCGACAAAGTCATCCGTCGCCAGTTGCTGCTGGATGAAGGCGATGTCTACAACTCGCAGATGTGGGATCTCAGTATTCTTCGCCTGAACCAGCTCGGATACTTCGAAACGCTCAAGGAAAATGAATCCTACGACCTGAAGCGCAATGCCGGTTCGAGCACGCTCGATATCACGCTGAAGGTGAAGGAGCGCGGCAAAAACTCCATCAGCCTCAACGGCGGCGTTTCCGGCATATCCGGTTCGTTCGTAGGTCTGAACTACTCCACCAACAATTTCCTGGGTCTTGGCGAGACGCTCAGCCTGGGCGGCCAGGTCGGCACACTGATGACGAATGTGTCGGCTGGTTTCACCGAGCCTTATTTATTCGACAGGCCGTTGCAGATGGGTGTGCAGGCTTACCTGCGCCGCTACTCGTATGATCAGGGCCGTCAGGTGTCGCTGCTTTCCGGCACCGACGTCACGGCTTTCTACAACGCTCTGGGAAGCGCCAACGTTTTGAATTACGTGCAGAATTCCAAGGGCATTTCCATGTCCGTCAGCGCTCCGCTGGGTCGCGGCTTTGGTCGTCTGGGGCTTTCGATCGGCTATGACGTTTCGAGCATTCGTACGGAGTCCATTGGAGCCGCGAACTATTTCACTTATCTGAACTTCGAAGGCGTGTCGGGGCCGAATTCGCTCAATGGCATCAAGACCGCCAGCATCACACCTTCCTACAACTACAACACGCGCAATAACTATCTGAACCCCACGGCCGGCAAGAGTATCTTCGCTTCCATCCAGGTGGCCGGCAGCGTTCTGGGCGCGAACGTGAACATGATTAAGCCCACGTTCGACTTCCAGTATTTTCATCGCAGCCCGCACTGGCACAACAACACGCTGGCGTTCCACCTGCTGGGCTCCACGGAATTCGGTTATGGCGGCAAAGTGGTGCCGCCGTTTTCGCGAACCTTCATCGGCGGCGAGAACGATGTGCGCGGATTCGATTTCTTCCAGATCACACCGATCGCATACCTGCCGAGCAGCGTAAACGCGCCGGTGCTGAATCCCGATGGCTCCACGCGCACGCAGAAGACGCTGATTGGCGGCGTGTTGACTCCAACTCAGGTTCAGCTGCCCACTCCGATTTATCAGATCATTACGCCGGGTGGCGATACTCAGGCGGTATTTAACTTTGAGTACCGAATTCCGATCGGCGGTCCGATTACGCTTGCTCCGTTCCTCGACGTCGGCATGAACAAGATTCTGTTCACCGATCAGTTGAAGGTGAACGAAGGCCAGATCACCAATCTGAACAACCAGTTCCCCTCGGCCGGGTTTACCGATAAAGTATTGATCGCGCCCGGGACACAGGCGATTCGCTCATCGGCCGGTCTGGAGCTGTCCGTGGTTCTGCCCATCGTGCAGGCGCCGTTCCGGATTTACTACGCCTACAATCCATCGACGGTGCAGCAGGTACTGCGGTCGCCAATCGTCCTCGATCCCTCAACGTTTCCCAATGGGGCGACCGTATCGAACACTATCAATACGTACTCCCCCTCTTACCCGGACTTTGAGAAGCACAGCACGTTCCGGTTTACAATTGGCCGGACGTTCTAGCGGTAGAATACAGGGGTTCAAACACTTTTGAAGCGAGATTACGTGAACGTGAGAATGCCGAATTTTGGAATTACCCGCCTGAAGATGTCCGTGGCGGTCGGCGCCCTTTCGCTGGGAATTAGCGGGGTGGCGCATGCGCAGAAGATTGCGTGGCTCGACATGCAGCAGGCGATGCTCGCGACGAGCGACGGCAAGAAGGCAGCTGCTGCGATCGAAGCAAAGTTTACCCCGGTGAAGGCCGATCTCGAAAAGCTCGATAAGCAGATCACCGATAAGCAGGATGCCTACGCAAAGTCCCGCTCGACGATGACGCCGGCTGCGGCGCAGGCCCTCCAGCAGGAAATCCAGAGCCTCACCACTCAGTTGCAGCGCAAACAACAGGATGCGCAGCAGGATCTGCAGGATGAGGAAAACAAACAGTTCGGGCCGCTCATGCCCAGATTGACCCAGGCGGTGAATGGCTATGCCGCGGCCAATCAGATCATTCTGGTAATCGATTCGAGCGCACAGGGCAATAACCTGCT
The DNA here is from genome assembly GCA_048498815.1 of Acidobacteriota bacterium. Classification (GTDB taxonomy): domain Bacteria; phylum Acidobacteriota; class Terriglobia; order Bryobacterales; family Bryobacteraceae; genus BOG-234. The sequence goes on along the minus strand of JBEHXG010000001.1, from coordinate 263,203 downwards.
GGTGGCAGACAAATCCCTGAACATTATTGAGCCTGTGGTCCAGGCGTACGAGAAGCTGGCCGGCGCCCCGGCTCCCGCGGCTTCTGGTGCGAGTCCGACCGCTCCCGCTGCGAAGCAGCCCGCCTCTTCGACGCCGGCCCCGAAGACCGCCACTCCCGGCAAGTAACAGGATATCGAGTTAAAGGAATTAAGAATGAATATGAGAATCAAGTTTTTGATGGCCGGGGCGCTCGCACTCATGCCGGTCACCGGCCTGTGGGCTCAGGCGACGAAGGTCGCTGTTATCGATATGCAGCGCGCCATTGCCGAATCGAAAGAAGGCAAAGAGCAGATCGCCGAACTCGATAAGAAGTACACGCCAAAACAGGCTGAGTTTCAGCGCCGGTCTCAGGAGATACAGACAAAGACGGAACAGCTGAAGAAGACTGCGAATACCATCAGCGACGATGCCAAGGCAACACAGGACGCCGAAATCACCCGTCTCAAGACTGCGCTGCAGCGCGATATCGATGACGCCTCAGCCGATAGCGAGGCGGATCAGTCGAAGCTGGGACAGACCGTTGGCGGCAAGATATATCAAGTAGTCCAGAAGTACGCGGCTGATAACGGATTCATGATCGTTTTCGATCTCAGCTCACAGCCCAATAACCTGATTTGCTGCGCCAGCGCGCCGGACATTACAGCCGCAGTGATCGCGCTGTTCGACAAGACGAATACCGGTTCAGCGCCTGCGGCCTCCGCGCCTGCGGCCACCACGCCGAAGCCCGCGGCGACTGCCCCGCGGCCTCCGGTCACAACCGCTCCCAGGCCGGGTACGCCCTCGAAGTAAGAGATTAGTTGCGGCAGCAAGAAGGGGGCAGCGCTGAAGCGCTGCCCCTTTTTTTCTGCCGCCAGTTCGTTCCCGGAGACCTGACTCGCCTTCTTTGCTGTCTTGCGGGCTATTCCGGATCGGAGTGATCGGCTTCCGCCGGGAGCACATCATTGTCGCCGGCCACCCAGACGTACAGAGTCGGCAACAGGAAGATGCCGAGGAGCAGTGCGGCTACCAGCCCGCCGACAATCACAATGGCAAACGGGCGCTGCGAGTCCGAACCGATTCCACGGGATAATGCGGCAGGCAGCAGCCCGAAGCTGGCCACCAGCATCGTCATCATGATCGGACGCAGCCTGCGGACCGAACCTTCCACCGCGGCGTCGAGCACCGTCTGACCCCGCGCCCGCAACTGGTTGATGTATTCGAGCATGATGACGCCGGTTTGCACCGAAACGCCGAATAAGGCGAGGAATCCGACGCCGGATGAAACGCTGAAGTGAGTGCCGGTGAAGAGCAAGGCCAGCAATCCGCCGATCGGGGCCATGGCGACGTTCGCCAGAATCAGTGACACCCACTTCACCGACGCAAACATCGTGTAGAGAATCATGCAGATCACCAGCAGTGTAATCGGCACCACGATCATCAGGCGGCGCTGCGAACGCTTTGCGCTCTCGTACTCGCCCGCCCAGTCGATCTTGTAGCCAATCGGCAGTTTCACCTGCTTCGTTACCTTCGCGATGGCTTCGTCCACGGTGCTGCCGAGATCGCGTCCCACCACGCTGTACTTCAGCGCGACGTAGCGGGAATTTCCTTCCCGATAGATTTCGGATGCGCCATCGAGAACACGCACATCGCAGAGCTGCGCCAGCGAAACCCGCTCACCGGAGGGCGCCACCAGGCGGATGTCTTCGATCGCTTCCTTCGTGGCGCGATAGCGGGGTTCATAGCGGACCGTGACGTCGTAGCGTTGTTCGCCTTGCAGTACCTGGCTAACGGCCTTTCCGCCAACCGCCGTTTCGATTGCATCCTGCACATCGGCGACGTTAATGCCGAAGCGCGCGGTCTTTTCGCGATTCACAGTGAATTCGAGATTAGGCTGGCCGATGACCCGGAACAGCCCCAGGTCGGACACACCCGGAATGGTCTTCATTACATCGAGAATTTGTTCGCCTGTCGCTTCAAGCTTCCGCAGGTCATCGCCGTAGATCTTGATCGCGAGCTGGCCTTTGACGCCGCTGACTGCTTCTTCCATGTTGTCGGCGATGGGCTGCGAGTAGTTCCACGCGGCGCCGGGAATCTTTTCAAGTTCACGGTCGAGCGCCTGAATAAGTTCTTCTTTATCCTGCGCAAATACCGGCCGCCATTCTTCCTTCGGTTTCAGATCGATGTAGTACTCGGTGTTGAAGAAGCCCGTTGTATCGGTGCCGTCGTCAGGACGACCAACCTGCGAAATCACCTGCCGAACTTCCGGGAACGACGCAATAATCACGCGTGCCTTGTCCATCACGGCAGTACCCGCCTGAGGGCCCGTGCTGGGAGCAAGCGTCGCGCGTGCCCAGATGGCCCCCTCATCCAGATGCGGCAGAAACTCGGAACCAATCGCTCCGCTCGCCATAAGCCACACCGAGGCGCCGAATGCGCTCACCGCAACAGCAAGCGTGACCCAGCGAAACCGAATAGCCCGCTGCACCAGATACTTGTATGCATTCGTCATCCCCGTCATCAGGGGATTCTTCCACTCACTGACTTTGCCGCGGAACAGGAAGCTCGAAAGCACGGGCGCCACCAACATTGCGAACATCAACGCTCCGAGCAGCGCGAACGATACGGCCCACGCCATAGGCTTGAACAGTCGGCCTTCCACGCGCTGCAACGTGAAGATCGGAATGTACGCGGTGATGATGATGCCGATCGAATAGAACACGGGGCGCTGCACTTCATGCGCGGCGTGACGGATGGGATCGATCGACGGTCCGTCTTCTTTTTTGTGGTGCGCCATGTAGCGGATGATGTTCTCCACCATCACGACCGCGCCTTCCACCACCATGCCGAAATCGAGCGCGCCCAGTGACAGCAGGTTGGCGGGGATCCTGTTCAGGTCGAGGCAGATTGAGGCGAACAGAAGAGAGAAAGGAATCGTGAGCGCAACAATGAATGCGCCGCGAATGTTGCCCAGAAAAACGAACAGAATCACCGCCACCAGAATGATGCCTTCCGTCAGGTTGTGCATCACGGTGTGCGTCGTGTAGTGCAGAAGATTGCTGCGGTCCAGATGAGGAACGATTTTGACGCCCGGAGGCAGAATCTTCGTATTCAGCTCTTCCACTTTGGTGTGGATGGCTTCGAGCGTGGAATCCGAATCGGCGCCCTTGCGTAGCAGGACGATGCCTTCCACAACGTCGGGATTATCTACCACTTTGCCATCCTCGCGGCGCAGCGCCTTCCCGATCTTGCCGAGGCGAATGCGCTCTCCCTGCGTGACGGTTGCGATATCCCGAATTCGCAACGGCGTACCATTCTGCGCTTTGATTACCGTGTTCGCGATATCTTCCACGCTGCTCGCCAGACCGATCGCACGCACGTTGATCTGCTGCATTCCGGCTTCGATGAAACTACCGCCCGCGTTCACGTTGTTATTGGCCAGTTGCTGCTCCACCTGGCCGATGTTCAGGCCATAGGAAACCAGCTTGTCCGGGTCGACCTTCACCTGGTATTCGCGTGTTGTGCCGCCGAAGCTGCTGACATCAACCACGTTTGGCACCGATTTGAACTGCTTCTCCAGCGTCCAGTCTTCGATCGACTTAAGGTCCATGAGGTCGATCTGCGGATTGGTGTTCTTCAGCGTGTACCAGTAGATCTGTCCCACCGGACTGTAGTCGGAACCAATCTGGGGCTGCAGTCCCGCGGGAAGATTGACCTGCGTCAGACGCTCCAGAACCTTCTGGCGATTCCAGTCATTCGCCGATTCGTCGTCGAATACCAGCATCAGGCTCGACAGGCCAAACAACGACGTAGACCGCAGATGATCGAGATGCGGGATCCCGTTCATTGAAATTTCGAGTGGAATCGTGACCTGCTGCTCCACCTCTTCCGCCGCGCGGCCCGGCCATTGCGTGATGATCTGGACATAGTTGTTGGCCACGTCCGGATATGCCTCAACCGGCAAATTATGGAAAGAAATAGCGCCCCAGATCAATAGCAGCAGGGTAACGAGAACAATCAGAAATCTGTTGTTGAGGGCGAAATCTACCAGCAGCTTGATCATGAAAAGCTACTGCTCCACCGTGTTCTGCAGTTCGAGCGCGTTGCCGATCACTTTGTCGCCAACTGACAGGCCGGAGGTAATGACCTGGAGTTTCGACGGCAGAATTGCACCGCCTGTCACCGCTACCCGGCGGAACGTGTTGCCGTTGCCGGGTTCGTAAACCCAGTCGCGATCGTGCAGGTGCAGCACGGCCGTTGCGGGCACCGTCACGGCTTCTTTCGCCTGACCGCCGTGGAAATCGGCGCTGACGAACATGCCGATCCGCATCATCCCCGGATTCTCCATCTCGACACGCACCTTCGCTGTGCGGGTGTTGGGATCGAGAATTGGTCCGATGGAGCCGACCTTGCCCCGCAGCACTTTGTCCGGGTATGCGTTCAGACGGATATCGACCGGCTCGCCGACATGCACACTGCCGAGATCGTTTTCATAAACGTCGCACAGCACCCAGACCTGGGACATATCGGAAATGGTGAAGAGATTCGGGGAGTTGTCGAGTGTTTTCACGCCACCAGCGGCGGTGATGTTCTGTTCGGTGACGACGCCGGATGCCGGGGCTGTGATCTCGATGATCGAGGTGGGATGATCCACGTCTGCTCCAAGAACGCGGATTTGCTCCACGGAATTCTCGATGGCGATTTTCGCCTTGGCTTCCGCGTCTTCGGCGAGGTCCAGATCTTTCTGAGCGAGCGCGCCTTTGGAGAAGAGCAGCTTCGCCCGTTCGAGTTGACTCGCCGCCAGCTTCTCGTCGGCGACCGCGCTGCGATGAACGGCGAATGCACCCGAGACATCGGCACTTTGAATCCTGAGCAGGACCTGGCCTTTCTTCACCGTGTCACCCAGCTTCGCTTCAATTCCGATAACGCGTCCGGAAGCCAGTGAGACGACCGGAATGTTCCGGGATACATCGGGAGTGACTGAGCCGGTGACGCTGAGGGTGCCCGTGCCGGTCGCGTGAGTGGCAGCTACCAGAGGGAACTGTTCGGGATGCTCGACCTGCAGCGGCGCCGCGTCACCTGTTGGCACCACCTGGGCGGCCGGGGGGGCTTCGGCGGCCGGATTTGGCTTCATTTTTTCGCCGCAGCCGGAGAACCCGATCGCTGCCACCAGGGCGGCTCGGATTGTCAGGTTTGCTCGTAACTTCATGGAATGACTTCCCTTCCCACTGCCAGATTCACCTGATTAGCGGCGGAGAACCAGGATCCCACCAAATTCAGATAGTTCATGCGGATGCTTCGGTAATCGTTCTGAGCGTTGAGGAAATCCAGCAGAGAGGCGCCGCCGTTTTGGTAAGCAAACGAGATCGTGTCGCGCACCCGCGCTGCGGTGTCGAGATAGCGACTTTTGTAGGAGCGAAGTAGGGTAAGGGTCCCGTTGAGCGTCGCGAGCGCGGAGTCGACATCGGCATACACCTGAGCGATGGCACTCTCCTGAAGCTTTTCGGTTCGATCGATTTCAATCGCCGTACGAGCCTTCTCGCCCTGATTGCGATCGAAGATGCGGAGCGGAAAAGACAGGCTGCCTCCGATATAGACCGGGATCGGCGGATTTCGCCCGGCGTCTATGGAAAACGTGGGATCGGAGGAGCCGTTCGCAACAGCGAGCTTGTGGTCGTCCTTAGCTTTTTCAATAGCTTGCGCGGCGGCCAGCAGATCGGGCCGTGAGACAAGCGCCATCCCGCGAGCTTCTCCCGGCTGGAGCAGCGATTCAGCAAAGTCGAAATCACCCGCAACGTTGAATTGATCTACGGGCGTAGTTGAGTTCAGGAACTGCAGGAGTTGAATCCTGGCAGTCCGGGCGTTGACCTCCGCCGTCTGAACATCCGATTCATACTGGACCCGCTGCAGTTCGAGTCGATCCAGATCGACGCGCGCGATGTCGCCGGCGGAAAGCCGGTCGCGGCTGACACTCAACACCCGGTCGTAGTAGTCAAGATTCTCCCGCGCAACGCCCAAAACCGCGTTGGCCTGAAGCGCCAGTATAAAAGCTCCCCGCAGATTAAATAGCAGATTCCGTTCAAGATCAGCGCGTTGAAGAGCAGTAATCGCCGTTCCCGATTTTGCGCTTTCCAGGCGGAGTTCGCGCTTCCCTTCGCGCTCGTGCAGGTAGCTCGTCGAGACCAACGGCAGCAACGAACTGATGGGGCGGTAGGGATTCGGCCAGATCGGAGTAACCTGATCGACCGTGACGGCTGTAGTGGGATTCGGACGAAGGAACGCGGTGATTTCCTGCGCGCGCGATTCGTCGATCCCCATCTGCGCCGCCTTCAGCGCCGGATTTGCTGTTTCGAACCGATCCTTTACCTGCTGCCAGGTCAGCGCCTGCCCGAACGCCAGGGAAGGGACGCAGGCGAGCCAAAAGACGGTGCCGAGACGCAGCTGTATTGTTCCAATTACAAACGTCATTGAAAGTAGGCTGGGCAGTTTGCGCGTCAGACCGAGGCGCTACTTTGAATGTCGCATCGAGACGCCCGGAGGTTCGCTTATCTTGCGAATAAGCCCGCCGTCATTCGATTATCTTACGGACAGAAGGTGATTAGCGTAAGGATTTCATAGAGTTACGAAATCACTCAATCGTGGGTTTTTCGGCGTGATCGATGACGAACATCTCAACCGGACCCTTAACGCGGGTCAGTTTCAGGCCAACTTCTTTGAGGTAGCTGGTAAAGGAGGGCGACTGATCACCGCTGTACACGGGATCCAGATCGGGCTCCCGCTGCCGATAGTTGAAGCGCCCGGCGATCCCGGTCTGATCAAGGACAGGGGCATGCACGATTATCCCGGACGCAAAATCGGCCAATTGTGGCATCGAGGTTGCGAATATATTCCACTTTCCCCCCGCGTAGCCAATACTTCCAAAGGAGTGGTCCTCCGAATACGGATCGGAGCCCGCCTTCATCAATTCGACAGGCTGGGGTTGAAAAGGCTGCCCGTTCCGCTCCAGGATGTAGACATCGCCCGTCTTCGTCTCACGATGGAACTTCAGATGAAACCTGTCAATGAGCAGCGACTGGAGCATCTCCCGCAGGAGCGGATCTTCGATGTTGAAATTGGTGTACCGAAGACTTCTGATACGGGAAACCATGGAAGCGGGTGGCTTTGCCTCAATTGTGTACTCGCCTTCCCTGGTCCACTTTTCACCACCGGAAATCTGCCAGCGGGGCGAAACGCCGAATGCGGTCATGATGAAGCCCTGCAGCGGAAACGCCCTGATCAGGACCCTGCCGCCGGGAAAGACCTGAACCCCCATCATGGTGGGAACATCCGGGACTCTGGGCTTTATTGTGGCAACTTCGAACTCAGCCAGCCTGGCCTGCGACCGATCTTCTTTCTCTTGCGGACGCGCGGCAGCGGTGAACCAGACGCCCAGAACGCCCACGGCAGCGATCCCCGCGATGCTGCGCCTGGAAACGGCGGCTGGGGCGGATATCGTGTCGAGGATTCGGCGGATACGTTTTTCCGGGCGCTCGTAGCTCGCCATCGCGACCCCGGCACAACGCGGCTTCGGCACGCTTCGCTGGACGAATTCGAGCAGTGTGCGGGCATAACTAACCCGATCACCCGTAGCTGAAATGGCCGCCTCATCGCAGATCTCTTCAGCAGCTCTGACGATGCTGCGGTGCAGCCACCAACTTGCCGGACTCGCCCACAAGAGGGCGCGGTGAATCGCGGAGACCAGTTGCAAAGCCGGGTCCCGGCGCCGAATATGAGATGCTTCATGCTCAAGCGCAGCCCTGCGCGTGGCATCGTTCCAGCTGGGCCAGTCAAGGGGCAACAGAACGGTGGAACGGATGACTCCGATGGTTACCGGGGAAGCAATGAGACTGGATTCGCGCACCTCCGCACCTTCGACCGACAGTTCGGTTGGCGCACTCCGCCTGCGGATTCGAGTGCTGCCAATCAGGCCGACGAGCAGGCGGAACAACAGGACGCCGGCGATGAGACCGTAGGCTGCAACCGGCAGATACGTCCAGTCAACCGACCGGACACGCGTGGCCGCGGCGGGTTGAGCGAAGACAGCGCCGGACGAATTGCCGCTCACGGTGTTCACGACAACAGTCTCAATCGGATACGCCGGAGCGGACACCGAATGCCACACAGTGACGGGCAAGGCCGGCAGCGTGACCGTAAGCAGCGGCAGAGCAAGGGAACCCGCCAGGGTGATCGTCCAGACCGCCATGCGGGTAAAAGGATTCCTCAGTCGCAGGAGCCACACTATTGCAGCTGCTGCGGCAATCAGCGCGGTGGACCGAAGGCCCCATCCGACAAGAAACTGAAAGGCATTCATCGCTTGCTCCCCCCTCTCTCCGCGATCTCATCGGCCAGTTTACGCAGATCGTTCGGGCGGATCATCTGACTATCCACCATGCCCACCAGGAGTTCTCTGACGGACCCGCCGCAAAACCGGTCAACCAGCCTGCGCGCGGCCTCGACTGCGACATTGCTTCTTGTATCCACGGCACGGTAGACGAAAGTTCGACCGCGAACTTCGTGAGATACATAGCCTTTCTTTTCCAGATTCTTCAGGACCGTGCGAACCGTCGACTCCTTGAGCACCCGCTCCTCCGCCGTGCCTTCGCGGCACATTTCGGCAGTACAACCGGGGTGCTTCCAGACATAGTCCATAAAAGACTGCTCCAGTGGACTCAGACTCTTTCGTTCGGAAGTGCTACGCATCATAGTGCTATAACTTATAGCATTTGGCGCCGAGGGTCAAGTTAAAGCAGATCGCGATACTGTTCGAGAGCCTCCCGCACCAGCCGCGCGCGGGTACGAACATTAGTCTTGGCGAAGAGCTGCTGCAGTATGTTCTTGACGGTGCTCTCCGAGAGGGCCATGGCAGCGGCAATCTCCTTGTTGGCGAGTCCCTGAACAACCAGCCTCAGTACTGTCACTTCCCGCTCCGCCAGGGGGATCCGTTCCACGTGGTCCACCTCGTTTTCCGCGCTGGCCGCTTCTTCCGTCACATCGGCGATGATCGCCGCGAGCTTAGGCGTTGAGCCGTCTTTGTAGGTCGAGAAGCGGACATCCGCGGTGAACAACTCGCCGCTCGCCCGATGTCCCCGGCACTGCATTGCCGCGCGAAACTGAGGCGCTTCTTCCCAGCGAAGCGCCTGATGGAGCTCGGGCAGAAACGCCGAGATCGGGCTTCCCAGCAGCGTGCCTTCACGAGGCGCGAAAAGCTCCAGCGCCGCCTGATTTGCGAGCTCGATGAAGCCGTGGTCGTCCACGATGACGATGGCAGCCGGGCTGGTTTCCACCAGCGTTCGCAGCCGCTCCTGACCGCGAATCGTGAGACGACGATTTCGCAGGAGCTCGGCCACAAAGAGTCCACAGCCCGCCAGCGCCAGAGTCTCAAAGGCGAGCCGGATCGGCGAGCGATTCAGTGAACTGAAGACTTCACTGAGCAGCGCGCAGCCAAAGCCCAGCAAAGCGATGACGAAGCGCGGCAGGAAGCGCGCCGCCAGCATGATGGGGAAGAGATAGAGAAAACCGAAGCCAACGAAGGGCGGAGTCCACCAGTCGGCGATTGCCACCGCCAGGATGAGAATCGAACTCGCGATCAAAACCGGAACGCGATTTCTCTCTTCCCATACCTTTTCCAGTGGCCACATTGACCTCTTCAGCTTAAACCGCGGCTGGATTGGGATGAAGCCCGCGGCGCTCTCGGCGCTCACGCCACCAGTTCTGCAGGCGATCGAAGTAGAGATAAATGACCGGCGTCGTATAAAGCGTCAGCATCTGGCTCACAATCAGCCCGCCGATGATCGCTACACCGAGCGGGCGGCGCAGTTCGCCGCCGGTTCCGGTGTCGATGGCCAGCGGCAGGGCGCCAAGCAGTGCGGCCATGGTCGTCATGAGGATTGGCCTGAGGCGCAGCATACACGCTTCGAAGATGGAATCGCGGGGGCTTTTGTGTTCGTTGCGCTCGGCCGCGATGGCGAAGTCGATCATCATGATCGCGTTCTTCTTCACGATGCCGATCAGCAGGATGATACCGATCACGGCGATGATGGTCAGTTCCGTGTGCGTGACCGTAAGCGCCAGCAGGGCGCCCACGCTGGCGGAGGGAATTGTGGAAAGAATCGTGATGGGGTGAATCAGGCTCTCGTACAGGATTCCGAGCACCAGATAGACGGTCATCAGCGCTGAGGCGATCAGGACCGGCTCACCCTCAAGCGATTGCTGATAGGCTTCCGCGGTACCGACGTAGAGGGTGTGGATAGTCGGCGGAAGTCCGATCTGCGCAGCGGCGGCGCTGATTTCGTCTTCGGCCTGGCCGAGCGACGCGCCATCGGCGAGGTTGAACGAGATCGTCACGGCCGGGAAAAGACCCTGATGGGCAATGGTCAACGGCGCCGTCTTCGGCACGTATGAAGCAAGCGCGCTCAGGGGCACCTGCTGACCTCCCGGAGCACTCACATAGACATCGTTGAGGAACTGCGGATTTTGCCAGAACTCAGGCGCTGCTTCCATCACAACGTGGTATTGATTCAGCGCGGTGTACATGGTGGATACCTGGCGCTGGCCGAAAGCGTCATAGAGCGTGTTATCGATCAGTTGCGGCGAGATGCCAAAGCGCGCCGCGGTAGCTCGGTCATAAGTCACCTCGGCCTGCAGGCCCTGATTTTGCAGATCGGAGTTGGAATCGACCACGGTGTGCAGTTTGCGAAACTGCGCCAGCATCTTCGGCGACCACTCGATCAGGTCCGGCAGGTTCTCGCCCTGCATGGTGAACTGGTAGGCCGCGTTGCTGGCGCGGCCTCCGATGCGCACGTCCTGTGAGGCCTGCAGATAAGCGCTCGCGCCGGGAACGCGCGCCAGTTTGGGACGCAGACGGGCGATGATGGCGTCCGCAGTGACTTTGCGCTCCTCCAGCGGCTTCAGCGAAATGAACATGCGGGCGCTGTTGGCGCCGCCGGTGAAGCCAAGGGCATTCGCGACGCCAGGATCGGCTTTGACCACGTCGATCATGCGCGTGAGAATTTCATTGAGCGCCTGGAAAGAGGTATCCTGATCGGCCTGAACCGCTCCGGACATTCGGCCATTATCCTGTTGCGGAAAAAAGCCCTTCGGCACCTGAAGGAAGAGATAGACGTTGAGCCCGATGGTTCCCAGCAGTACGAGCAGAGTGAAGAATGCATGCCGAAGAACGAATGTCAGCGTGCGCCCGTAGAGATTCACCATCCCTTCGAAGAAGCCTTCCGTTGCGCGATAGAACCAGCCGTGCGAATGACGCTGTTTCAGGAGTTCCGAGCACATCATCGGCGTTGAGGTCAGCGAAATGACCATCGACACCATGATGGCTACGGAGAGCGTCACCGCGAATTCGCGCAGCAGGCGGCCTACAATTCCTCCCATCAGCAGCAACGGAATGAACACTGCGATGAGCGAGAAGCTGATGGTCATCACGGTGAATCCGATTTCACCCGCGCCCTTGAGCGCGGCGCGCAACGGCGTCAGGCCTTGTTCGAGATAGCGTGTGATGTTCTCGATTACGACGATTGCGTCATCAACGACAAAACCCGTTGAAATCGTGAGCGCCATCAGGGAGAGGTTGTCAACGCTGTAGTTCAGCAGATACATGGCGCCGAAGGTTCCAATGAGCGAGACGGGAACAGCAATGCTCGGGATGAATGTGGTGCGCGCGTCGCGGAGAAACAGATAGACCACAGCAATAACCAGCAGCACCGAGATAACCAGCGTTCGTTCCACATCTTTCACCGAGGCCCGGATGGTGACAGTCTGGTCCATCGCGACAGTGAGTTTGATGGAGTGCGGAATTGCGGCTTCCAGCTCCGGCAGGGCTTCGCGGATACGATCCACCGTATCGATAATGTTGGCGCCGGGCTGCCGGAATACGATCAGAAGAACAGAAGGCTTGCCATCGAGGTATCCGGCCTGGCGAATGTCCTCCACGGAATCGACGGCCTGGCCCACGTCACTCACATGCACGGCCGATCCATTCCTGTAAGCGATCACCAGGGGTTCGTAATCGATCGCGTGAAGGAGCTGATCGTTCGCGCCAATTTCCCAGAGCCTTGGGCCGTCAGTGAAATGTCCCTTCGGGACGTTGGCATTAGCGCCTGACAGCGCCGTGCGAACCGTTTCCAGACTGATGCCGTATTTATTCAGCACCATGGGATTGAGTTCAATTCGCACCGAGGGCAGCGCGCTTCCTCCCACCACCACCTGGCCAACGCCGGGAATCTGCGACAGCTTCTGCTCCATGATGGTGGAAGCTGCGTCATACATCTGGCCTTTGCTCAGCGCATTCGACGTGAGCCCGATGATGAAGATCGGAGAATCGGCAGGATTCACTTTGCGGTAACTGGGATTGCCGGGAAGATTGGCCGGCAGGTTGCCGCGGGCGGCGTTGATGGCGGCCTCTACGTCACGCGCGGCTGCATCGATATCGCGATCCAGGTTGAACTGCAGGGTGATGGACGTTGTGCCGAGACTGCTCGATGAGGTCATTTCGCTCACTGCGGCGATGTGCCCAAACTGTCGCTCGAGCGGAGTGGCGACAGAGGACGCCATTGTCTCCGGGCTCGCACCCGGGAGGCCGGCCTGCACCGAGATGGTGGGGAAGTCCACCTGCGGCAGGGGAGAAACCGGTAATTCGCGAAAAGCCACGATGCCGGAGAGAGCGACGGCGATCGTCAGCAGTGTTGTTGCCACCGGCTTCCGGATGAAGGTTTCGGAGATGTTCATCGGTTAGCCCGTGGGCGCCGGTGCGGGACTGCCGCCCGGATTCTTCTCCTCACTCTTTGCCGGAGTAGCAGAAAAACGCCGCGCCAGTCGATCGAAGAAGAGATAGATCACCGGCGTGGTGTAGAGCGTGAGCAGCTGACTCATGATGAGTCCGCCGACGATGGTAATTCCGAGAGGACGTCGAAGCTCAGAGCCCGTACCTGAGCCGAGCGCGAGCGGTAGCCCTCCCAGCAGCGCGGCCATCGTTGTCATCATGATCGGGCGAAAGCGGAGCAGCGACGCCTGGTAGATCGATTCTTCCGGCGGCAGATGCTGTTCGCGTTCGGCTTCGAGCGCGAAGTCGATCATCATGATGGCGTTCTTCTTTACGATGCCAATCAGCAGCACGATGCCGATCAGTGCGATCACGCTGAAGTCGTTGCCGGTAATGAAGAGCGCGATCAGCGCGCCGACGCCCGCTGACGGCAGCGTGGACAGAATTGTGATGGGGTGAATGTAGCTTTCGTACAGTACTCCCAGCACGAGGTACACCGTGACAAGCGCGGCGAGAATCAGCACCGGCTCGTTGGCAAGCGAATTCTGAAAGGCGGCGGCTGTGCCCTGGAAAGCGCCCTGCACGCTGATCGGCATGTCGAGCCGTTCTTTCGCTTTGTTCACGGCATCGATTGCATCGCCGAGCGAGGCTTTTGGCGCGAGATTGAATGACAGAGTGATTACCGGGAACTGCCCCTGATGGTTGATCGCGATGGGCACCGACATTGCCTGCAGTTGTGTGAACGCGCTGAGCGGGACCTGTCCACCGTTTGGGAAGGCGCTGGTGGTCGCGATGGGTCCGAACGGTAACGGCGACGTGGCGGATGATGCACCTGGCGCCGAAGCGCCCGTTGTGGATGCCGAAGCCGCGGGCGTGCTGGAGGGCCCCTTCGTCGAGGACGCCGCCGATCCGCCCGAGACGACACCTGGCGATGCGGCGGCTCCCGCCATTCCGGAACGGATGTAGAGGTTCGCGAGATCCTGCGGGCTTTTGTCAAAGTCGGGCGACACCTCCAGCACTACGTGGTATTGGTTCAGCTGCGTGAACATGGTGCCGACTTCGCGCTGTCCGTAGGCATCGTAGAGCGTCTGATCAATCGCCGACGCCGTAATGCCGAGACGCGATGCAGTAGCGCGATCGAAGACCAGCTTCGCCTGAATACCCTGCGTCTGCTGGTCGCTCGCGACGTCGGTCAGTTCCGGCGCCTTCTGAAGCTCGGCCAGCAGTTTCGGAGCATACGAGTTCAGTTCATCCGCGTTGGGATCTTCGAGGGTGTACTGAAACTGTGTGCGGCTCACGCGGTCGTCTACGGTCAGATCCTGCACGGGCTGCATGTAGAGCGTGATGCCTGAGGTGGCGGAGAGGGCCGGCTGCAGGCGGCGGATCACATCGGTGGCAGACACACCGCGATCATCGAGCGGCTTCAGGTTGATCTGAATGCGCCCGCTGTTCATCGTGGTGTTGGTGCCATCCACACCGATGAACGAAGACAGGCTTTCAACAGCCGGGTCCTTCAGAATTGTCTGTGCCACACTCTGCTGCAGCCGCGACATTTCGGGGAATGAGACCGACTGAGAAGCCTCGGTGACACCCTGGATCACGCCCGTATCCTGAATCGGAAAGAATCCTTTGGGGATTTCGTAGAAGAGGAAGACGGTGAGTGCCAGCGTGGCGAGCGCCACCAGGAGCGTGATGGTCTGGAATCGCAGGACAAATTTCAGCGTTGCGCCATACCATCGGATCACGGTCTCGAAAGCATTTTCCGAGATTCGGTAGAACTTTCCACGTTTCGCCTCAGGAGTATGTTTCAGCAGCCGCGCGGCCATCATCGGGGTCAGCGTCAGAGACACCATGGCGGACATCAGGATCGTTACGCTCAGCGTCACTGCGAACTCACGGAACAGACGCCCGACGATATCGCCCATGAAAAGCAGCGGGATCAGCACGGCAATCAGTGAGATAGTCAGCGAAATGATGGTGAATCCAATCTGCTCCGCTCCCTTGAGCGCGGCCTGCATCGGCTCTTCGCCGTCCTCAATGAAGCGCGCGATGTTTTCGATCATGACGATGGCGTCATCCACCACAAAGCCCGTCGAGATCGTGAGCGCCATCAGCGTAAGGTTGTTCAGACTGTAGCCGAGCAGGTACATCACGCCTAGAGTCCCAACCAGGGATAACGGCACCGCGACGCTCGGAATGATGGTTGCGGAGAGCGTGCGCAGAAACAGGAAGATCA
Organism: Acidobacteriota bacterium; assembly: GCA_048498815.1. Taxonomy (GTDB): domain Bacteria; phylum Acidobacteriota; class Terriglobia; order Bryobacterales; family Bryobacteraceae; genus BOG-234. The sequence goes on along the minus strand of JBEHXG010000001.1, from coordinate 248,140 downwards.
CCATTACGACGAGCGCAATGGTGAGCACGAGCGAGAATTCCACGTCTTTCACGGAGGCCCGGATCGTGGTGGTCAGGTCGGTGAGAGTGCTGACCTTCACCGACGTGGGCAGCGTACTCGTCAGTGTGGGCAGAAGGCGGTGAATCTGATCCACCACCGCGATGGTGTTTGCGCCCGGCTGCCGCTGGATGTTGAGGATCACGGCAGGCGTTTGGTTCATCCACGCCGCCTGGCGAATGTTTTCGATATCGTCTTTGATGCCGGCGACATCGGAAAGCTTTACCGGCGCGCCGTTCTTATATGCGATCACGAGTCCGGAGTAGTCATTGCTCGAAAGCAGCTGATCATTCGCGCCGATCTGATACGCCTGATGCGGACCGTCGAAATTGCCTTTGGCCTGATTCACGTTGGCCGCGACAATCGCATTGCGCACGTCTTCGAGATTCATCCCGTAAGACGCCAGCTGGGTCGGATTCGCCTGAATCCGTACAGCAGGCTTCTGTCCGCCGCTGATGCTGACGAGCCCGACTCCAGGCAACTGGGAAATCTTGGGCGCAAGCCTGGTATCGGCCAGATCTTCCACCTGAGAAAGCGGAATCTCATTGGAAGTCAGCGCGAGCGTGAGAATCGGAGCGTCGGCCGGATTCGTCTTGTTGTAGATCGGCGGATTGGGAAGGTCGGCCGGGAGATAGGTACCCGAGGCGTTGATGGACTGCTGCACTTCCTGCTCGGCAACGTCGATGTTGAGGCTGAGGTTGAATTGCAGCGTGATAACCGAACTGCTGTCCGAACTGACAGACGTCATTTGCTGCAGGCCCGGTACCTGTCCGAACTGTCGTTCGAGCGGCGCTGTCACGCTGGACGCCATGACATCCGGGCTCGCGCCGGGGTAGAACGTGACCACCTGAATGATGGGATAATCCACTTCCGGCAGCGCGGATACCGGGAGTTGTCTGTATGCCACGATGCCGGTGAGCATCACACCCACCATCAGCAGTGAGGTCGCAACGGGCCTCAGGATGAATGTTCGCGACGGGCTCAATTACCTGGCCCCGCCCGACGACACCGCCACTTTCCCGCCCTCCTGGAGCTTGTCAACGCCCGTCATTACGACGCGATCTCCGGGCGCGAGTCCGGATGTGATTTCGGTTTGGTCGCCTTCCGTGGTGCCCAGCATGATCTGGCGGACGGTCACGGTGTTGTCCGGCTTAATGAGATAGACGTAGGTGGAATTCGTATTACGCTGAATAGCGGCGGTGGGGAGCAGGGTGACGCCCGTCTTCTCCTGTTGCAGAAGGCGCGCGTTCACAAATTGATTTGGGATGAGACTGTTGTCTGTGTTCGGAAACACCGCGCGCAGTTTGAGCGTGCCGGTGGTGGGATCGATTTCGTTATCTACGTTCGCCAGCGTGCCGGAAGCGATTTTGTTTTTTAATTCGCGATCCCAGGCATCCACAGCGAGTTGCTGACCCATGCGCACCTTTTTGAGAATTGGCGGAAGCTGGTCTTCGCTTACGGTGAAAATCACGCTGATCGGCTGCAGCTGCGTGATTACCACCATGCCGTTCTGATCGGTGGAATGCACGATGTTGCCGGGATCGACGAGACGCAATCCGATGACTCCCGAAATGGGCGCGGGAATGTGACAGTAACCCACGTTGAGGCGCGCGGCATCCACCAGCCCCTGGTCGTTTTTCACCGTGCCTTCGTATTGCTTCACAAGGGCAGCCTGTGTCGCGAGTTGCTGTTCGGGAATCGCGTTTTGTGAAAGCAGCGTAGTGTAGCGCGCCACATCGACGCGTGCGTTTTCGAGCAGAGCGGTATCGCGCGCAAGCTGTCCTTCCGTTTGAGTGACGACCGCTTCATAAGGGCGTGGATCGATTTCGATCAAAGGTTCGCCTGCTTTTACGAGATCGCCTTCCTTGAAATGGACCGCCATTAACTGACCGTCCACGCGGCTCTTCACCGTCACTGTGGAGAGCGGTGTGGTGGCTCCAAGACCTCCCACATAGACTCCGATATTGCCCGTCCGAGCCTGCGCCGCAACAACAGGTGTGGCGCCACCTCGGCCCGATCCGCCCCTGCCGCCTTTCGTTCCGGCATGCGGTGCGGCGGCAGCGGACTCATGCCCGCGATACCAGAGAAATGCCGCTGCAGCAACAAGCGCTATAACGATGTAAGGCCACTTCCTTCGCTTCAGCTTTGTGGATGGAGGAGGTGGCGCAGCGATAAGTAGTGGCGAGTGCTCAGGTGCCGCTATCTCGGGGAGATCGTTCGTGGTCATGAGATCATGCGGTGTTCATACTCACTGACGCGCCGCCCCAATAAGGGGTTATCCGCACGATTCCTTTACTTGTTCTGTTCGGCACTCACATGTTCCTTATTAAAAAAAGATCGGGCGCAGCGAGAATTAATCTGCGACTCTCTGCCGCGCCCGTTCATCTCAACAATTTGTAGAGCCGTTTCTAGTGGTGATCGCGGCCAAAATCGCGGTCGTGGTCACGGTCCCAGTGGTGATCGTGATCGAAACGTCCGCGTGATCCCTCCCAATAGCCCGCGAAGAATTGCCCGCCTTCGTAGCGCGGTGCTACCCAGGTGGCACCTTCATAAGGGCGGCGTGTCCAGTAGCCGTTGTGCCATTTGTAGTGGCTGCCATCGGCATACCAATAGCCATCAATCCAGAGGTAATCCGGACCGGGCGACGGTGGGCGCACGCGAACAACGCGCGGACGGGGCGGCGGTCCGATGCGGATTCCGAATGAAACCTGACCGAACATACTGGCAGCGGCGAACGCCGTGACTAGCAATAGCTTCTTCATGTAGTCCTCCTTGGGCCGTCACAATGCTGGCCACGCTCGAATTTAAAGCAATGTGGATGCCAGAGTGATAAATCTCGCAAATATCCGGGCGCCAAGCTTCAAAGAAACGGATCCGGCATGGCAGCATGAAGCTACATGAGATGGCTTGCAGGGATGTGGTTAGTCGTTGCAGTAAACGCGGCCCCTGCCGGCCGCGTGATTGATGCGGTTACACATCAGGCAATCTCTGGTGCAGCAATTGTCTCCGGAGGCACTGCCGCTACCAGTGGCGCCGATGGGCGATTTCCATTAGCCGGTTCAGGGCAGGACGTGGCGATTCGCGCTCCGGGATATCGCCCAATGCACATCAGCGGTGCGGCGTTGAAGAACTCTCAGGGCGATGTTGCGCTGACGCCGCTCCGCGTAAAAGGACTGTACGTTTCGTTTTACGGAATTGGATCCAAACTGGTACGCGAACCAGTGCTCGCGCTGGCGGCGTCACGAAAGCTGAATACGCTGGTAATCGATGTCAAAGGCGATCGAGGGATGATCCCGTATCGCAGCGATGTCCCTCTGGCGAGCCAGATCGGCGCCAACAAGATCATTACCGTGCGCGACGCTCACGCGCTGATTGAAGACCTTCATTCGCGTGGGCTCTATCTGATTGCACGCATCGTGACGTTCAAGGATAATCCGCTTGCCGAAGCGCATCCGGAGCTGGCGATCAGAAACCCGCAGGGTACGCTGTGGCGTGACAAGGAAGGACTCGCATGGGTGGACGCTTCGAAGAAGGAAGCGTGGAACTATCCGATCGATATTGCCGTGGAAGCGGCGAAGAATGGTTTCGATGAGATTCAGTTCGATTACGTGCGATTTCCCGATGCGGTGGGCGTGGCATATTCGGTGCCGAACACCGCAGAGAATCGTGTGAATTCGCTGATCGGGTTCTTCACTGAAGCGCGGCGCAGACTCTCTGCTTACCCCGTGTTCATCGCCGCAGACATTTTTGGCTACACTGCCTGGAATCTGAATGACACCGGCATCGGTCAGCAGATCGAAAAGATCGGGCCGTTGCTCGATTACATCTGTCCGATGCTTTACCCTTCGGGCTTCCGTTTTGGGATTCCAGGCTTTCGTTCCCCCACGGAAAATCCGTATGAGACAGTGCGGCTTTCTTTGGAACGCGCAATCGCGCGAACGAAGCTGCCGTCGAACCGTTTCCGGCCCTGGCTGCAGGCCTTCCGCGACTATGCATTCGATAAGCGGGTGTTTGGCGCTACGGAAATCGGGTCTCAGATTAAAGCAGCTGATGACGCGGGCGCCGGTGGCTGGATGCTGTGGAATCCGCGCAACGTTTATTCGGCGGATAGCCTGCCGTAGCGCTCACTAGGCATAGCGCATCAGCGCTTTGAAGCCATAATCCATGTGGTGCTGAATGTGACAGTGGAACAGTGTTAGCCCAGGCTGGTCCGCTGTGAAGTCAACGCTCGCGCGCCCGTACGTCGGCACCACCACGGTGTCCTTGATCACGCCGGAAGTCGGTTTACCATAAATCTCGGCAATTTCCAGCTGGTGACGATGCAGGTGCATGGGGTGCGCGTCGTCGGTGCGGTTGTGAAAGGTCAGGCGATAACGCGTACCCTGTTTCAACACGAACTCCTGCTCGTGCGGGTATTCCTTTCCGTTCACCGTGAAGCTGTTGAATTTGCCGGCGCCACGCGGAATCTTTTCGAAAACCATGTCGATCTTCTCGGTCGGCGCCGGCCCTGAGGGAGGCCTGCCGAATATGGTGTAATCCCAGCTGAACTTCGTGGGGGCAACCCACTGCGGCGTCCGGCGCTGATTGGCGTATTCAATCACGATGCCGAGTCCGCCTTCGCGCACCGGATCTTCCGGCGCGCCCATGATCCAGACGCCCGGCTGATTCATCAGCACCCACGCATCAATGCGTTCGCCCGGCCCGAGCATGAGCACATCAATTGCGGCAGGCGTGGGTACCGGGTTGCCATCCAGCGCCACCACATTGAATTTATGGCCGGGCAGCGCGATATGCCGGTTCTCAATCGCGCTCGCATTCAGGAAGTGGAACATCACGCGCTCACCGGGGCGCACCCGGATCGGCTCACCCGCACCCAGCGCTTTATCGTTGATGGAATAGATATCGGAAGCGACTTCGAGTCCTGGCGGGCGCGTATCCAGCACCGCCGGTTTTTCCGGCCTCGCGCCCAACGGATCAAGGTCATCGTTATCCATGAGCATTGTGGTGTAGTAGGGTTCCCAGTCCCGCAGTGCGAGGTAATGCTCCTGATCGTAGCTGCCGGGATTCGACGCGCCTTCCACAATGAGGAATCCGAACATCCCCGTATAGCTCCCGCGATGCAGATCGTCCATCGACATCGTATGGGTGTGGTACCAGCGTGTGCCGGCGGGCGTAGGAGTAAAGCGATAAGTGCGCTTGCCGTGCGGCGGGACGGCGGGCGTGCCTTCCTCTTCAGAGCCATCAACATCGGATGGAATGAGCAGGCCGTGGCAATGAACCGTTTCCGGCACATCGGTGTCGTTGACGACGGTGAGGTTAACCGGCACACCTTCCTTCATGCGCATCAGCGGACCGGGCGACGCCCCGTTATATCCCACTGTGCTGATGATGCGATTGGGTGCCAGTTCTACTGTCACCGGCGCGATGCGCAGCGTGAAATCGGTGCCGGTAAGCGGCGCAGGCGGTGCTGAGCCCGGCATAGGCATCGTCATCTGCATTTGCTGCGCGGAAAGTGGAGCCGCGGCAGTAGCCAGTCCGGTAAGTTTCAGAAAATCGCGACGCTGCATGAACAGCTTTATGTTATCGGAGCGGGTTGGCAGCACTCAGCAGGCGCATGACCTCGGCATAGTCGCCATTGTCCTCGCCGCAGTTCTCCCGTCCGTGCTCAGCCCATCCCTGCGGCGTCCCGTGAAAGACTTCGTCTTCGATCGTGAGAGATGCGCCCTCTTCAAGCAGGAGCTTCACCAGATCGGCATAACCTTTCCAGCAAGACCAGTGCAGCGCGGTAGCGCCGTGCTCGCCTCGGGCGTTGATGGGGAATCCCGCCAGGAGCAATCCACGAACTGCCGCGGTCTGATGGCTGCCGGCGAGATCGGGTAGTGTCTTTGCTATCGCGGGATTGGTGCGCGCCTCTTTCACGAGCGAACCAAAGCGCTCCGCAACCAGGCTTTCAATTTCCTCTGGCGAAGAGCGCGCGCACAACGCGGCGAATTCGTCAATTGCGGGGACGCTGGTGTGTGCGCCACGAGCTGCCAACAGTTCGCAGATGGCCTTTTGACCGGATCGAAACGCTATCGAGTATGCCGTGCGGCCATCCGCGCGCTCTTCATTGATATGAGCACCCGCGTCGAGAAGCATGGATACGATGGCGGCGCTTCGCCCTCGCCAGACTGCCCAGTGCAGCGCAGTGCCACCGGCTCCGTTCACCTGATTCGGATTTGCTCCGGCCGACAAGAGGAGACGCGCGCCTGCGGGATCTTCCCGGTCCAGCATGTGATGCAGCACGTTAAAAGACGATGCCGATCCGCCGTATTCGAGCAGCAGTCGCAGGCACCGGAGATCAGGATGCTCGGTGGAATGGTAAAGCGATTCGCCATCCTCCGGCTTCGCACCCGCATCGAGCAATGCGCGGGCAAGCTCCGGATCGTTGTTGAGTCCCGTTGCTGCGTAGAGAACCGGCAGAGGATTGTCCGGCCAGTTCTGATCGACGTAAACCGCGTTCGGATCGGCCCCGCGCTCCAGCAGCAACTTCGCGGTTCTCAAAATCGCGGCGCGGTCGAGATGCCGCGAAGTGCAGACGTAAGCAAGCGGTGGCCAGGAGTTGGGCCCACCGCTCACGTTCACCGCTTCGGGCGCACGATCCAGCTCTTTGACGACGGCATCTGTTTGCCCGCGCAGGAGCGCATCATAAAACGCCGGATCGCTCAATGCGTCCCTCAGAACTGAACTTTAGGTGCATTTCGTGCCGCAGGATCGGTCTTGAAGTACGCGTCTTCGCGCTGGAAGCCGGACATCGAAGCGACGATATTCGCCGGAAACACCAGCAAATCGGTGTTGTACTGCTGCACCGTCTCGTTATAGACTCGTCGCGATTGCAGAATGCGGTTTTCCGTGCCGGCGAGTTCATACTGCAGTTGCTTGAAATTCTCGTTAGCCTTCAGATTCGGATAATTTTCCGCCACCACCATGAGCCGCCCCAGCGCGCTCGTGACCTGGCTGTTGGCTTCGATCTTGTCTGCGGGCGACTTCGCGCCAATCATGGCGGCGCGCGCATTTGCCAGAGACTCCATCACCTGGGTCTCTTCTTTGGCATAACCCTTGACCGTCTCCACGAGGTTCGGAATCAGATCGGCACGGCGTTGCAAATCCGCGTCAACCTGTCCCCACTGGCCCGCGATCGCTTCCTTTTCTGTGGCGAGCTTGTTGCGCGTGGAAACGAACTGGCAGCCCCCCAGCACCAGAACGAACCCCAGTGCCGCCAATACAATCATTCCGGTTTTCATGACAAGCGTCTCCTATTTGGCAAGGACGTCAACAGCGTCAATGACCTTTTCAATCTGAATAATATAACGTGCAAATAAAGGCTCAGGTTCAATATCCCGAGCCCGGATCTTCTCTTCCCGCTGATCAAGAAGCGTAACAAACGGCGCGGCGTCAATACCGAAACGGCGGCTTGCCCCTTCCACGATTTCGCGCTTCCGAACCGGCGCGGGGACGCCGTCCAGAATCAGCGCATGGCGGAACAACACACAGAACGTCGATACGGACTCCGCCATGAGCCGTCGCAGCGAATCTTTATTAGAAAGCACGCCGCCCGCTTTCTGCCGCAGCCGCAACAGCTTCGTGCGCAGCTGGCATTCCACCTGGGCGCGGTAGAACGAGCGGTCGATCTCCAGCGACTCGACAAGGTTGGGCCCATAAAGGATGCGATGATGCTCGCGAATATCGTGAAACTCAATCGCGAAGCAGTCCGTGGACGTCGTCAGCTCATGCTCCGTCAACAGCAGCGGCGAGGGATTTCCCTGCTCGCGCCACCAGCGAAAAACAGGCTCCGCCGCGCGCAGTTCCACTGGTGTGATCTGAGTCAGAATGCAGAGGATGTTGTAGTCGGAAAACTTCTCGTTGTGCTCGCCCGTGGCCGCCGAGCCATACAGCACCACCGAGACAAGTGCGGGGTCGAGCGCCTTGCGGAGCTTTTCGACAATCTGATCAAGTGGGTTCGCCATTCGCCTCCCGAAACCGTTCCTGCACTACCAACTGCCGGACGCGCCACCGCCGCCCGAACCGCCGCCGCCGAAACCGCCAAATCCACCACCACCGCCGCCACCGCTGTCGAAGCCGCCAAACCCACCGCCACCGCCCCGGTCGTTGCGACCACCGTTCAGCAGGGAACCCAGAATCATGCCGGTGAGGAATCCGCTCCCGCCGCCGCCCCCGCCGCGATATCCTCCGCCACCGCCCGCCGCGCGCCGTAGTATACCGAACAGAATAAATAGCCCGAAAACGAGCAGGGGCCACGGAAATCCATCGGGCTCGGAGCGCCGCGGACGCCTGTATCGCTGCGGTGGAGGAATCTCCACGCCCTGGTCCTTCGCGATCGTCTCGCCCAGCCGGACCGCCGCGGCGATCATCGCTGCGCCGTACTCCTTCGCACGAAGCGACGGCCGCATGTCCTCCAGCAGGAGCCCGGACATCCCGTCCGTAATCGCGCCACCCAGACCGCCGCCGACTTCAAGACGCGATTTGCGGTCATCAATCGACAGCAGAACCATCGCGCCATTGTCCTTTCTCTTCTGGCCTATGCCCCAGAGGTTGAAAAGATCGTGGGTAAAATCCTCAATATTCTGGCTGTCCAGGGTCTTGATCGTGACGAAAGCCAGTTGGGCGCCGGTAGCCTGCTCAACGCGGCTCGCATAATCTTCCAGATCGGAACGGCTCTGATTGTCGATTACGTCCGCAAAATCGCTGACATACCCCTGTGGTTTCAATGATTTCCAGGAAACCGCCGCCAGCGCCGGGACAAACACCAGCAGTACACCCGCAGCGAGGCGCCTGAGACAGGACATGATCACTACATAGTGTAACGGCTCTCACGACCGAAGTGTTCATTTACAAAACATGACGAAGTGGTAGACGGTATACCGATTGTCACCGGCAAAACGGGGTGATATCTTTATTGTGGCTTGTTTTTTGGCCCCATAGTCTTATGCCCCGCCCTCCCCTGTCCCGCAATCAAAAGTTGAGGAAGCCGCATTCCCGCTTTTCCCCGTCATCTTCTTTTATGGTAGTGGCCGGAATTGGCCTTGTGTCGGCGCTGATGGCTTGGGCGCAGCAGCGCCCCACCGCTTCGGCGCCAGCGGCATCTGTCTCAAAGGCCGCGCCTGCGGCTCCTGATGCCGCATCAAAACAGGCGATTATCGATCAGTATTGCGTGATGTGCCACAGCGATGCGCTAAAGACTGCTGGCATCGTTCTGGAAGGCCTGAATATCGGGCGCGTCGCCGATCATACCGATATCTGGGAAAAAGTTCTGCGCAAAGTGAGTTCGGGCCAGATGCCGCCCGAAGGTCTTCCGCGCCCTGAGCCCGCCGAAACCACAGCCTTCAGCACCTGGCTCGAAAAACAGCTCAACGATAATGCAACGGCCCATCCGAATCCGGGTGCGCCAGCCCTGCACCGCCTGAATCGCTCGGAATACGGCAATACCATCCGGGACCTGCTGGATCTGCACATCGACGTGAGCAACCTGCTCCCGGGTGACGATTCCGGCTACGGCTTTGACAACATTGGCGACGTTCTGGGCACCTCGCCCGTACTGCTCGAAAAGTACATGGCTGCGGCACGCAAGATCGCCGCTGTGGCCGTGGGCGCGATGGATACACCCGCTGAAGAAACCGAATTCCTGGTTCCGTTTGGCACGCCCACTGACGTCCGCGTCAGCGAAGACCTTCCCTTCGGATCGCGCGGCGGCTGGGCGGTTCACTATAACTTCCCGGTGGATGCCGAATACATCATCCGCGTGACGATGGCGAACGGCGGAGACCGCGGCGCCAAGATTGATACCCGTCTGGCGCTGAAAGCCGGTCCGCAGGTAATTGGCGCCTCGTTCCCGAAGGACTCCCCCATGGCCGAATCGACCGGCGTTGCGGCGGGACGCGGTGGTGGTGGAGCCGGCGTCGGTGGTGGCCCGGCGAAGCTCGATATCCGACTGGACGATGTGCGCCTGAAGCTCGCAGACGCTCCGGGTCGCGGTATCTTCAGCCTCTCTGTTCTCGGCCCCTACAACCCGACCGGGCCAGGTAACTCGCCGAGCCGCGCGAAAATTTACGTTTGCAAGCCTGCTGCTCCCGCTCAGGAAGAGGGTTGCGCCCGTCAGATTCTCACGAATCTGGCCCGTCGTGCGTATCGTCGTCCGGTTAACGCCGGTGACATTTCGCCACTGATGGGCTTCTATCAGCGCGGCCGTCAGTCCGGAACGTTTGACAAAGGTATCGAAGAGGCTGTGCGCGCCGTACTGGTGTCGCCCAACTTCATCTTCCGGGAAGAACGCGATCCCGCCAGCGTGAAGCCAGGCAGCAACTACCGTCTCGGCGATTACGAGCTGGCATCCCGCCTCTCCTACTTCCTGTGGAGCAGCATGCCGGACGACGAACTGATGGATCTCGCGGCGAAAGGCAAGCTGCGCGACCAGGCCGTTCTCGATCAGCAGGTGAAGCGCATGCTGGCGGACCGCAAGGCCGATTCGCTCGTGACGAACTTCGCCGGCCAGTGGCTGTTCCTGCGCAACGTGGCCTCCGACAAAAAAGACCACGACATCTTCCCGGACTTCGATGAATCGCTGCGCGATGCCTTCCGCACCGAAACCGAAATGTTCTTCGGCAGCGTTCTGCGCGATAACGGCAGCCTGATGGACCTGCTCACGGCGAATTACACTTACGTCAACGAGCGCCTCGCAAAGCACTACGATATTCCGAACGTCTACGGCCCGGCCTTCCGCAAGGTGGAACTGGCCGACCCGAATCGCCGCGGTCTGCTCGGTCAGGGCAGCCTGCTTACGGTCACCTCGTATCCGAACCGCACGTCCGTTGTGCAGCGCGGTAAGTGGATCCTCGAAAACCTGCTGGGCACGCCGCCACCGCCGCCGCCGCCGGACGTACCCGCACTGAGCCCGCATGGCTCGGACGGCAAGATGACCCTCCGTCAGGCGATGGAACAGCATCGCGCCAACCCAACCTGCGCCGTCTGCCATTCCCGTATGGACCCGATCGGGTTCGCTCTCGAGAACTATAATGGAATCGGAAAATGGCGTGTCATGGATGAAACCGGCGCAAAGATCGATTCTTCCGGTAAGCTGCCCGGCGGCGTGACCTTCGACGGTCCCGCCGGCCTGACAAAGCTGCTGGTAACCGACAGGAAGGGCGATTTCGTCTCTACATTTACGAAGAAGCTGCTGACCTATTCGCTCGGCCGCGGACTCGAAGGATATGATGAGCCGGTTGTTCGTTCGATCGTAAGGGATGCCGCGCGGGATAATTACCGCATGTCCTCCCTCATCCTGGGCGTTGTCAACAGCGCTCCATTTCAAATGAGAAGGGCTGCGGTTGACTAACGCAGTAGAAGAAAAAGAGGAACCCCGATGTTACTTACCAAAAAAGCGATAGGCCGCCGCACCTTTTTGCGGGGACTGGGCGCCACTGTGAGCCTGCCTCTCCTGGACGCCATGATTCCGGCGATGATGACCGCCACGGAACTTGCGTCCACCAAGGCCCCCGTTCGGCTTGGCTTTGCGTATGTGCCGAACGGCATCATCAACCTGAAGGGTGAATGGAATCCGGCCACCACTGGCGCGGGCTTCCAGTTTGCCCCCACCATGAAGGCGCTTGAGCCCTATCGGGACAACCTCTTGGTGGTTAGTGGTCTGACCCAGAACGGCGGCCGCGCCCTGGGCGACGGTCCCGGAGACCACGCCCGCGCGGGAGCCAGCTGGCTCACCGGCGTCCACCCCAAGAAGACGGAAGGCGCGGACATCCGCGTCGGCATCTCCGCCGACCAGATCGCCGCGAAGGAGCTCGGCAAGTCCACGCAGATTGCTTCGCTGGAACTTGGCCTCGAAGCGGCCGGCCTCGCTGGCGGCTGCGACTCGGGCTATAGCTGCGCATACACCAACACGGTTTCCTGGCGGTCGGCCACCACGCCGCTGCCGGTGGAAGTAAATCCCCGCGCGGTGTTTGAACGCCTCTTCGGCGACGGTCAGAGCACCGATCCTAAGGTTCGCCTGGCCCGCATGAAAGAGGACAGCAGCATCCTGGATTTCATGATGGAAGATGTATCCCGCATGAAGACGGGTCTGGGTATGCGCGACAAGAACAAGCTCGCCGAATACCTGGATGCGATCCGCGACATCGAACGCCGCATTCAGCTGGCCGAAGCTCAGAACAACAAGTTCAAGATGCCGCTGGTTGAAAAGCCAAGCGGTATCCCCGATGAATTCGACGATCACGCGAAGCTGATGATCGATCTGCAGGTGCTGGCCTTCCAGGCTGACCTGACCCGCGTTGGAACTCTGATGCTCGCCCGTGAAGGAAGCAACCGCCCCTACAAGCAGGTGGGCGTTTCCGACGGTCACCACTCGGTTACCCACCACCAGAACGACCCGGACAAGATCGCCAAGACGATCAAGATCAACGAGCTGCACGTGAAGACGTTCGCTTACTATGTGGAAAAGATGAAGTCCACGCAGGATGGCGACGGCACGCTGCTCGATCACTCGCTGCTGCTCTATGGAAGCAGCATCAGCGACGGCAACAAGCACTCGCACGACGATCTGCCGCTCGTGATGGTTGGCAACGCCAATGGTGGAGTGAAGGGCGGACGCCACGTTGCCTACGCAGCGGAGACCCCGATGAACAACCTGCTGCTGACGATGCTGGACAAGGCCGGAGTCAAAACCGACAAATTCGGCGACTCCACGGGCCACGCCGAGCACCTCTCAGACGTCTAAACGAAACAACAATCCAATAAAAAAGGCCCGCGAAGTTCGCGGGCCTTTTTTATTTCCAGCGAGCCTGGACTTACTCCGGCTTCTTCACCGGCGGCGCGACAACCGCGATGTGCAGTTCCTTCAGTTGCTGCGGCCGAACCGTATTCGGCGCGTTCATCATCATGTCCTCGGCGTTCTGGTTCATCGGGAACATGATGACTTCGCGAATATTGGGCTCATCTGCCATGAGCATCACGATACGGTCGATGCCCGGCGCAATGCCACCGTGAGGAGGAGCTCCGAACTTCAGCGCATTGATCAGCGCCTTGAAGCGCGAGTTAACTTCTTCCCGTCCATAGCCCGCAATCTCGAACGCCTTGTACATGATCTCCGGACGATGATTGCGGATTGCACCGGAGGAAAGCTCGTAACCGTTGCAAACGATGTCATACTGGAAGGCCTTGATCGTCAGCGGATCCTGATTGTTCAGAGCATCCAGCCCGCCCTGCGGCATTGAAAACGGGTTATGGCTGAACTCGATCTTTCCCTCGTCGCTAAGCTCGTACATCGGGAAATCGACGATCCAGCAGCACTTATAAACGTTGTCTTCAATCAGGCCGAGCTGTTTGCCCAGGCTATCGCGCAGTCCGCTCAGAATGCGGCACATCTTCGCGACATCGGTATCGGCCAGGATAATGATCGCGTCGCCAACCGCGGCTCCGCACTCGGACTTCACCTGGTCCACGCTCTCCGGTGTAAGGAACTTCGCGATAGGCCCTTTGAGCAAACCATCAGTTTCCACAGTGACCCACGCCAACCCGGCCGCGCCGCCGGCTTTCGCCTGCTCTTCCAGCTTGTCGAAGAACGAGCGCGACTGCCCTGCGCCCCCTGGAATGTTGATCGCGCGCACCGTCTTGCCGGCAAACGCGCGAAATGTGGACTCCTTAAACAACCCGCTGAGGTCGCGAATCACCAGGGGATTACGCAGATCGGGTTTATCCGACCCGTATTTCAGCATGGCATCGGAATATGCAATGCGCGGGAACGGAGCCGAGGTGATCGGACGATCCGGACGGAACTCGGCAAACACACCCGTAAGCAGCGTCTCCACCGCGCGGAACACATCGTCCTGCGTGACAAAGCTCATCTCCAGATCGAGTTGGTAAAACTCGCCGGGCGAACGGTCGGCGCGCGAATCTTCATCGCGGTAGCAGGGCGCGATCTGGAAGTAGCGATCGAACCCGGACACCATAATGATCTGCTTGAACATCTGCGGCGCCTGGGGTAGCGCATAGAACTTTCCCGGATGCCGGCGCGATGGCACCAGGAAGTCGCGCGCACCCTCCGGACTCGAAGCCGTGAGTGTCGGAGTCTGATACTCGACGAACCCGAGCTCCACCATGCGCCGCCGGATGCTGGCAATGATCCGCGAGCGCAGCAGAATATTCGCATGCATCTTCGACTTCCGAAGATCGAGGAAACGATACGTCAGGCGCAGATCTTCCGGGACGGCCGATTCGGGAAACACGCTGAACGGCAGCGGCTCCGTGGAACCCAGCAGTTCGGCATCGGTGACCCGCACTTCAATCTCACCCGTAGCCATGGCGGCGTTCACCGCACCCGCATCGCGCGCCACAACCTTGCCATCCACGCGAATTACCGATTCCTTCGGCAGGCTCGACAGCAGGTCGTAAAAAGAAGTACCGGGCGCGATTACAAGCTGCGTGACGCCATAGTGGTCCGCCAAATCGATAAAGTAAACGCCGCCGTGATCCCTGCGATTGCGCAGCCAGCCGGAGAGACGGACCTCAGTCCCGGTATCGGCGGCGCGCAACTGGCCGCATGTATGAGTTCTGTATGTGTGCATTTCACCCGATCTTTTCAAAGAGCTCGGCGCGCGTCACGCGCTGCTGCTCCGTTGATTGCATGTTCTTGAGCGTGTAAACGCCGGCTGCGATCTCGTCATCGCCCAGGATGAGGGCGAAGCGCGCGCCGGCCTTGTTCGCGAGTTCCATCGCGCGCTTGAGCTTGCCTCCCGCAGCGACTTCAACCGAAATCCCCGACCGGCGCAGATCGCGGGCAAGCACGCCGGCGTGCGCGAGCGCGGCATCTCCCAGCGGCGCCATGAAGACATCGAGCGCCGCACTGCCGCCCTGCGGCGCAGTCATCACCAGGCGGTCTTCTCCGATGGAGAATCCTATCCCCGGTGCAGCCACGGGCGAACCCAGCGATTCCGCCAGGCCGTCATATCGACCGCCGCCCAGTACAGAATTCTGCGAGCCCAGATCGCCGTGCGTGACCTCAAAGGTTGTGCGCATGTAGTAATCGAGCCCGCGCACCAGCCTCGGCTTCACTTCGAACGCGATACCCCGATCCGTCAGATACCCGCGTACAGCGGCGAAGTGCGGAGCGCAGACGTCGCAGAGGCTATCCAGAATCGACGGCAGCTCATTGATGAGCCGCTGATCTTCCGGGACTTTGCAATCGAGCACGCGTAACGGATTGGTCCCCGACCGCCGCTGACAGTCCGTGCAGAGATTCGGCGCAATCGGCTGCAGCGCAGCACGCAGCTTTTCCACGAACTTCGGGCGGCAGTTCTGACAACCGACGGAGTTAATCAGCAGCGTAAACCCGGTAAGCCCCGTGCGAGTCAGAAGCTCCGTCACCATCTCGATAACTTCAGCATCCAGGAATGGCGAATCCGACCCGATGGCCTCGGCGCCAATCTGAAAAAACTGCCGGTAACGGCCCTTTTGCGGGCGCTCCCGGCGGAACATCGGTCCCATGTAAAAGAGCTTCTGCACACCTGGACGCTGGTCCAGACGGTGCTCGATGTACGCGCGAATCACCGAGGCCGTGTTTTCCGGTCGCAGCACCAGACGCGAGCCATCGCGGTCTTCGAAGGCATACATCTCCTTCGAGACGATGTCGGTATCGGCGCCAACGCCGCGCGCGAAGAGCTGCTCTTCTTCGAGAATTGGAGTGCGGATTTCCTGATAGTTATAAGCCGCAAAAACCTGCCGGGCCGTGGCTTCGACCCGGTTCCACACAGCGGTGTCCGGAGGCAGTAAATCCCGGGTTCCTTTTACAGCGCGAATCATTACAGGAGGGAATTTTTCATGCTATCATGCAGGCCCCCCCAAGCCTCTCCAGCCGGAAAGCTCCGGTCTCCGGTTTGAGGATGAGTTCTCCCGCTACTCGATCACCTGTTCGGCGCGGACCGCCTCCGCGGCTTCGGAAACCAGCCCGGTACAGCTACAGAGCGTGGACGGTATTATGTGGATCGGTCGGTGCCAGAGAGGATCTGAGACTATTTGGTGGACCTGAAGGGATTCGAACCCTTGACCTCTTCCATGCCATGGAAGCGCGCTCCCAACTGCGCCACAGGCCCACACGGGAGGAACGAAACCATCATACCATCCTCGCCACTGGGCATCGCCGCAGCCCTGATCTTTACGAAGCAGTCACTTGCGGCGTCTTACAATAAAAAGGAATGGCCCAACCGCGCCGGCTGCGACCGGTAGCCGCTGCGATTCTGTGCTGCCTGTCCTTCACCTCCTGCGTGAAGACACCGCTCAATATCTTTCGCGGCCGTAATCATAAGCCGGTTACCGCCAGCAGTCCGCCCCTCAGGACCGCTACGGCCGAAGAACTCAACGCCATCATCGCGCGGACCTTTGAGGGTATCCACTCGTTCCAGGCATCGGTTACCCTGACGGCGTCGCAGGGAAATCTCTACCAGGGCAAGGTATTCGCATACACGGCGGCAGCCGGATTTATTCTTTTTGAGAAGCCGGATACGATACGGATTCGGGCGCAAATGCCGCTCACCGGATCTCTCGCATTTGATATGGTTTCCGATGGTGAAAAATTTCAATTCGTGATGGCGCCTCTCAAAGGTCCAAGAGTGCTCTTTGAAGGCCTGAATTCGGCGCCAGCTACCTCGAAAAATAAGATGGAAAACCTGCGCCCGGAAGCGTTCCTTTCTTCTATGTTGGTTCGTCCGCTGAATCCTGTCACGGAGGCGATGATGTTAAAGGATGAGACAGATGAGGAAGACGCGCTCTACCGGCTCGAATTCAATGCAAAAAAGGCTGATGGCTCCATAGCGCCCGGGCGTGAAATCTGGTTCGACCGGGAAGACCTCAGCATCGTTCGACAAATGGTCTATACCCAGGCGGGCGAGACTGTCAGCGATACCCGCTATTCCATGTGGCAGCCGTTTAATGGAGTCTTCTTTCCGGCGCATATCGATATCAATCGGCGAATTGACGAGTATGGCGTGGTTATTGAGATCAACAAAGAGAAGATGCTGATGAACAAAACGCTCACGGCGGAACAGCTCACCATCCCGACCAGTGAGACCGAAGGCGCCACGCTGAAGGAGATGAAGTGATCTTCCGGCTGGTGCTTGAGAATATCCGGTTTCGGCCGATGCGGACACTGCTCAGCGTGTTGCTCATTGGTGTTCCGGTAATGCTGATTTTGACGCTTGTTGGCATCTCTCAGGGGTTTATTGACGATTCGAAGGCTCGCGCGCGCGGAGTGGGCGCTGACATCATCGTGCGTCCTCCCGGAAGTTCGTTCACCAGCCTCACCGGTTCGCCCATGTCGGAAAAGATGGTAGCTTTCTTCGCCGCTCAGCCTCATGTCACTCAGGCAACCGGAATCATGCAGTATTCCGAGGGCGGTCTTTTCAATTTCATGACCGGCATCGATTTTGATGCCTTCAATCGGATGAGCGGCGGCTTTACCTATGTGAAGGGCGACGCAAGCCAGGCCTTCCGCCAGCCTCGTCAAATCCTTGTAGACACCACGTATGCTGCCGAGCATCACCTCAAACCTGGCAGTGTCGCCAAACTCGCAGGTACTCAGTGGACCGTGGCAGGTGTGGTGGAGCCCGGTAAGCTCTCGCACCTGTTCACCAGGATCGACGAGTTACAGGAAGTGCTCGGTCAGCGGGGCGTCAGCCAGATCTATCTGAAAGTCGATAGCGAGAGCAATATCGATTCGGTGGAAAAGTCGCTCCAGGACAGGCTCAAGGATTATCCGATCCTTAAGATGACGCAATGGATTTCTCTCACGTCCGCCGATAACATTCCCGCGGTTAAAGTGTTCATCAATGTAGTTGTCGGCATCGGCGTTGTCATCGGATTTGCCGTTGTCTCGCTCTCTATGTATATGGCCGTTCTGCAGCGTACGCGCGAGATAGGAATACTGAAATCGCTTGGCGCCACCAAGGCGTTTGTAATGGGCCTGATCCTTTGGGAGGCGGGCGCCATGGGCGTGGGCGGAACGATTGCGGGCATCGCTCTAAGTTTTGGGTCTCGCGCCGCGCTTCGGTTACTCGTTCCTTCTTCGCTACCTCAGGCCATCGTCCCCACGTGGTGGCCGATTGTTGCCGGCATTGCAATTGGCGCGGCATTTCTTGGCGCGCTTTACCCCGGCATGCTCGCGGTCCGGCAGGACCCCATTGAGGCCCTGGCGTATGAATAGCATCATCCGGCTGCGCGGCGTTCGCAAGGTCTACAACACCGGCAAGGTTTCCGTGGAAGCTTTGCGCGGGGTAAATCTCGAAGTGCCGAAGGGCGAGTTTCTTTCGGTGGTCGGGCCCTCGGGCTCGGGGAAATCCACGCTCTTCCACATCGTCGGCGGACTGACTCCGCCTACCGATGGGGAGGTGATCGTTGGCGGCATGGATGTGGGGAAAGTCAGCGATGCCAAACGCACCGAACTGCGCCGGACCCAGGTTTCCTTCGTGTTTCAGAAGTTTAATCTGCTGCCTAACCTGACGGCACGCGACAATATCCGGACAGCGCTTTACATCGCCGGGCGCCCGATGGATCGCTTTGAAAAAGATCTTCACGACATTCTGGAACTGCTGAAGATCGCGGGGCGGCTCGACCATCGGCCGAGTGAGATGTCGGGCGGCGAACAACAGCGTGTTGCAATTGCGCGCGCTCTGGCCACGAAGCCCGCCATTTTGCTGGCGGATGAGCCCACCGGCAATCTCGATTCGGCGAATTCCGCCGCCGTACTGGAACTTCTGCGCGATCTGAACGAACGGCTCGGGCAGACGATTCTCATGATCACTCATAACACCGAGGCTGCGGCGTTCGGACATCGCACGCTGCATATGCGCGACGGGCAGATCGTCGAAACTTCGACCAGCCGCTAACTCCCGATGTCCGAAAAGCCGCGACAGTTTGCGTGGACCGTTGCGGCGGCCATCCTTGTGGTTACTGCCGGTCTCATCTGGTATTCCCGCACCATGGCTTTCGCCTGGGACGAGGGTTATCACCTGGTTGCGGCCTGGCTGATTGCGCATGGGCGCAAGCCTTACATCGACTTTGTCTTTCCTCAGACCCCGATTAACGCCTACTGGAATGCATTTCTGCTTCGCGTTTTCGGCGCGGACTGGCGCGTCCCGCATACGGCCGGCGCGCTGCTGACGTCCGCCGCGGTTGCGCTGGCCGCTGTGCGTGTTTTTCGGCGGCTCCAGGCGCCGCCTGCCTGGCGCGCCGCCGCGGCAGTCGCGGTTGCCTTCATTTTTGGATTCAATACGGCCGTGGTCGATTTCGGGTCGCTGCAGGCTTACGGGATGTGCCTCCTTATGGTGGTGCTCGCTTACCTGGCGGCAACTCAGGAACGAAAAAACGAAGCCAATTGGCCCGCCGCGGTGGCGGGCGTGTGCTCCGGGGTTGCCGCCAATTCGTCGCTCCTGACAGCTCCGGTGGGCCCGGTGCTGCTGATCTGGATGCTCGTCACGAATCGTGCCGGCAACCGTATCGCGCGGGCCGGCGCTTTCCTCGCAGGGGTGCTTGCAGCATTTATCCCTTTGCTGCGCCTGATGATTCTTTCGCCGCATCAGGTGATCTTCGGATTTCTGCAGTATCAGCTGCTTTATCGAAAGCTCGAGTGGGATGGGGCCGGCGTCCACAACCTGGGCGAAGTACTCGGTTGGGCGAATTCGAGCCAGGCGGTGTTGCTGGTGCTGCTGGCGGTGGCCGGAATCGCTTATGCGAAGCGTTCCGAGATTTATCTTTGCGGATGGCTGGCGCTGGCTCAGGGGCTGCACCTGCTCACCGCTCGCCCGACCTTCAGCCGCTACTTTCTCCTGACTGTGCCATTCCTTTCCATTGCCGCCGCCACAGGGCTGTATGAGGTCACGCGGCGACTGGTGGAAAAGCCCCGCGCGTGGATTGCCGCTGGCCTGCTTTGTACGCTCACGTCTTATGGACTGGCGGCTTCGCTTTTCGATGAGCGCGACGATCTGATGTGGAAGGACGTGGAAGAAGCTGCCGCCAAGGTTCGCGAGGTCACGCCTCCGAACGCTGTGCTGCTGGCGGATGAGACCGTTTACTTCCTGCTGCATCGCGCTCCACCATCCGGCATGGAACTTGAGGATTCGCATAAGTTCACAACCATGCCAGGCGCGGAAGCTGCCTTTCTGCATATCGTGCCGCGTCCCAAGCTCGACATTATGATTCGCGCGGGCCGGTTCGACACCGTTGAGATGTGCGACGACGATGAAGTTTCCCGACTCGATCTGGATAAAATCTACGGCAAGAGCACTACCGTCGGGTCCTGCCATGTCTTCTGGAGTTGGGGCACTCCGAAGGAAGCAGCAGAGTAGGCGCATTTCAGGCCGCCTCCCTCATGCGTGTTTCGATTGTGGCCAGCACCCTGGAGACGCCTGCTTCGAATTCGGGGAATAAGTCCACGTACTGGGTTTCGCGCTGGATCCTGGAGGGCACGGGGCATTCGTCGAGCCGCACGGGAACCAGAAATACTTCATCCACGGGCCTTTTGCGGGCGCAGTCCAGCGCAAAACGAACCTCCGCCTGGAAGCCTCCGCGCTTTCGCACTGAGTTCGCAGAGAAGCACGCTACGAAGAAGTCGGCGCTTGCGATGGCGTCTTCGATCCGCCTTGGCCAGTTCTGACCGGGAAGCAGGTTGCGTTTATCCAGCCACGGCGAATAGCCGCGCCCCCGGAATGCCGAGTACAGCCGGTCTGCGGCGATGAAGTCTTCTGTCGCGTAGGCAATGAAGATTCGGGGACGTTTCGCCACGCGGAGGCTGATGCGACCGTTTTCGCCGCGCTCAAAGACTCCCAAACCGTCGATTTCGACACGCCGCGAACGTCGCAGGGCCCGGGTGATCACGTGTGCCAGCTGCTCCCTATCCATCAGGATTTTCCCTTTTCCGGAACGAAGCGCCAGCGCCTTCCCGGCTGGATGGAGCCAAGGCCGGGTAACTCCGCCGCCCGACCGCTACGGAGGTTCTGCAGTAGTTCGTGAACCACGCGGTCCATCTGATCGGCGGCGGTTTCCGGCGGAATTCTTAACCTGCGGGCCTCCTGCACTGCCAGTCTTGCCTTTTTCATGCCCCCAAAGTAGCATGGGGACGGCATAGTAGATCATGCAACTCATTGAAAACATTGCGAAAAATCGTTGTTACTAATAAATGAAACATATTTAATGACACTTTAAGCCGGGGTTCATCTGGGGTTGGATATGATGACTCACAGACGATTCACCGTCGCAGATTCCAGATTAAGGAGAACTAACTACTATGAAAAAGATCATGACAATCGCCCTCGGCCTCGGCCTCGTGCTCGGCCTCACCACGGCTTCGTTCGCTCAGGACAAGGCCACCAAGGCTCCGAAGGCAACCAAGGCGAAGACGACGAAGGCAAAGAGCACCAAGGCCGCCAAGTCCACCGCCAAGATGTAGTTTTCTCCGGCTTTTCAAGCCGGGTCAGCCAGAAGGCCGGATGTTGCGCAACCAGCGTGGCATCCGGCCTTTTGCTTTTGCGAAGGGCGGGCTGTGGCTTGATTCATCCAATCTCCAGTAGTATTCTCTAGTTACCATCTCTAGTGGCAACGGGTAGAATTCAGCGATGAATATTTCGGTCAAAGGTGAATACGCTTTGCATGCCATCTTTGACCTTGCGCTGCAGCCAGGCCGGGATCCGGTCCGGATCGCCGACATTGCCCGCCGCCAGCAGATTCCTCAAAAATTTCTCGAGCTGATTCTGGCCAGCCTGAAACAGGGTGGCTTTGTGGAGTCGCGCCGTGGGGCGGAGGGTGGCTACCTGCTCGCACGGCGGCCTGAAGCCATCAGCGTGGGTGAAGTTCTTCGGTTTGTGGAAGGCCGCCAGGAAGAGCGTTCACGCCTTCGCCGCCAGCCCGACTGTCCGCTGGGCGATCTTTGGGACCGCACGGACAAGGCCGTGAACGCCGTGCTCGATTCCGCAACGTTTGCGCAACTGGTCCGCGACTGGACCGACCGTCATAATCGTTTTGTACCGAACTGGGAGATCTGATGTTCTTCGACGACAATTCGTTCAGTATTGGCAGAACGCCGCTGGTCCGCCTGAATCGGGTGACCGATGGCGCGCCGGTGACGTTGCTTGGCAAGGTGGAAGGGCGCAATCCCGCGTATTCCGTGAAGTGCCGCATTGGCGCATCGATGATTTGGGATGCGGAGAAGCGCGGCATCCTTAAGCCGGGGAAAGAGATTATTGAACCGACGAGCGGAAACACGGGTATCGCGCTGGCATTTGTGGGCGCGTCGCGTGGATATCCGGTGACGCTGACGATGCCGGAAACCATGTCGCTTGAGCGGCGCAAGGTACTGAGTGTTTTCGGCGCGAAGCTGGTGCTGACAGAAGGCGCGCGCGGAATGGCGGGTGCGATTGCGAAGGCGCAGGAGATTCAGGCTTCCGATCCCGAGCGCTATATCATTCCGGGTCAGTTCGACAATCCGGCAAATCCCGAGATTCACGTAAAGACTACCGGGCCCGAGATCTGGGAAGATACCGACGGCAAGATTGACGTGTTCGTGGCGGGTGTCGGGACTGGCGGTACGATTACCGGTGTTTCGCGCTACATCAAGAAAGTGAAAGGGAAGGCGATTACCACCATCGCGGTTGAGCCGACGGCGAGTCCGGTGATCAGCCAGACGCTGAACGGCGAGCCGATCAAGCCCGGACCACACAAAATCCAGGGGATCGGCGCGGGTTTTGTTCCGGCGAATCTGGATACCTCCCTGCTGGATGGCGTGGAACTGGTTAGCAATGAAGAGTCGATTGAGATGGCTCGACGACTGGCGCGAGAAGAGGGAATTCTCGCTGGCATTTCGTGTGGCGCGGCGGTGGCGGCTGCTGTGCGGATCGCGAAGCGCGACGAATTCAAGGGCAAGACCATCGTTACCGTTTTGCCGGATTCCGGCGAGCGCTATCTGAGCAGCGTGCTGTTTGAAGGAATGTTCGAAATCTAACAGTTGATAGGCGTACCACGGTAACGTTGAGGCTGTAATACGCGCCTCATAGCCAATCCCCGTTACACAGCGGGCGCGCTCACCCCCTCCTAACCGAGCACGCCCGCTTCTCCTTTTCTTTACATTTCACGGCTGGGCCACGCACGCATTGCCTGATCTACGATGCGCTGCAGACTGGCTCTGGATGCGCCATCGCGAGCTTTGATTGCCAGCCCGAAGAGAGTTGTTGTGACCAGGCCTGTCAATGCATCAATGTCAACACCATCCGACATTTCACCGGCAGCTTCACCCGCGGCGATTCGCGCGCGGACGGCGGTCTCCGCCGCGTGCCTGCGATTCGCAAGAGCGCTAAAAACGTCCCTCGATTCTTTCGAGCAGTTCGTTGCACCGAGGACCACGAGACATCCCTTCGGTCCTCGCGGTCTGGAGAATGAGAGCGCGGCTTCCGTAAGCAGGCGGTGGATCGATCTTTGGGCTGTAGGTTCTTCCGTCAGCGCTCTGGCCGCGAAACACCCCTGAGTGATCTGATAACGGTCAACGGCTTCGAGAAAGAGGCGTTTCTTGTCGCCGAAGAATGCGTAGAGGCTGGGCGGTGTGATGCCCATGACTTTGGTGAGTTCGCTGATCGACGTCGCTTCATAACCGCGCGTCCAGAAGAGGCTCATGGCGCGGTCGAGCGCTTCATCGCGCTCAAACCCGCGGGGGCGGCCCCGGGGGCGGGCGGGAACGCTCGCTTTTTTCATAGTGTTCCCTATTTTATTAAATTGACCGGCCGCTGTCCGGCTCGCTATTATCGTATCGATCACTATGAAATCAATTCGGATTCAGGGATTCGTGATGGGGAGTCTCTTTCTTTTGGGAGGAGCGCTCGCATTCGTGCCCGGGGTCACCCACAACGGAATGTACTTTGGCCTGTTTATGGTGAACACGGCCCACAATCTCCTGCACATCTTTTCCGGGGTGATGTTCCTGGGCGCCGCACTGATTAGCGCCCGCGCGGCGCGGCTATGGTTTCGGATTTTTGGCGCGTTTTATGCGCTGATCGCGGCGATCGGCTTTGTGACGGGAGACGGTTTGATTTTCGGGCTGATCATGAGCAGCCTCTTTGACGCGTGGGGACACGCGGGCCTTGCACTTCTGATGTTGATGACGGGATTTGCGCGGGAAAAACATCCGGCGCAAATCCCGTCAGATCGGCGGAGAGTAAAGCTCAGGCGGTCTTGAGGAAGTGCCCGATGGCGCGGGTTGCCTGGCGGATCCGGTGTTCATTCTCGACCAGCGCGAAGCGGACGAAGCCTTCGCCCATGGGGCCGAAGCCGATGCCTGGGGAGACGACGACCAGGGCATCCTGCACCAGTTTCTTGGCGAATTCGAGCGAGCCCATGGCGCGGAATTTCTCCGGCAGTTCCGCCCAGAGGAACATGGTGCCACGGGGCGGTTCCACATGCCAGCCGGCCTTTGCGAGGCCATCGACCAGAACATTGCGCCGATGCTCGTAAGAGGCACAGATGCGCTTCGTATCCTCTTCACAATCGCGCAGAGCCACGATTGAGGCGATCTGGATGGGCTGGAAGGCGCCGTAATCGAGATAGCTCTTGATACGAGTAAGCGCGGCGATCATTTTCGCGTTGCCGAGGCAGAAGCCGACGCGCCATCCCGCCATTTCATAACTCTTGGACATGGAGAAGATCTCGACTGCGAGATCTTTCGCGCCGGGCACCTGGAGAATGCTTGGCGGCTTGTAGCCGTCAAAACCGAGATCGGCGTAGGCGAAGTCGTGAACGATTAGGGTGCCGTGTTTGCGGGCCAGTTCCACGATTTTGGTGAGGAATGGCAGGTCCACGCACGTGGTTGTGGGGTTGTGCGGGAACGAGATGAGCAGCATCTTCGGCGGCTTTGGCGACTCGCGGTAGAGAGCTTCGAGCCGGTTCATGAACTCATCGGCGGTCGGCATGGGCAGCAGATGCGAGTGGCCTTCCGCCATCAGTACGCCATACTGATGGATGGGGTAGGCAGGGTTCGGCGCCGCGACAATGTCGCCAGGTCCAATGGTTGCGAAGAGAAGATGCGCCAGCGCGTCCTTTGCACCGACGGTGACGATGGCTTCTTTATCGGGGTCGAGATCGACGTCATAGTTCCGCTTATAGCGGTGACAGATCTCTTCGCGCAGCTTCGGAATGCCGCGCGACATCGAGTAGCGGTGGTTGCGCGGATTGCGCGCGGCCTCCACGAGCTTATCGACGATGACTTTGGGGGTTTCGCCGTCGGGATTACCCATCCCGAGGTCTACGACGTCCAGCTGTGCTGCCCGTGCCTTTGCGCGCATCTCGTTGAGAACGGCGAAGACGTAGGGGGGCAGTTTCTGGATTCGGTAGAACTCGTCTGATCCTGACATGGGAGATTTCATTTTAACCGGAGGGGCTGGCTGGCGGGCGGAAATGGGGCAGAATGGCGGGCGCGGATGGTGGCGTGGTAAATTGGGAATTCACCCACCCGCGTCCCCATCGTCCAGAGGCCCAGGACATCGCCCTTTCACGGCGGTAACGGGGGTTCGAATCCCCCTGGGGACGCCAAAATTCACCGAAACTCCTGGAAGCAGACTGCTGGCCGTTTTCGCGGTTCGGCCCCCTTTGGCAGCGCGGTCGCCCCAGAAAAGCACCTGCCCGCGATTTCCGCGCTATGATGACGCTAAGTAATTCCAACCGGGAGCCGAACGATTGCGTCTTCTCTACCGTTTCACCACTGCCGCAACTCTTGCATGTCTGTGTACCGCCGCGATAGCGAGTGCGCAAACATCCTCGCCCGCAGTGAAGGCGCCCGCCGATCCACTGCACGCCTGGGTGGGTCTAAAGGCTCCCGCCGACCTTGATAACTGGACGCAGTGGCACCTCAATGAAGAAACGCGTCTCATTGCCGCGCTCCTTGCGGTGAAGGGGCCTCGTACTCCGGAAAACACGCTGAAGCTCTACGATCAGGCGCAGTTTCACCTCACGATTGCCAGTAACCAGGCCGGGATCATGTTTGAGGTGAACCCCAGTGCTGAGATTCGCGATAAAGCGCAGGCTCTCACCCAGGCGATTTCGGCGCAGGCTGTTGCGCTCTCGCTGAATCCCGACGTCTACACCGCGCTGAAAGCAGTTGATCTCACGAAGGCCGATGGGGCGACGAAGCATTACGTCGATCGGATCCTGCTGGAATACCGACTGGGCGGCGTGGACAAAGATGCGGCGACTCGCGAAAAGGTTCGTAAGCTGGCGGATCAGATGACGGAAATCAGTCTGAAGTTCAGCCGCAATGTGCAGGACGATGTCCGCAGGATCACGATTAAAGATAAGACGGAACTGGAGGGACTGCCCGCAGACTACATCGAGCGTCACAAGCCGGCTGCCGATGGCAGCATTACGGTCACAACGGATTCGCCGGACATGACCCCGGTGATGACCTATGCGAAGAGCGCGAAACTGCGGCGTGAAATGTATCTTGCTTACAATCAGCGCGGGTATCCGGTTAATAAGCAGGTCCTGATGGATTTGCTTGGCGTGCGGCAGCAACTGGCGAACACGCTCGGCTATCCGACGTGGGCCGATCTTGCTACTGCCGACCTAATGATGGGCTCAGCTGCGAACATGCGTACGTTTCTTGCGTCCGTCGATGAAGCATCGAAGTCGCGCGCGACGAAAGAGTTCGATGTATTGAAGGCCTTCGTGGAGAAGAAAGACCCCTCGGCGCTGCCGCTGACGATGTCCGACAGTGGGTACTGGGGCGAGCAGTACCGCGCGGCGACTTATTCGTTTAGCTCGCAGTCGGTGCGCCCTTATTTTCCTTACCAGGCCGTGGAAGGGGGCATTCTCAAGACGGCCTCGCGGCTCTTCCATCTGAGTTTCCGGGAAGTTGCCGACGCGCCCGTCTGGGATCCCTCGGTGCATGCTTACGATGTGTTCGATGAGCTGAACGGCTCGGCCAAAGCGGGGCGTATTTATCTCGACATGCATCCGAGGGAGGGCAAGGATAAGTGGTTCTCCGAGAGCGGGCTCATTCCGGGCATTCGCGGCGAGCAACTTCCGGAAGCGACGCTCGTGTGTAATTTCTCCGGTGGCACTGCGGGCGATCCCGGGCTGATGCAGTTTGACGAAGTAGTCACGTTCTTCCACGAGTTCGGACACATGATGCATGAAGTTCTGGGCGGGAAGCAGCGCTGGGCGGGTCAGAGTGGCGTGACCACTGAAGGCGACTTCGTGGAAGCGCCGTCAGAAATGCTGGAGGAGATGTTCCACGATCCGACGATTCTGCAGAGCTTTGCGGTGCACTATCAGACCGGCGAAAAGATTCCTGCCGATTTAATCGCACGCATGAATCAGGCGAGCTACTATGGCCGCGCGCGCTGGGTCCAGGGACAACTGCTTTACTCAACGTACGCGCTGCAGCTGCATGATCGCAAGCCGGAAGACGTGGATCTGGATGTCCTGATGAAGTCGAACGAGACACGCTTCAGCCACTTTCAGACAGTGGACGGCGACAGAATGTACGCTGCATTTACGCACCTGACCGGCTACAGCTCCAACTACTACACGTATGTGCTGGATAAGGTTATCGCCGTCGATCTGTTTGCGCAGTTCGATACGAAGAACCTTCTGGATGGTCCGGCTGCGCTACGTTACCGCAAGTCGGTTCTGGAACCCGGCAGTTCGAAGCCGGCGGCCGAGCTGGTGAAGGACTTCCTCGGGCGTCCACAGAGCATTGACGCACTGAAGAAGTGGATGGACCGCGAGTTCGAAACCGCGGCGGCGCGCTAGCGCCTACAGTACCGCCGCGACCTTTTCTTTGATCTGCTCGACGGTGAACGGCTTACGAAGGTAGCCGGAAGCGCCGAGTTGGACGGCCTCCATCACCTTGCCCTGGCCGCCTTCAGTAGTGATCATGATGACGGGTACGGCCTTCATATGCGGCATCTCGCGGAGACGCGCGAGAAACTGAAGGCCATCCATGTTCGGCATATTGATGTCGGAGAGCACGAGTCCGACGGATTTGTTCTGGAGCTGCGCGAGCGCTTCGGCGCCGTCGCCGGCCTCGGAAACGTCGCCCAGTGACAGATCCGTCTGTCGCAGAACGCGCTGAAGGATCTTGCGGATCGCGGCGGAGTCGTCAACGATCAAGATATCGAGTGGTGTGGTAGGCATTCCTTTTCCTGACAGAATTCGTATCGGTCAGAAGACGTGCCGGATTTAGCGCACAGCAGAACTTCCCCCGGAAAAATAAATTCCGGGCCGAGCTAATACTACGCCGCGGCGCTGACGATAAGTGCCGTGGAGCGTTGCGGGCAGGCAAGCCGCGCGCGGGCGAAGGCTCTGGAGATAGGGAACTATGCAGGACCAGGAAGTGATTCGGGAGTTTCTCGTGGAGAGCCACGAGAATCTTTCGCGGCTGGATCAGGAACTCGTGGAGATTGAAAAGCGTCCGCGCGATGCGGCGCTGCTGGCCAGCATCTTTCGCACAATCCATACCATTAAAGGGACCTGCGGATTCTTCGCCTTTTCGGCGCTGGAGGGCATGACCCATCAGGCTGAGAACCTGCTGAGTCAGTTGCGCGACGGGGTTCGCGAACTTACCCCTCAGTTGGTTTCTCTGATTCTGGAAACGGTGGACGCAACCCGAAGGGTACTCGCCAGTATTGAGGCCACGGGCGAGGAAGGCCCCTGCGACTTCGGCGATCTTACTGAGCGTTTGCGGCAGGCTGCGAAACTTCCGGCCGCCGGTATCGCCACCGACGAGCCGGTAAAGCAGGAAGCAGAGACGCGGACCCTGACGGAAACTGCTGCCGCTCCGGCAAAATCCTCCGCTGTGGCAGATGCAAATATTCGCGTCGGCGTGAATCTCCTGGACAAGCTGATGGATCTGGTGGGCGAACTGGTGCTTACGCGAAATCAGATTCTTCAGTTCAATATGGAGCGCGAGGACGCCGGTCTCAACGCGACATCGCAGCGCCTGAACCTGATTACCAGTGAACTGCAGGAAGGCGTGATGAAGACGCGCATGCAACCCATCGGCATGGTGTGGAACAAACTGCCGCGTGTAGTCCGCGACGTGGCACACTCGCTGGGCAAGCACATTCGTCTGGAAATGGATGGCGCCGAGACCGAACTGGATCGCACAATCATCGAGGCGATCAAGGATCCGATGGTGCATCTGGTTCGCAACGCCTGCGATCACGGAATTGAAACGCCGGAAACGCGCACCGCCGCCGGTAAGCCGGCGCATGGGCGGCTCACACTTCGCGCGTGGCATGAGGGCGGGCAGGTAAATATCGAAATCGCGGATGACGGCGCGGGCATGGATGGCGCGCGGATCCGCCACAAAGCGGTGGAAAAGGGGATCATCCGTCCCGAGCAGGCTGAGAAGCTGAGCGACCGGGAGTCGCTGCGGCTGATTTTCGAGCCTGGATTCTCTACGGCGCAGACGATTACGAACGTTTCGGGCCGCGGAGTCGGTATGGACGTTGTGAAGTCCAATATCGAAAAGATCGGCGGTGTTGTGGAGGTGTTCAGCCGGCCGGGAGAAGGCTCCTCGGTGAAGCTGAAGATTCCGCTCACACTGGCGATCATTCCGGGCCTCGTAGTTACTGCTGATTCCGCTTCAGGCAGTGGCCGCGGCGAATGCTTCGTAATCCCGCAGGTCGGGCTTGTGGAGCTGATTCGCCTGGAAGGTCCGGCGGGGTTAGCGCAGATTGAAGATATACACGGCACACCGGTGTACCGGCGACGCGGCAGCCTGCTGCCGATCGCCTATCTGAACGAGGTGCTGGGCGTTGGCGAGCGCTCTGAAGAGCGCACGGTGGCCAATATCGTGGTGCTGCAGGCGGAAGACCGGCAGTATGGCCTGGTGGTGGATGGCATCAGCGACACGCAGGAAATCGTTGTTAAGCCGCTCGGCAAGCAACTGAAGGCGCTTTCCATTTACGCGGGCGCGACGGTGATGGGCGACGGACGCGTGGCGCTGATCCTGGACGTACTTGGAATCGGTAACCGCTCAGGTGTGCTTTCCGATACACGCGAACAGGGCCGCACGGCTCCGGAAAAAGTGAGCGCGGCCGACGAAGAGAGGCAGCGTTTGCTGCTGTTCCGTGCGGGCTCGTTCGATCGCCTGGCCATACCGCTTTCGCTGGTAGCGCGGCTCGAAGAATTCCCGCGGTCCCTCATCGAGCGTGCCGGCGGCAGCGAAGTGATTCAATATCGCGGCCGCATTCTTCCATTGATCTCTTTGCGTCAGGTGCTGGAACCTGGGGCGCCTCCAGCTCCGATTTCGAACGACCCCGTGCAGGCCATCGTGTTTACGGACAAGGACCGGTCACTTGGGGTTGTGGTCGATCAGATCATCGATATCGCGGAAGAGGCCGTGAGCGTTCGTCAGGTGACGGGACGCGCCGGGCTGCTCGGCTCCGCCGTTGTTGGCAGGAGCATCGCGGATTTCCTCGATCTGGACTATGTCCTGCAGCATGCTGCGAGCGACTGGCTGCGAAGCGCGGGCGGCGCGAGCGGAGCAACGAGAATCCTGCTGGCCGACGGTTCCGCATTTTCACGCGGCCTAATTCGTGGCAGCCTGGACATGGCCGGTTATCGCGTACTGGAAGCCGCAACATTTGCCGATGCGCTGCGTGGCATGGAACAGCACTCGCCCGATGTGGTTGTAGCGGCGCTCGACCTGCCACCGGATGGCAGTCCGGCGCTGATCGATGCAATACGGCGGCGTCCGGAGTGGGAACGGATCCCGATTCTTGCTGTGGGCGAATCCGAAGGCGAAGGTGTTGCGGGCGTTCAGGGCTATCAATCCAGGGCGGACCGCGCCGGAATGCTGGAGTCCATCGCGCGTCTGGCTGCCGCAGTCAATGGAACGGAAGCCGGCGCACTAACGGGGCAGGAGAAATAGATGACAACAGAATCGTCAGTTACAAAATCCGCCACGCGAAACAGCGGACAGTTCTCCACATTCTTCGTGGCGGGGTTCTTCTTCGGTGTGGACGTGCTTTGCGTGCAGGAAGTTCTCCAGTTCCAGCACATGACGCATGTGCCGCAGGCGCCGGGCGTGATTGAGGGCCTGATCAATCTGCGCGGGCAGATTGTGACGGCAATCGATATGCGTCGCCGGCTGGGCCTTCCGCCGGCAGAGGATGGGCGACCTCCGATGAACATGGTCGTGCGCACAGAGGATGGGCCGGTGAGCCTGCTGGTCGATGAGATCGGCGATGTTCTGGACGTAGACGCAGGCAGCTACGAACGGCCCCCCGAGAATCTCGCGCCCGCGGCGCGCGAACTGGTGCAGAGCGTCTACAAACTCAAGGGCAGGCTGCTGCTGGTGCTGGATGCGGAACGAACGGTGAATCTCGCGGTTGGTGCGTGCGCCGAAGTCGCGGGACGGAATTAGACAGGCGCGCGATGCGCCATAAAACGAAAGCAGGAGAAAACACTCAATGACAAGCAGAAAAAAGAGTATCAGAGAAACGGCTGCATCGCGCCCTCCCCGCGGCGGTGTTGGCGTGATGGAGCGCGAGGCTCAGCGGCCGGCGAGCCACAGTGGTGTGAGCATCAACTGGCCATCGGGCAGTTCCGCGGACAGCGCGTGCCGCCGCTTTGACATGGACGCCGCGAGCCTGGCGATGCGGCGCGAATTCATCCGGCTGGGTGAAGCCGATCGTGCGCTACTCGGCGAAATGGCGGGATGGGCGCAGGAAGTCGCGCCCGCTATCGCACGCGAGTTCTACGACTGGCAGTTTTCCTTCGGACCCACTCGGGAATTCTTCGAGCAAATGGCCGCTTCGAAAGGGATGCCGATACCGGCGCTTCGCAAGCATCTGGAAAGTGCGCAAACGGGATATCTGACGGAAGTGTTTGCGGGCGCCTCCGTGAACTGGGATGAACGCTACTTCGAAAAGCGCCTGCTGATCGGCTCGGTTCACGATCGCATCAATCTGCCCTTCAAGTGGTATATCGGCTCCTACTCCGAGTTCAATCGCCTGGTAGCCATGTACCTCCGGCGCGACTTCGATGACGTCGAAAAGATCCATGAGGTGGAAGGCGCCGTGAACCGCGTATTCAATCTGGATATGCAGGCGATTGGCGACAGCTTCATCATGAGCACGATCGAGCAGATGCTGGGCTCGGCTGGTATCGCGCTGGGCGATGTCTGCAAACCGGGCGATCGCGCGGAACAGGTTGGCAGCATCAAGAAGGCGCTGGACGGCCAGCTCAAAGGCTTTATTGCGGGCATGTCCCACATGGCATCGGAGCACAACAAGGGCGATATCGACGTTACGATGGACGCTGCGACGTTCCTGGGATCGTTCCGCTCCATGGCACAGGGTGTCAATGACATGGTGGGCGGCCACATCGCCGTAAAGAAGAAGGCGATGGCCTGCATCGCGGAATTCGGCAAGGGTAATTTCGACGCCGAACTGGAGAAGTTTCCCGGCAAGAAGGCCTTCATCAATGACACGATTGAGCAGGTCAGGACTCAGCTGAAGAGTTTCATCGCCGGCATGACGCATATGTCCGATGAGCACAATCGCGGCGACATCGATGTGAAGATGGACAGCGATGCATTCCACGGCGGCTTCCGAGCAATGGCGGAGGGCGTGAACGAAATGGTGTTCGGCCACATCGCTGTAAAGAAGAAGGCGATGGCCTGCATTGCGGAATTCGGCAAGGGTAACTTTGAAGCTCCGCTCGAAAAGTTCCCCGGCAAGAAGGCGTTCATCAACGACACAATCGAGCAGGTTCGGACGAATCTGATTGCGCTGATCGCGGACGTCGACGTGCTGGTTAAGGCCGCCGGTGACGGCAAACTGGGAACGCGGGCCGATGCGGCGAAGCATCATGGCGACTTCAGCAAGATCGTCGGCGGCATTAACAAGACGCTTGAGATGGTGGTCGATCCGCTCAAGACTACGGCGGAGAACGCGACAACGCTGGCTTCTTCGTCCGAAGAACTGACGGCAGTCAGCCAGCAGATGGCAGGTAACGCAGAAGAGACTGCGACTCAGGCCAATGTCGTCTCAGCGGCGTCCGAACAGGTCTCGCGCAACGTGGCATCGGTGGCGTCGGCATCCGAAGAGATGCAGGCTTCCATCCGGGAAATTGCCAAGAACGCGAACGATTCCGCTCGCGTCGCCCGTAACGCGGTGACAGTGGCGCAGTCAACCAACGTCACGGTGAAGAAGCTGGGTGAGTCGAGCCAGGAGATCGGGAACGTCATCAAGGTGATTACGTCAATTGCGCAGCAGACCAACCTGCTTGCTCTCAACGCCACCATTGAAGCGGCGCGAGCTGGTGAAGCGGGCAAAGGTTTTGCGGTGGTTGCTAACGAAGTCAAAGAACTGGCGAAGCAGACGGCGAAAGCCACGGAAGAGATCGGTCAGAAGATCGATGCGATCCAGGGCGATGCCCGGGGTGCGGTTAAGGCGATTGAAGAGATCGGAACGATCATTAACCAGATCAACGATATCTCCAACAGCATCGCTTCCGCGGTGGAAGAGCAGACGGTGACTACGAACGAAATTGGGCGCAGCGTGACGGAAGCGGCCAAGGGCGTTGACGACATCGCGCGCAACATCGGCGGCGTGGCAGCGGCGGCCAAAGATACGACGCAGGGCGCTAACGATACGCAGCGGGCTTCGCAGGAATTAAGCAGCATGGCCGCGAACCTGCAGCGCGTGGTTTCGCGGTTCACGTTCTAATCGTTCCCGAAAATGCTGCAGGGAGCCGCAAAGGCCCCCTGCAGCATTTTCTTTTTTCTGTCGATGGAAGAGAGAAGACAGGCTCATGAGCAAAACACTGGTTGTGGACGACTCGAAAGCGATCCGTATGATCCTCGGAAAGATTCTTCGCGAATTGGGGCATGAAGTTCGGGAGGCAGGCGACGGGGCTCAGGCGCTCGCGGTAATGGAGACAGAAGGCGCTTCCGTAACTCTGGTACTGGCGGACTGGAACATGCCGGTGATGAACGGGTTCGACCTGCTGAAGGCTCTGCGCCAAAAGCCTGAGTACTCGGCCCTGCCTGTCGTCATGGTGACTACAGAGACAGAGATGACTCACATATCCGCGGCGCTCGAAGCCGGCGCGACCGAATACGTGATGAAGCCGTTCACAAAGGAAGTTGTGCAGGAAAAACTTCAGCTGCTGGGTCTGGCGGCCTGAGGCGTTTATGACCACGATGAAGAGGCGCATTCTGCTGAACGGCGAGCGCATTCGCGTTCTGGTGGTGGACGATTCCGTAGTGATTCGCCGCCTGGTGACGCACGCACTGGAGCAGGACGCCGCTTTGGAAATCGTGGGTACTGCTGCCAACGGTTCTATCGCGCTGAAGCGGATTCCGCAGTTCAATCCGGATGTCCTGACACTCGATATCGAAATGCCGGAGATGGACGGTCTCGAGACTTTGCGCCGCGTGCGCGCCGAGTACCCGAATATCCGGGTAATTATGTTCAGTACCCTCACCGACCGAGGCGCTGCGGTAACGCTCGACGCGCTGCGGCTTGGTGCGGACGACTATGTAACGAAGGCATCAAACGAAGGCTCGCTCGACCAGTCGCTCGCCCGACTGCGCGACGATCTGGTACCGAAGATTAAACAGTTCTTTGTTCCGGCGCATGTACCCGCCCTAGTGCACGTGTCGCACATCGAAGCCGCGCCTCCTCCGCAGGTGATACGCGTTCCGCAGGCGATGAAGGTTCGCCCTCGCGCGCTGCTGATCGGGGTCTCCACAGGCGGGCCTACGGCGCTGGCCGAGATATTGCCGCAACTGCCCGCCGACTATCCGCTGCCGGTCCTGTTAGTGCAGCATATGCCGCCGCTGTTCACGAAAATGTTGGCGGAACGATTAAGCGCGAGTTGTGCACTACAGGTTGAAGAGGCGGTCCATGGCGCTGCCGTTGGCCCGGGAAAGATACTGGTCGCACCGGGAGACTTCCATATGAAGGTCGCGCAGAATGGCACTGGCGCGCGAGTTGTGCTGGATCAATCCGCGCCTCAGAATTCGTGCAGGCCGGCGGTGGATGCGATGTTCGCCTCGGCGGCCGAAATCTTTGGCGGTGCTGCAATTGCCGCGATATTAACCGGGATGGGGCAGGATGGACTGCGCGGCGCTCGCATCCTCAAAGCGCAGGGCGCGAGTATTCTCGCTCAGGATGAAGCCACAAGCGTGGTGTGGGGAATGCCGCGCGCCATTGCTGAAGCCGGTATCGCCGATGCCATTCTGCCGCTTGGGCAGATAGTGCCCGAAATTCTGCGCCTGACCGCGCGGTCCTGAAAGAGATCTTATGTCCACTACCACGACCCCGAGCGCGATTCATCTTCAGAATTACCGCTATCTGCAGCAGCACGTGCATTCGCAGACGGGCATCGTTCTGGAGAATGACAAGCACTATCTGTTCGAGAGCAGACTGGCTCCGATTGTTCGGCAGCACGGTTTAGGCTCGATCAACGATCTTTGTGCGTTGCTGCAGGCAACATCGCCCACCAGCGACCTGAGCCGCCTGGTATCAGAGGCAATGACCACCAATGAGACCTATTTCTTTCGCGACCCGGCACAGTACGATGCGATTCGCAAAGTCCTGCTGCCGCGTCTGAAAGTGGAGCATGCCGATACACGCAAGCTGCGCTTCTGGTCGGCCGCGGCATCAACGGGGCAGGAGGCTTACAGCCTGGCGATGGCGCTCATGGAAGACGGCTATGCCGGATGGAACGTACAGATCCTGGGTACGGACTACTCATCGCAGGTCCTGGAGCGGGCGCGGTCCGGTCAGTATCAGCAGCTGGAGATTAACCGGGGCTTGCCTGCTTCGCTGCTGGTGAAGCACTTCCATCGCAACGGGCACACGTGGCAGGTGAACGATCCGCTGCGGAAAATAGTGACGTTCGAACGGCTCGATCTGCGGAAGAGTCTGCGGGCGTTTGGGCCCTTCGATCTCGTGTTCTGCCGCAATATCATGATCTACTTTGATGCGGCAACGAAGCGGAAGATCATTCAGGAGATTCACGGCACATTATTCCGCGGTGGCTGGCTGCTTCTGGGTGGCTCGGAAACTGCGTTTGGCGTGGACGAATGGTTTGACAAGCAGGATGTGAACGGCGTAACCGTTTACGTCGCGCGTTAGCGAGGGGCTAAGCTACTGCCATTCCATCCGGTTGCCTCAATCAGAAACTCTTCGAGCGCAATGGTAGAGCGCCTATCGCCATAAATGCGGGATTCGTTCTCTTTCATGCGCGCAACAATTTCCAACCGCCAGGCGGAATCCATGCCCAGGCGGACGGCGAGATCGACATAATCATCCTTGTCTTTCGCGATTGTGTCCGTAACACCGAGTTGCGTAAGGATGGCGTAACTGTGCCGTCCGCGCATGGTCCGGCCCGGCAAAGTAACGATAGGCAGGCGGCAGGCGATTGCTTCCATCGTGGAGTTGCAGCCTGACCACTCAAGAGAGTCGAGGAATACATCTGCGACGACGTTTAGCGCCCAGTATTTCAGGGGTGGCATTGACGGTAACACAACGCAATGGTCGCGGTAGTGCAGGCCGAACCGATGGAAAGCGCCTTCGAGACGACGTTCGAAGCATTCGGCGAGACCGTCATTCGCTGCAAGAAAGACGAATAGGGCATCCTGCACACGCTGGGCAATCCGAGGGAATATGTGGTCGTGCTCCGGCAGGTACTTCTGAATAGACTGGCAGCAAAGATAGAGCGGACGATCGTCGGGTAGCTGGAACGCCGCGCGTCGGCAATCCATCAGGGGCCTGGGAATAAATGGCTTACGGTAATCCATGCCGATTCCGGGCAGCCGGATCAACTTTTCAGAGTACTGACTGTCCGCATCCGGCGGTTCCATCAGTTCGCTTGACAAATAGTAGTCGATCTCGGGGGAGCCGGTGGTGACCGGATGTCCCCAGGTCGCGCACTGAAGGGGCGCGTGCCTCAGTGCGGCTAAGGGCATCAAGCGTGAGGTCATCCCCACCTCAAGAAAAATGACGGCATCGAGATGATCGTTCCGAATTGCCGCGCAATCCGTGGTGAGGTCCCCCGTCAATTCGTGGAAGTGGGCACAACCGGGCGGCGCCTCCCCGGTCCGATCGACACGTGGTGAGTGAT
Organism: Acidobacteriota bacterium; assembly: GCA_048498815.1. Lineage (GTDB taxonomy): Bacteria > Acidobacteriota > Terriglobia > Bryobacterales > Bryobacteraceae > BOG-234. The sequence goes on along the minus strand of JBEHXG010000001.1, from coordinate 210,910 downwards.
AGGCGAAGACTTCGAATCGATCCGGATCGTGTCCCGAGAGCCATTCCGCGAACGTCTTCGCGACGCTATGGCGAAATAATGAGCTGAAACCGTAGAAGGCAGAGCAGATATAACCTATTCGGAAGCGCCCGGGCTTACGGAAAGGCAGTGGCTTGAACTGGCTTAATTCGGGATGACGGCACTCAATGATCCGGGCTACAAGATGCATGTAGTCCTTTTGAAGCTCCCGATCGTCCGCCATCTGATAGCTAAGCAGGAAGTTGTTATGGCGCCCGGCGGCGACTAGTGCTTCCTCCCGCTCCTCCCGAGTATCGAGACGTAACTCCGAAAAGATGCCGTGCAAACGGGTCGCGAACCGACTTCGGAAAGTCTCCACTTCTTCGGTCGTCCGGTAAATATAAGGAAGGACCAGGGCTTCTCGAAGGCAAAGCAGCGGACAGTCCGGAAACCGGCGGCGTCCCGCGCCTGCAACGGCGATCGCTTCCGCGGTGCGATTCTGACCGATCAGGGCGTCAATGTGGTCGGCGAAAAGTTGCGGAGATGGCGTAACTTCGCAGCCCTCAGCCAGAATTCTGACCGCTTGTTCATGTTCGCGAAGGGACATATAGCGATTCGCCAACTCGATATATATATAAGGAGCTCGTTCTCCGCGATTTAGCCGATCTTCCAGATCCTGAACGCCGGACCGGCGCCGCGTGTGCATTTCCTCTTTCTGCCTTTCCCCCTCCTTACTGAAATGGGCGCCGAGAGATGAAATGATATGACGCATGCTGCAGGTGCCGGGTCGGAAACCCAATAGTGTAGTATGCTTTAGGTTGTAATGGAAGAAAACGTCCTTCCTGGCAGACTTCAGATCAGCGAAGACGTCATCTTTGAGTCTGTCGACGATGAGATGGTGCTGCTCGATCTTGTCAGCCAGCGTTATTACGGTCTCGATGCCATGGGGTCGCAAATATGGCGTTTACTCGTGGAATGCCGGAACGTTGACGTGGTTGCCGACCGGATTTGCGAGCAGTTCGATGCCACGAGGGGGCAAGTCATGGCCGACGTGGAGGCTATGGTGCAGGACTTTTGTACCGCTGGCCTGATGCGAAGAACTGGTAGCGTCGCGTTGTAGTATGTTAAGTGGTTGTGCTATGTTGAACTAATGCGGGCTAACCGCATGCGGAGGAGTTACCTTTATGATCAGCGATAAGACTGAGCAGGCGATTGTTGGAAATGCGTCGGGTTTGCGGCCATATGTGTCGCCGCGCAAGATGGTGCTCCTCGGCGATGTCGATGCCGCAGTCCTGAAGAGTTACGTCACGGGCCAGGACGGCGGAGACACAAACTCCCAGTCGTAAGGCTGTTCTATCCTCCGCTCGGGTGGAAATGTCGACCTGAAGGGCGATTGTGGGTTTATCGCAGTCGCTGACCTCTCCGCCCCGCCGGACGTCCGATGGCTTTCAGAAGTACAGAAGTATCTTTTCCCTGATTTTTACGACTGCTTGGCCACCCCGAATTGCCTGGGGAGCGATGAAGTTGTCGGATTTTCTTCTTATTCCCCTATACCGCATCTGAGGGTGACCGGGGACGTCTGTCTTCACAATAGAAACGAACTCCTCGCCTGGCTGGAAGCCGATCGCTTAGCTGCCGAACGCCTCAGCGATCTTCAACTGGTGCTTGCAGCCTATCACCGATGGGAAGACAGCTGCTGCGAATACCTTCTTGGAGAATTCGCGTTTGTGGTTTGGGATAGTCGCAGGCGCCGGTTGTTTTGCGGCCGGGATCACGTCGGAGCACGGCCGTTCTTTTACTGGCAGAGAAGCTCTCGATTCGGGGCTAGCGGCGATATTTGGAGGCTTCTCCGTATCCCCGGCGTGCCCCGGGAACTGAATCGGCAAAAACTTGCGGGGATGGTGGTTCCCGGGGGGATTGGAGCGTACCCCGAAGATACATTTCACGCGGGAATTCGGTCTCTCCCTGCAGGATGCTGTCTGACGATCGACGAGAGGGGGACCCGAAAGCGACGTTATTGGGATATAGCGATAAACGATGCGCTGGTTCCACGACGCCCCGAGGCCGCATTCGAGGCGCTACGAGAGCTACTGTTCGAGGCTGTTCGCTGTCGACTTCCTGAGACTGGCCCGGTCGCGGTGGAATTGAGCGGCGGGCTCGATTCGTCAGCCGTCACTGCGATCGCGGCGAGTTGTCTGGCGCGGAAAGGCAGGAGCCTTGATGCACTTTCCGTCGTGCTCCCGCATGCGTACGCCGGTCCACTTTCCGACGAGCGGGAATTCATCGATCTGTTTGGGACGGACGAGAACATCCGAATTCACTATGTCACAGCGGAAGGGCGGGGCCCGTTCGATTCACTCAATAGCGCTGCTCGATTTGTTGCTACGCCGCATATTTCTTCTCGCTTCTATCTCTATGAGTGCATAGAGGAAGCCGCAAAGACCGCGGGCGCCAATTTGATCCTGCAGGGACTTCTCGGGGAGTTTGGTGCAACCTGCCCTGGCCTGACCTGGTTTGCCGAACTTGCAGTGCGTTTTCGCTGGCTGACTCTCGCTCGACAGCTAGGTCAGGTGCGGAGGGTTCAGAAACGCTCTCCGATACGATTTCTTGGAGGGCGCCTGCTGGAGGTGCTTCCGCGATCGCCCGCGAATTCCGTTGAGAATGTATTTTTGACTCCGGAATACGCGGCGGACAGGTCAGTTGTTCGACCGACGCCAGCTCCGCGCTGGCCTCAGCAGGAGAATCAGGCCGGACTGCTGCGGCGCTACCTCCGAACGATGAATCGCCTGCCGGGCGATTCGCTGACTGGCCTCACGCGCCGCAGCCAGCCATTGGGAGACAAGCGGATACTCGAGTTCTGTGTGTCGGCGCCCCCCGAACTGAAGGTGCGTGACGGTTATTGGCGCTACCTGGTTCGCGGCGCGTTAAAAGGGGTCCTGCCGGAGAAAATACGATGGCGTACCAGTAAGCAGCCCTTCTCCCCAGACTACTTCGTCCGATACAATTCTCAGCTTGCGCTGGCGCGGGATTATTTGGCCGGAATCGGGCCGGGAGACCCTGTCCGCTCGGTGGTTGACATAGACAGGCTGACCCGCCTGGTTCGGCCGGTGCATTCGCCCGCCCTGGAGCAGGCAGAAAATGCCCGGGACATCGTTCCCGCTAATCTGTACACAATTGCCTTCCTGCGTCAATTTCCGGAGTTTCGGGCCTGAACTCGCAGCTTCACTCCGCAAGATAACCCAGGGCGACCATTTGTTCGCGCACCAGCGGGTCAAGCGGGGTATCGTCGGTGTCGAGCTTCTGCATGATTTTCACGAGACCTCGCGAAACGTGAGCAAGGCGTAGGCGCTCAAATTGCCGGAAGATGACTGGCTCATCTTCCCGACGATTCACCCGTTCGTCAGGATCCTTAGCGGTCATATAGAGCTGCGAGTCATGGGGATAGTCACGGTTATAGATATAAGTCCACTCCTGATCGCGGATCGTTAGTCCATAGGAAGGCCCCACGGGATGGTTGCCTCCTCCAATGAATCCAAGCATCTCTGAATAAATCGGACGCTCGGGCAACTCCTCGCCTTCGAGAATCGACCGTAGACTGGATCCCATCATGGGGGCCGCGCCGGCTTGCTGAACTGCTCCCGTGTAATCGAGGATCGTTGGGGCGATGTCGATGTTGCTGACGAGCCTTGTAAACGTGCTGCCCTTTAAACCAGGAGCACGGATCAGCAGCGGGACATTGATGCCTTCCCGGTGGAGACGATTCCAGGCGTGAAACCATGTTCCGTGCTCCTGGAACTCTTCGCCGTGGTCGCCGGTCAGCACAACCATTGTGTTGCCCCAATCGTCGCGAGCTCGTATTCCGTCCAGAAGACGGCCTATTTCCCGATCGGCCGAAGCGAGCGCTCTTCTATACTTGCTGGTCCAGCGGGCCCGTACGTCTGGAGGAGCGTCAAAATGGCCATTACGAGGGATTACTTCCTCTCGGAGAAGATTCTGGTCGCTCCAGGCCAGATATTGCTCCTCCTCAGTAAGCTCTTCTTCCGGGGCGAGATAAGGCCAGTGTGGATCGTAGTAGTGCAGCCAGAGAAACCAGCGCTGATCTGACTTACGGGATTGGAGCCAGCGCAGGCCCCGGTCAGTCATATGGGCCGCATCGCAATTTATGTCGAGCGAACGGAAGGGTATTCTTTGTTCCGCCATGCTTCGCCAATCCGGATTTTCCCCAGCCCGGCAACGTACAGAGAGGGGAATATGCCGGCGCTCATCGCAAAAGGAGGCAAAACCGCGATGAAATCCGGTCGTAGTCCCGCAAATGCGGTTAGCGGTGTATCCGGCAGTCCAATAGCCGCTTCGCATAAGGCATTCCGCAAGCGCCTGACGTTCGGGAGTGCACATAGCGACCTTCGGGCCGCCATACATGGAGCCGTAGGAGGATGACATGAGAGCCGTCATTGACGGAACGGTCCAGCCTGCCGGTGAAAAGGAGTTTGTGAAGACCGCGCATTCCTGTGCAAACGATGCAATCCTTGGCGTCATACTTCCAAAGTGGTCTCCGCGCCAGCAGTCAACCGTTACCAAAAGGATATTGTGTCCCAACACAGATATCAGTTTGACACAAGCTCTCGGGAAAACCGCTGTGGGAAAATGGCTACGGATTGTGTGGCATTCCACTTTAAAGAAATTGCGCCGCTATTGGTCGCTGGCTCGGTCAGACAGGAGAATGCTGCTCGAATTGGCTGGGGGTATGATTCTGGTGCGAGCGGGAGTTCGGGTTCTGGGCGTTGGCAGAACCCAATCGTTGCTGAGGCGCTGGGCAGCAGCCGGTTCCGGGCCTTCTGATTCGGAAAGCCCCGAAAATGTGATCCGCACCGCCCGCCAGGCTACCCGGATAGTCAGACGCAACGTGGGCCTCGAAGGCACGTGCCTGGTTCGTTCGCTGACGCTTTGGGCAGTACTGATACGCCGGGGAGTAGGGGTCGATCTGAGAGTCGGCTTCCGGCGGAATGATAACCAACTCGAAGGTCACGCCTGGGTTGAGTATCAGGGTGTGCCTCTGAACGAGGCTCGAAGTGTCGTGGCCAGGTATTCAGCGTTCACCGGGTCCGCTTCGTTCGATTTGGCGGGGCCGGGCGGCCGTTGGCGATAGAAACGAAGAAGCCCCGCGGTTTAGGCGGGGCCGGGGTAAAGCGGAGTCGAGAAAGGGGATTAGGCTATGCCTTGCGGCGAGCCCGGACGAATGCGAACAGTCCCAGACCCGCTGCAAGCAGCAGTGAAGTCGAGGGCTCCGGCGTCGCTGCAGTTTGGACCGTCACTGCGGATAGTACCGCACGCGAATTCAGGCCAGAATTGAAGGCCGATGACACGCCGGTAATGGTCATGCTGACAAGTGTATCGGTCGAAGGTACCGCAAGGCTGAAATTCTGCATATCGAGGTACATGTTTCCCGATGTGTTCGCGTAGACGCCCGAGGAGGCTGTGTAGGTTCCGGACCAGACGTTAGATGCAGAGACCCGAGCCGAACTGTTCGTGCTTTCGGCGTAGCTCCCGGTGCCAAGAGTATTGGCGTAGCCAGCAGTCTGGCAGGCGGAAAGAGCGGAGCCACTGAGGCACTGAACAGCGCTACGTATTGAGGTGCCTTCGACAAGTGTAAAGGTCTCATTATCTGCCGCATTATCGAAAGTGAAGGATACGGTAATCGGAGACGAGCCGTTTATACCATATTGGTCGTTCAGCATCGTATAGACATTGGTTACGCCAAAAATACCAATTGGAATAGTGATCGAACTGGTTCCGGCAGAATTGGCAGTAGCCCATGCCGACATATATCTGGTCGGACCGGTCAGCGTCTGATTAAGCAGCGCAAACGTCACTCCGTTAGCCGTGGCGAATTCATCGCTTGGCTCTGCGAAGGGCACCGCTGAGTTAGCCTGCGTCGTACAGGTAGGTGAAGGAAAGCCCGGTCCGGCGCACAAAACAGACCCATTGGATCCCGTTACAGTCCCGCTTGAGCCCGTATTATTGGCACCGGTGCCGCTCCAAAGCGATCCTGAGTACGCACCCTGCGCCGCGCCGCCCGTGGTGGAAATCGTTCCACCGGAACCCGAACCGAGAGTAGTTGAGGTCAACCCCACATTTCCGCCGATCTGAATGTAGCTGGCGTTCAGATTGGCGATTCCGGCCAGTGCCACCGCGATGAGTGCAATATGTCGCATATAAAAAGCCTCCGCTGCCGGACGAGTTCCCGCCCAGTCATAAACAAATATACTACACGCCAAACCCTTTTCAATAAAAAACTTGACTCAAAGTCAAATTAGACGCACTAGTACGGTCGTACCCTATTCCACGGATTCCGCGTTGGCTTATTCGGTCCCCTATCGGGATCGCCCGCGCTAACGCAAGGTAAACATCAGTAAACAATGGAGATATGAGGCCATTTTGGCAACGGAGACTAGCTGTGCCGGGTTTCCCATCGCCAAGCAGTTTCTACAATTGTCGATAGATCGGAGTACTGCGGTACCCATCCCAGCTCTCTCTGCAATTGTTGCGAATCGGCGACAAGCGAAGGCGGATCACCAGCCCGACGGGGCCCCATCGTGAATGGGACCGCTTTGCCCGTTACGGTTTCGACTTCGTGAAGGACCTCACGAACAGAATATCCATGTCCCGTGCCTGCATTGAACTTCCGAGACCCGCCGCCACCGGTCAGATGTTCCACGGCCAGGATGTGGGCTCTCGCCAAATCCGTGACGTGAATATAATCGCGGATGCAGGTTCCATCGGGTGTCGGATAGTCATCGCCAAACAGCGTGATGGGCTGGCCCGTCTGGACGGCCTGAAACAGAAGCGGGATCAGGTGGGTCTCCGGTTCGTGGCGTTCACCGGACCGCATGCCGGAATCGGCGCCGGCGGCGTTGAAGTAGCGCAGGCAGACACTGCGCAGTCCGTGAACTTCATCGAACCAGCGCAACAGCTGCTCCACCATCACCTTTGATTCCCCATACGCGCTCACCGGAGCATAGGGTTCGGTCTCAGGGATCGGTGAAACAGCCGGCATCCCATAAACCGCCGCAGTGGAGGAGAAAACCAGCCGTTGAATGCCGGTCTTCACCATGGCAGTCAGAAGCGACAGCGATCCGGCTACATTGTTGTGGAAGTAGATTTCCGGCGCCTTCATCGATTCGCCAACGGCGATATACGCGGCGAAGTGGATGACCGCTTCGCATGGCGCTTCCTGCATCACCCGAATCAGGCCCTCGGTATCGAGCAGATCGATCACTCGCAGACGGGCGGGATCCACCGCCTCGCGATGCCCTCGCGAAAGGTTATCGACGACAACAACGTCATAACCGGCGTCGAGTAGCTGAAGTGCAGTGTTGGAACCGATATAACCGGCGCCGCCGGTGACGAGAATCCGCCTGGATGATGGCATCGTAAGTTCTATTCTCCCATTCTTTTATAAACGTTGATTGGTTTGCAGGTTCGCGGAGGTCACGCTATAGTTGTTTCAGCTAAAGGCGAATCAAGAGCGAAGACACGGCGCATGCGCCCGGCTGAAAGATGGACATTCGCGATCAACTCGAACATCTCCGGCAAACCATTGGCCAAATCAACGCGCGCTACGCGCCGCCGAGTCGCGCAGCGGGCGAAGCTTCCGCTGCGTCCGTCGCCGATGCCCTCTCTGGCCGGGTTGTAACCACTCCGCTGGGATCTCACCTCGAGACGGAAACGGTTTTCGATGTCAGCCACCGGCATGGCAGCTTTGAGGTTTCCGCGCTCGCCGAATTGCCGGGGAATCTCCTTGAAGCGATCTCCGGCGGCAGCATTCTTCAATCCGCGCCAAAGCGCTGGGCTTTTCTCGACACCGAAACAACCGGGCTGGCGGGCGGCTCGGGAACGTATGCTTTCCTCGTCGGCGTGGGAATTATCGAAGAAACAGGATTCCGCGTTCGCCAGTTCTTTATGCGCGATTACAGCGAGGAAGCTTCCCTGCTCCACTCGCTTTCGGAATTTCTCAAACCGTGCGACGTTCTGATTACCTATAACGGCCGCAGCTACGATCAGCCGCTGCTGGAAACGCGATATACCATGTGCCGGGCGCGTCATCCATTCAGCCGCATGGAACACGTCGATCTGCTTTACGGAGCCCGCCGGCTCTTCAAACTGCGTCTGGAAAGCTGCCGCCTGGCGAATCTGGAAGACCGAATCCTGGGGTATGAGCGCCAGGGCGATATTCCCGGCGAGATGATCCCCTACTGCTATTTCGAATACCTTCGCACCGGCCGGACCGGCCGACTGCAGCCAATTCTGCGCCATAACGTACTCGATATTCTGTCGCTCGCCTGCCTGACCGGTCTGATACCAGACGCATTCCGCGATCCCCTACGGGTGAAGGCGAGACACGGCATGGATTTGCTGGGCCTGGCGCGGTGGCTTCAGCTTTCGGGCCGCCTCGACGAATCGCTGCAGCTGTTGCGACGGGCTATCGAAATGGGAATGCCGGATGAGCACCTCTTCTCCGCACTGTTTACCGCCGGGCAGATCGAGAAGAAGCAGGGACAGCATCACGCCGCAGTGGCGACATTCACCGACCTTTCTCTTTCGCCCAATCCGTTCCGTGTGCGTGCTTATGAAGAGCTCGCCATGCATTACGAACACCGGGAGCGCAGTTATTCGATGGCGATCGAATGCGTGCGGGCCGCGCGGGAGATAGCCGATTCGCCGGAACTCCGCAAGCGGCATGACCGGCTGGAGGCCCGCGCCGCCCGCACCACACACCAGCGCCGGCTCCGCATTCCCGTTTCAGTGCTTTAAACTGGAGGTTCCGGCCGGTCCGCCAGAATCCATGAATGCCGTCGAGTTTGAGCGCGTTTCGAAGAGTTACGCCATCTACGAATCACCTTCGGGGCGCCTGCTGGAACTCGCCACAGGTAGAATCGCAGAGCGCCATCGCGACTTCCACGCGCTGACTGACGTCAGCTTTTCGGTACGGCGAGGCGAAGTCTTCTGCATTATCGGCGAAAACGGTTCGGGCAAGAGCACCGCCCTGCAACTGATTGCCGGAATCTTCGCGCCAACCTCGGGCGCAGTGCGGGTCAACGGACGCGTTTCGGCCCTGCTCGAGTTGGGTTCCGGGTTTAATCCGGAATTCACGGGCCGCGAAAACGTCCACCTGAATGGAGCGATTCTCGGCCTGTCAAAAAAGGAACTCGACGAGCGGTATTCCACCATCGCCGAGTTTGCCGATATCGGCGACTTCATCAATAAGCCCGTCCGAACTTATTCGAGCGGCATGGTGGTGCGCCTGGCCTTCGCCGTAGCGATTCATGTGGACCCCGAAATCCTGGTGGTAGACGAAGCTCTCGCTGTGGGCGATGCCTGGTTCCGCCAGCGCTGCATGCGCCGCATTAACGAAATGAAAGATCGGGGCGTCACAATCGTGTTCGTGTCCCACTCGGTCAGCGACGTTCACGCCATTGGCGATCGTGCTGTGTGGCTCGAGCACGGGAAGGTGCGCGCGCGGGGCGACGCGGATGCTGTGGTCGCTGAATATCTGGCGGCAATGACGGGAGAGCATTCCGCCGCTGGCGCCGCGCAAGGTGAAACGGCGGCCGCTGCTTCGCACATCGCACCCGGTCGCGCCACCGTAATCCCCAACATCGATAGCCGCGCAGGCGACGCCGGCGCAACGCTGGTTGGCATCGCGGTGCTGGACGAATTCGGCGATCCGCTTCATCTGATGGTTGCCCGCGGCCGAATGATCGTACGCATCACCGTTCGGGCCAACCGCGATCTGAATGAACCCGATATCGGATTCCGCCTTCGCAACCATCTTGGACTGGAGTTCGCCGCCACCAGCGCCATGCGTGAGGGCACTGCTCCCGGACCGTTGAAAGAAGGTCAGGAAATCACCGTCGACTTCCATTTTGAGATTCCCGAACTCTATCCCGGCGCGTTTTCTTTTTCACCCTGGGTGGGAGAGCGCAACCTGATGTGCGACGCTATCGACAATGCAGTTACTATGCAGATGGCGCGGGGCGAAGCTCCCGTGTACGGTTATATCCAGGCCCCCTGCAGGATCGAAGTAAATCCGCACGCGGCCTCAGCATCCGAAATGGGGCGATTTTGACTGAACCTAAAAGGAGGGAGATCGAGTTCACCGGGGAGCGCGTCATCCCCGGGCTCGTCGACCAGGATCTTCTGAACGAACACGTGGCGCGATACGCTTTTGCCAATCGCATTGCGGCTGGTCGGAGTGCCGCGCCACGCGTACTGGATGCCGGCTGCGGATCCGGCTACGGCGCCGCTGAGCTGACGAACGCGGTAACAGTGAGCGGCGTGGATGCCTCCGGCGAAGCCGTGGCGTGGGCGCGCGAGCACTACGCCCGCCCGGGCGTGGAGTTCTTTGAAGGCGTCTGCGAATCGCTGCCTTTCTCAGCTGCCAGTTTCGACATGGTGGTGGCATTTGAAGTCATTGAACATCTGGATCGATGGCGCGAGATGCTGACGGAAGCCGATCGGGTGCTCGATCCCGCAGGCGTTCTGCTGGTATCGACACCGAATCTTGAATACTATGCGGAATCCCGCGCGAACGCGGGCGCGAATCCGTTCCATCGCCATGAGTTCCGGTATCAGGAATTTCGGGATGCGCTGAATGCAGTGTTTCCTCACGTGCGGATCTGGACTCAGAATCACTCCGAAGCGATCGTGTTCGCGCCGGAGCAGCCAGTCGTGACGAGTGGCGCGCTGCGGTCGGGAAGTCCCGACTTTGCAGGCGCGCACTTTTACTTCGCCGTATGCAGTCGTTCACCGCTGCCTCCCGCGGAGGCGTTCGTCTGGGCGCCGGCTGCGGGCAACGTTCTGCGGGAGAGAGAGCGGCACATTGCGCTGCTGACGGACGAACTAAAGAAGAAAGACCGCTGGCTGCAGGAAAACCTGGAAGCTCATAGCAAGCTGCAGAACAAGCATCGCGATCTCACCGAGGAACTTGTGCTGCAGAACAACTGGGCTGCCGGCCTCACCCGCGAACTCTTTCTGCAGCGGGCTCGCATCAGCCAGTTGCAGGACGAGCAGGATGGCCGCCTGAGCTGGATTGCCGACCTGGAACTGGAAGTCTCCCGCGTCCGCACGGAGGCGGGCAGGCTACAGCGGGAGCAGGCTTTGCAGGCGGAGCGAATCGTGGAACTACAGGGTGAGCTCGAAGCGAGACTCTCCTGGGTCCGCGGTCTGGAGGCCCAGATGGAGCGTCTGGAAAAAGAATCGGCGGAACGCACGGCCTGGGCGCAGCGCTCCGACGCCGAACTCGCGCTCTGCCGTGAAGAACTGGATCGCATCGCCGGCTCGAAATGGGCGCGGGCAGGGAGTAAGCTCGGCCTGATCCCGGGAATCCGCGCCGGCAAATGAAGGCTGCAGTTCTCCGCATCCTGCGGGCTGTACCGCTGCTGGTTGTATTGCCGCTGGCCCTGTTAATGGCCGCTCTGGCTCTTGCGCTGACCGATCTGTGCTGGGTGATTGCCGGGCGACGCAAGCATCCCCGGAACACGAAGCCTGATACGAAAGCTGCTTCACTCGTTATCCCCAACTGGAACGGCCGCGATCTGCTGGAGCGTTTTCTTCCTTCCTGGGTGGCGTCGATCGCCGCGCATCCGGGCAGCGAGGTCATTGTGGTGGATAACGGATCCACCGACGGCAGCGCGGAATGGATTCGGGCGAACTATCCTGCGGTTCGCGTGCTCGCGCTGGCGGAGAACCTGGGCTTCGGCGGCGGTTCGAACGAGGGTTTCCGCGCGGCGAAGAATGACATCGTGGTGCTGCTCAACTCCGACATGCGGGTTGAGTCAGGGTTTCTTGCGCCGCTGCTGGAAGGATTCCAGGACGAAACGGTGTTCGCGGTCTCCTGCCAGATCTTTCTCGGCGATCCTTCAAAGCGCCGCGAAGAGACCGGCCTGACTCAGGGCTGGTGGCAGGATGGTCAGATTCGCGTGGGGCATCGGGAGGATTCCGCGGTCGATTGCCTGTTCCCGTGCTTCTACGGCGGCGGTGGCTCGTGCGCGTTTGATCGCCGAAAATTCCTGGAACTGGGCGGCTTCGACGAACTACTCCGTCCGTTCTACGTGGAAGATACCGACCTGGGATACATGGCGTGGAAGCGGGGCTGGAAGGTTTTCTATCAGCCGGCGAGCGTTGTTTATCACGAGCACCGCGGCACAATCGGGAAGCGGTTCAGCATCTCGGATATCGAATCCACGATTTATAAGAATTTTCTGCTCTTCGCCTGGAAGAACATCCACGGCTGGGGGCGGCTCGCGAGCAGCTTCGCGTCGGGACTCGCCGGTGCGCCGCTCATGGCCTGGTGGGGCAATGCGCCGGGTCGCCCGGGCGCGCGCGGCACTCTGCGAGCGGCGCGGCAGATTCCACGCGCGATGCGATCTCGCTGGCGCAGCCGGATTCTGGCTACGGTTTCCGATTCCGAGGCATTTTTCCGCGCGACGCCTTCCGGCTTCCATGATCGATTTTCGGCGTTGCCCGCCGAGCCGGAGCGTCCGCGCGTGTTGTTCGTTGCGCCGTATCCGATCTACCCGCCCACTCATGGCGGCGGCGTGTTCATGTTCCACACGCTGCGCGAACTTTCGCGGAGCTGCGAGGTGCATGCGATTGTGATGCTCGATTACGAGCAGGAACGCGAAGCGAACCTGGAGTTACTCCGATACTGCCGCAGCGTGGAGTTTCTGGTGCGGCGCAACGATCTGAATCCACATCTGGGTTCGATTACTCCGCACGCGGTACACGAATTTGCCACGCCGGAGATGCAGTGGCTGATCGAACGACAGATTCTGCTGCAGCGGATTGATGTGCTGCAACTCGAGTACACAGCACTCGGGCAATATGCGCGGCGTTTCCGGCGGCTGGTGTGCGCTCTGTTTGAGCACGATGTGTACTTTCAGTCGATCGGGCGCGCCCTCCCGTTTATCCGCACCCCCATGGACCGCCTGAAAGCCCGCTTCGAATACATCCGGGCAATTCGATTTGAGCTGGGGCGACTGCCTCTGTGCGATCAGATTCAGGTTTGCACGGCCGAGAACAAGCGCTACCTAGAAGGCTTTCTGCCGAAGCTTTCGGCGCGTATTGACGCAGGCATGCGTGCAGCTGTGGATGCCACCGCATATGCGTATCCGGGCGGCCCGCGTCAGGCCGGAACGATGCTGTTCCTGGGCAGCTTTCGTCATACGCCCAATCAGATTGCGCTCGATTGGTTCACCCGCGAAGTGCTTCCGCTTGTGTTGGAAAGAATGCCGTCCGCGCGGCTGCTGGTGGCAGGTTCCGATCCGCCGCCGCGTCATGCTTTTCACGATCCGGCGGGCGCCATTGATCTGCTGGGCTTTGTGGATGATATTCAGCCGCTTTTCGCGCGGTGCGCTGTGTTCATCTGTCCGATTCGCAATGGTTCGGGCGTGCGCGTGAAGTTGCTGGAGGCGTTCGCCAGCGGGATTCCGGTCGTTTCCACCATATTGGGCGCCGAGGGGCTGGCGCGGGAGGATGGCGAGTTCTGCCTGCTCTCGGATGATCCCGCGGGCTTCGCCGAGCGAGTGGTCCGTTTGTTGCGGGATTCGGCGTACGCGGCTCAGCTTGCCGCCCGTGCGCGTGGCGAGATCGTCGCCAACTGGGACATGAAAGTGACAACCGCGCGACTGGTGGAAAAATACCGCGAACTCCTGCGGCACAAGCGAACCTTACAATAGCAGCGAGTGGCGTCCGGCAATACCATCACCGCGGTGATCCCCGTGCACAATCGCGCGGATCTGCTGGCGGAATTGCTTGCGAGCATTGCGGCACAGAGCCGACCGTTTGATGAAGTACTGGTGGTAGACAACGCGTCGACCGATGGAGCTTCGGCAATCGCGCGGGAGCGCGGCGCGCGCGTGCTCGCTCAGGCGTCGAATGCGGGATTCGCCGCCGCTGTAAACACTGGATGGCGCGCGGCGCGGGAGAGCAGGTGGATTGCGATTCTGAACAGCGACGTCACCCTCGATCCTCAATGGCTTGAGCGGCTGATGGCGGAAGTTTCGTGCGATAACCGCGCGGCCTTTGCGACGGGCACGATATACGATGCCGCAGATGATTGCGCGATCGATGGTACCTATGACCTGCTCGGCAGGTCGTGTTGCGCATGGCGCGCCGGTCACGGGGAGCGCAAACGTGAGGACTCAACAGAATCGGTCACGCCCATCGCGATTGCTCCCGGCACGGCGTGTCTGTTTCGCCGCGACGTTCTCGAAAGACTGAACGGCTTCGATGAGAGCTTCGGCTCCTATCTCGAAGACGTAGACCTCGGCCTGCGTTGCATTCGCGAAGGATATAGCGGCATCTTCGTGCCGATGGCTGTCGCCAGGCACCGGGGAAGCGCCACCCTGGGCCGGTGGAACCCACGCGTAGTGCGGCTCATCTCGCGAAATCAGGTGCTCCTGATCCGGCGCCACTACGATTCCACCCTGTTCCGCTCCTGCTTGTGGCCGATTCTTGTGGGCCAGGTGCTCTGGGGGTTAGTTGCGATACGCCATGGCGCGTCATTCGCGTGGCTATCCGGAAAGCTGGATGGCCTCAAGTCGTTTCACCTCGAAGGCCGGCCATCGCCTGGATTGCGCGAGTTCCTGCTGGCGTCCGAGCGGGAGATTCGCAAACGTGCGACCGATCCGTACTGGCGGTGGTATTTCCGCCTGACGGCTGCCGGGGCGGATTGACACATGGCGCGTGTCGCAATTGTCATCGTGGCGTATCAGTCGGGCGACGTTGTGGGGGGATGCCTCGATTCGCTGCTCACTCCTTCGCTCGCTTTGACGGATGTCGAAATTGTCGTCGTTGATAACGCCTCCCTTGATCACGGGCCCGCGGAAGTCGAGCAACGCGGGGTGCGCCTCATTCGAAATTCGCACAATGCCGGATTCGCCGGAGCGGTCAACCAGGGAGTGCGCGCCACCTCCGCGCCGCTGATTCTGTTGTTAAACCCGGATATCCGGTTGCTTACCGGCATCGAACCACTGATTGACTGCTTCCGGCATGACCCTTCCACTGGCGGTGCTGGCGGACTTCTCGTCGGGGAAGACGGAAAACCTCAGGTCGGATTCACCGCGCGGAGCCTGCCAACATCGACAACCGTAGTGTTTGAAATCCTCGGCATCAACCGTTTATGGCCTTCAAATTCAGTCAATTGGCACTACAGATGCTTGGGGAAAGACCCTATGGTGGAGGGTTTTGCGGAGCAACCGCCCGGAGCGCTATTCATGTTTCGGCGCGCGGCATGGGAGACCCTCGGTGGCTTTGATCAGCGATTCTGGCCGGTTTGGTTTGAGGACGTGGATTTCTGCGCCCGTCTGCGGGCGGCAGGCTACACGATTCGCTACAACCCTGCCACGCGCGCCATCCATCAGGGCGGGCATTCAGTGAGCGCGGTTCCGCTGGAGAGTCGTGAGAAATACTGGTATGGTAGCCTTCTAAAATACGCGGCTAAACACTTCAGCCGGTTCGGATTTTGGGCTGTTGGGCTGTCGGTAATGGCTGGGGCCGCCGGCCGCGCGCTTGTGTCGTTTCCGCGCGGCGGATTGAGGGTTTTTCCGGTCTATAGTGCAGTGATCCGGCTCGCATTCACCCGGCTTTGGGGCAGCGATTCGGGTGCGCGGGGACGTGTGTAAGTAGTTCTGTGGCAGCAGGCTTTACGCAGATGCGATTTGGAATGAGTGGAGAAGGCTTTCGCATACATGTCCCGTAGCGGCTTTGTCTCAGTAACGATCGTCACTTATAACAGCGGAAGATTCATTAAGCGCTGCCTCGAATCGGTGCTCGATCAGAACTACCCGTTCAAAGACATCATCGTCATCGACAACAACTCTTCCGATGGCACCATTGACATTCTGGAGCCGTTCGAAGATCGCTGTCGCATCGTCTATAACGAGGAAAACATCGGGTTTTCGGCTGCCCAAAATCAGGCGATCGCACTATCGGACTCCGAATGGGTACTGACTCTGAATCCGGACGTGCTGCTGCTGCAGGGTTTCATAGAAGCGCTGGTGAATGCCGGATCGATGGATTCCAAAGTGGGCACGGTCTGCGGGAAGCTCATGACAATGATGGCGAGTTTCGATTTTCCGAAACAGCCGCAGGTGGATTCCACCGGAATATATTTCACGCCAAATCTCCGACACCTGGATCGCGGCAGTCTTGAAGTCGATAACGGCAGCTTCGGCAATTACGAGTACGTATTTGGCGCCACCGCTGCCGCCGCGCTATACCGCCGTGAAATGGTTGAAGATATCGCTATCAATGGCGAGTTCTTCGACAACGATTTCTTTGCCTACCGCGAAGATGCCGACGTTGCCTGGCGTGCGCAGCTGATGGGCTGGAAGTGCCTTTACGCTCCGTACGCAAAGGGCTACCATGTCCGCAAGGCGCTTCCCGGCAATCGACGCGAACTGCCCGCCGAGATCAACATGCACTCGGTGAAGAATCGCTTCCTGTTGCGCATGAAAAACATGACGGCCGATCTGTACTGGCGGAACTTCTTCTCAATCACGGTGCGCGACGCAGTGGTTATTTCCTGCTGCCTGATGTGGGAGCACACGTCTCTGCGGGCATTTACCTTCCTTTTTGCGAACTGGCGGGGCGTGCTGCAGAAGCGACGCCAGATCATGAGCCGCCGGCGGGTGAGCGACGAGTACATCGCCAGTTGGTTCTCCTTCGAGCCAGTCAGTAAGCCCGCACCGAAGAAGTTCGCCGCCGCGCTCACTCCAACCCGCGCCGCTAAGCAGCGCTGACGCTGTGCGCATCGCCTTACTCGGCACGCGCGGCATCCCCGGCCGCTACGGCGGTTTTGAAACTTTCGCCGAAGAGCTTTCGGTACGTCTGGCGGCACGCGGGCATCAGGTAACGGTCTATTGCCGCGAGCGCCATGGTCAGGAGTCGCGGTATCGCGGTGTGGATCTTGTCTGGCTGCCTACGATTCGGCATAAGTATTTCGACACCCTGGCGCACACGTTTGTATCGATGTTTCATCTGACGTTCCGGCGCGGACCCTACGCGGCCGAGGTGGCGCTCTTCTGCAATGCGGCCAACGCGATCTTCACGCTTCTGCCACGAGTGACCGGAATTCCGGTCGCCCTGAATGTGGATGGCATCGAGCGCAGGCGGAAGAAATGGAATCGATATGCGCGGGCGTGGTATCTGGTTTCGGAATATCTATCGACCGTCTTTCCGAACCGGTTTGTGACGGATGCGGAGGCGATCCGCCGCTACTACCGAGAGCAGTGGAAGTCGGAGTCTCTTTTTATCCCCTACGGCGCTGATACGACGTTGGCCACAACTCAGGACGTTGTGGATCGACTTGGGCTGAGGCCGCGCGCTTACTTCCTCTACGTCAGCCGACTGGAACCGGAGAATCGCGCGCTCGAAGTACGGCAGGCGTTTGAGGACGTCGCCGAGCCCCGCATGAAACTGGCACTTATCGGCGATGCACCCTACGCGAGCGATTACATTCGTCAGGTGCGCGATACGCATGACTCGCGCATCGTCATGCCTGGCGCGATCTATGGCGCCGGCTATGTGGAGCTCGGAACGTGGTGCTTCGCCTACGTCCACGCCACGGAAGTTGGCGGTACTCATCCCGCCCTCATCGAGGCCATGGCGCGTGGCGCCTTGGTGCTTTATCTCGATAATGCGGAAAATCGCGAGGTATGCGGCGACGGGGGCCTGCCTTACCTTGACCGCGCCGGACTCACCGCGCGCATGAACGAAGCCATCGCCATGACCGAAGCGGAGCGCGACGTTTACCGCCGGCGCGCGCTGCAGCGAGTGAAGGAGCGGTATGACTGGGAAGCGGTCACCTCTCAGTACGAAACCCTTCTCAACGGCCTGCGAAAATAGTCTTCGTGCCGCAGAACGACCCGGGTTCGTGCAGATGTTTTGTTGAGATTTCACGTTCCCGCATTGCCGCGAATTACCGCGCCGTTTGCGCCGCCGCCGGCGCTGGAACCGAAGTCATGGGCGTCGTAAAGGCGGACGCGTACGGACACGGAGCAATCGAGATTTCACGCATCCTCACAGCGGAAGGCGCGCGATGGCTCGCGGTGAGTTCGGTGGAAGAAGGGATTGCGCTGCGCAATGCGGGCATTGAATCCCGCATTTTGATCATGGCGGGTGTGATGCCGTGGGAACGTCCGGCGCTTCGGGAATTTCGGCTCACACCCGTTCTGCATTCGCTGGATGAGATTGCGGCATATCTGCCTGCGTCTGAGCCATTGAATGTTCATTTGAAAATCGACACGGGAATGAACCGGCTTGGTACGCATGCCGCCGCGGCGGAGATTGCGCGTGCGTTCGCGGCTTCGTCTGCCTTGCGGCTGGAAGGTCTGATGTCGCATTTCGCCTCGGCTGCCGACTTCAATTCATCACAGACTGATGAGCAGATCCACCGCTTCAATGGCGTCGTCAGCGAGTTGGCGGCGCTGGGACTCAAACCCGCCATCACGCACTGCGCCAGCACGAACGCGATCGCCTATCAGCGGACCGGCACTGCGAATCCCCTCGTGCGCCCCGGTCACGCAATCTACGGATATGTGTCACCCGCGCGCGGGCACGCACCGCATTGCGCCCTGCACGTGCAGCCGGCGCTGTCATGGAAGGCGCGAATCGTGACGGTGAAAGACCTGCCGGAGGGTGCGCGCGTGGGCTACGGCGGCAGCTTCGTGGCGCCCGCGCCGATGCGGATTGCAGTGCTCGCCGCGGGTTATGCCGACGGGGTTTCGCATCGCCTCTCGAACAAGGGAAAAGTGATTGCCGGCGGACGCTTCGCGGCAATTTTAGGCACGGTATCGATGGATCTCACCACCATCGACATCACCGCTTCGCCCCATCTCAAACCCGGAGACGCAGTCACCCTGCTCGGTCGCGAGGGCGAGGCCTCGCTCGACGCGCAGCAGATCGCCCGCACGGCCGGAACCATTTCGTACAACGTGCTCTGCGGTATCAGCGCTCGGGTGAAGCGCTGCTATGTCGATTGAACCTACTGCAGAGAGATCACAACGCCCGTTGGTGTGCTTACGCCCTGCACAATGGCGGTTAACGACTTGTCGCCTGTACCGAGGCCGGGCGGTATCTTTACATTGAATTGGTAGAGCCCCTGCCCGATGATCCCCCCCGCCAGGATATTGTCCTGTGAGATCGACACTCCGCCAATCAACAGCTGGAAGGTCGCCTGAGTCTGCTGCGTAACCGATGCAAAGCCGGAATAAGGCTGGCCCGCAGGAACAAAGGGCGTCGTTGGTCCGAACCCCACCCCGTATAGCTCCAGGATCTGCCCTGCCTTTATCGGACTGGTCGCATAGGGGAAGGCGTTTCCGCCGGGTCCATTGATCGCACCGGTGTCGAAAATGATGGCGGCGGCATGGGCCCCATCGCCGAGCACGCTGAACGATGGCGCAACCTTATCCAGCGTTACGGTCGACGTGGCGCTGCCATTAGTGGTGTTAGTGACGACGACGTTCACAGTGCCAGTCTGCGTATCATCCGGCGCCTGAACGTTGATCTGATCGGTATTGCCGAACGCTTTGGGAACCGCCACCCACAGGTAGCCGGGTTTTCCATTGATGGTCACGCTCGCTCCGCCAAGAGATGTCGGCGTTGGTGGAGTTCCATCCCACACACCGAGCGATGAAACAAGATTCTGCCCATAGATGGATATCCACGAGCCTGGCTGAATCGTAGTAGCCTTGCTGTAGACTGGCCCGATGCCGCCGGGATTGATCGATGGTGTCGGCGTAGATGCCGATTCCGTCAGTGCAACATTCGCAGTGTAGACATTAGTGGGAGTCTGAACCGGAGGATCGCCCGGTCCGCAGTTCGCGGCAACGTAGAGCATAACCTTGCCACTGCCCGCCGCCGGAGGAGTCCAGTTCACCGTATAGGTGTACGTACCCTTCGGAGTCGATTTGATCGAGGCTTCGTAGCCTGTCGTGGTGTGTTCAATGTCCTGAATCGGAAAGGAAGTCGGACATGCGCCGCCATTCGCCTTGGTGCTCCCATCCTGACAAAGCACCTGGGTGTTGCCGTCCGTAGTCGAGAAATCACCGGCCTGTGTCTTGTTCCCGCTGCCCATCCGCGCCGTCAGCTGAAATCCGTATGCCGATTTTGACGAGTCCGTAATCTGCACCAGAATCTGCATCGCCTGACCCGGAACATAACTGCCGGAGTTACCCGACGGCAGAACGATCTTCACGTTGCCGGGCCCGGAGTTCACCGTCCCCACATGACACCCGGCCGAAACACAGGCGGTCGCATTGTCTCCCGGCGCACCGGTATACGACGGATTCGGTCCGAACTCATACCCATGCACGATGACCGGAATGGCGGCCAGAACCACCGCCATTTGCGCACACTTAATCTTCAATCCCGTTTTCATGGAGCTTCCCCCTTATCCCTGCAACACGGAACCGGAGCTCCCCCACTCGGATACCGTGTCATTAAGTTTTATTTGCCTGACAACAACCGACTGCTATTTCACAAACAAAGTCACGGTTTGCGCGGTGCTTGCCTGCCCTACGCTCAGCACGACCGGCGCGGAGCCAGCCGCCAAACCCGCAGGCACCACCGCCTTCACCGCCATCACACCGGAAAGCGTTCCTACCGGCGTACCCGCCGATACAACCTGCGCGGTCTTTCCGCCGATGCTTACTCCCACTGAGAGGTTGGGCGTCCGGGCGCCACCGCTCTGCACCGCGCCATCAACTCCCGGAGGCGTTGTATATCCTTCGCCGGTCGCGTAGAGCGTAACCGTGGAACCACCCGCGGCAGCGTTGGCTGTCGCGTTCACCGTGCCGTCCTGATTGAGCGCCGCCACCGGACCGGTGCCGCTGGAGTTCACTGTGAATAAGCCCGGCGCGCTCTGTGCAAGCTGCACATTAAATGCCTGCGAAGTCTGACCCGGCGTCTGCACAACAATCGAAGCGATATCGGAGAACGGAGTCACCAGGATGCCGTCCGGTATCTGAATGCTGGTCTCCGAACCGCTCGTATAAATGATCGGCGCGGCAATTCCGTTGACCGTCACCGTAACCCCGCCCTGGGTCGTCGGAATGGAGCCCGTGGCCGGAATCGTCGCAGTCGCAATCGGAATCGCTCCCACAGTCTGGCCGCCAATTGCCACGAGTTCACCCGGAGCAATCGGTCCCGTCAGCCAGCTGGCGGCGTTTGCCACGGCAGTAATTGCCGAAGGTGGCGCGATACTGCCGAGAAGACCACGCGGCAGCGATGAACCGTTGGGCATGCCCGCTGCGAAGTACAGCGTGTTGCCATCCGCCCTTGTTCCGTTACCAAAGAGCAAACCCCAGAGTCCTGCAATCGCGATCGGGTTTCCGTTCGCATCCTGCAGCGTGCCGAGGAGTGCACCGGTTGTCGCGTTGAACGCATTGATGCGGCCATCGCCGAAGTTTCCTACCAGCAGGGCGCCGCCAAAGGCTCCCCATCCGGCCGGTGCAATCGCGACACCCCAGGGAGAGTTCAGCGCACCGCCCGAAATCAGATGTTGCAGCAGGTTACCATTCTGATCGAACACCGCCACATAGCCGTTGCCTGCGCCGCCTACATCCAGGAACTGCTTGCTGTCCTGTTTCGCGTATTCCACATACAGGTTGTTATTGAGATTCCAGATGTTGAACGGCGCGAATCCGGCGGGAACGGATGGATCGTTGAAACTGCCCGCCAGGGTGATGGGCGCAAAGCCCGGACCCCAGACGTCAATCTTCCCCGACCGAAAGTTCGCCCCATAGAGCGTTCCGCCGGCGGTACTGGCGCCGATTGCCAGGCCTTTGTAGACAGCGTTCTTCCCCGAATTATCCACCTTCACTTCCACCACGGTGCCGGACCCGCTGTTCCACGCTGAGATCTGACCATCCTCGGACGCAAAGATAAAGCTCGCGGCCTTACCATTGGCGAGATTAAACGCTGCGCCCTGCGAGTTCTGCACCTGACCGGTTGGTTTGCCTGGGCCGGTTCCGGATGCAGCAGGAATCTTGACCACCGTTGCAGAAATCGCGCCATTGCCGCTGTAGAGCGTCGTAAGACCCGCTGCGTGATCGGACAGCCAGAACGGCGTGTTCGCATTCGCGATTCCCCACGGATCGAGCAGATTGGGATCGGTAAACGCGGCACTGCCCGCGACGTTCGAAACCAGGTTCACCACGCGGTAATTGTTGGGGGCCTGGGCGCTCGCGCACAGCGCGGCGGCAAACATCAGGGCGGGCGCCAGAAGCGCACGGCAGGTCGTTAAATTCATCGAAAAGGTTCCCTCTTTCCGACAGTTTGGCGTCCATCAGACGCGGCAAGGTCGTGGAGTTGTGAAATTCCTGTAAAAAGTCGCTGAAGCCCTGCACGATCTGCACAATTTGTTCACAGTTTGGATGCAACCCTGCATCCGCCATCTTTTATGCTGGTCTCAGTCATGCGCGTAATCCTGCTGCTCGCCATTGCTTCGGTGAGCCTGTTTGCCCAGACTCCGCCTGCATCCAACAGCTTTACGGGCAGTGAACAGTGCGGTCTGTGCCACGTCGAACTCTCCAAATCTTTCTATCGGAATCCGCACTATAAGTCGATCGCCTCGGGCCACGAAACGCCCGATAAGACCGGCTGTGAAGGATGCCATGGACCCGGGGGCAATCACGCCGCGGCGGGCGGCGGCGCGGCTACTATTCGCACGTTTTCGCAGATGACCGCGAATCAGGTAATTGAGACCTGCCTGAGCTGTCACGCGAAGGATGTCTCGCGCGTCAACATCCGGAGCTCGGCTCATACCGAGGCCAATGTTGTCTGCACGAATTGCCATTCCATCCATCAGCCTGCGACGCCGCGTTATCTGCTGGCGAAAGCGCAGAACGAGGTCTGCTACGGGTGCCATGCCGATGTTCGCGCGCAGTTCAACATGCCGGTAAAGCATCGGGTAAACGAAGGCGCCGTGCAGTGTACGGATTGCCATAACCCGCATGGCAGCTTCCCGCAGTCCTGGGGATCGGGCGCGAACGGCAACCTGCTGGCCGCTTCGCACGGGAATGAAGAGCCGTGCCTCAAGTGCCACTCCGATAAGCGCGGTCCGTTTGTTTTCGAGCATGGTTCCGTGCGTGTGGAAGGCTGCAATGCCTGTCACGTGCCGCATGGCTCGACGAACGCGAAGCTGCTCAGGCGGCCCGTGGTATTTACCGTCTGCCTCGAATGTCACAACGGCTCGGCGTCCGGACGTGAGAACACCGGAGTAGTGATTCAGTCGGCGTCGCACAACATGCTCGATCCGCGTTACCGCCAGTGCACGGTGTGTCACGTGAAGATTCACGGTTCCAACAGCGATGCGAGGTTCCTGCGATGAGCCGCTGGCAACTTTGTCTGCTGATTATGCCCGCGCTGGCGCTGGCGCAAACCCCCGCGCTGGCTCAAACTAATGTGGCGCCGACTACGGGCGAATCTGTTGGTCCGCCTGCGGGCAATTCCTTTTCGAAGTACAACGTCACGCAATCGTGGGAACTGGGGTACCGTTTCGCGTCCATTGGAGGCAATGAGGGCAAATATCGCAGCGACGTGAACTATCGCAACGGCGTGCGCCTGCTCTCGGGCTCGCTCTCCGTTCGTTCTCTGGATGGCAAAGCGAAATGGTTCGATGAACTCACGCTCAGCACCTTCGGGCTGGGCAACGATCCTTATCAATCGGCGTTGTTGCGGGTGCAGAAGAATCGGCTGTACCGTTATGATTTCCTGTGGCGTTCAAACGATTACTTCAACCCGGGTCTCACGGTCAGTTCCGGCGAGCATCTGCAGGACACCACGCATCGCTGGCAGGATCACGACCTCACACTCCTGCCGCAAAACGCCTTCCGTATCCATGCGGGTTACACCGGCACGGCGCAAAGCGGTCCCGCGCTCACGACCACGGAAGAATTCACGTTGCCCGGTGACGTTTATCCGGTTTTCCGCAATGTCCGCCAGCACTATGACGAATACCGGCTCGGTTTCGATACGACGTGGAATGCCTGGCGCCTCACCGTCCAGCGCCGCTGGGAATTCTTCCGCGAAGACTCAGGATCCACACTTTCCACGTCTGAAGCCGGAACGCCGCCGGCGACGCTGCAAAAATTCGTCTCAGCGACTCCATATCGCGGCCGCACGCCCGGCTGGAATGGCAACCTCACGGGCGAGTTCCGATGGCTGGCAGTTAATGCCCGCGCCACCTACACGTCCGGCACCGGGAATTTCGACCAGAACGAAATTGCAACCGGTACCGACAGGACCGGCACCGCACAGGCACTGCAATTCGTCGTAAGCGGGACAGGCAATCGCCCTGTTTTGACAGGCGATTTCAACGCCACGCTCTTCCCTTCTGAGCGGCTCAACGTGGTGGAAAACATCTCCGTATCCGATGCGCGCATGGACGGCAGTAACCTCTTCAGCCAGTTCAATAACGCAACATTCACCTTCGCCACCGTCAACTTTCAGTTCCTCGGCGTTCGGCTCGTCACGACCGCGACCGACGTGCGCTATCGCTTTTCAAAGAAATTCAATGCCTTCGCCGGTTACCACTATACGGACCGCGAGATCCGTTCCATTGAAGACGTGGCTGCGGCAGGCTCCGCGCTTGATGGAATCTCTGCGGAGCAGTCGAGTCATACATCGGCAGGCGTCGCTGGATTCAACTGGCTGCCGGTGACGGGTCTGCGCCTTCACGCGGAAGGCGAAGTGGGGCGGAACGACAACCCTTTTGCTCCCACTGGCCAGAAGAACTACCAGACCCTCCGCGCACGCGCCCAATATCGCCGAAAGAACCTCACGCTGGGTGCGGCTTATCAGGAAAGCTATAACAACAATTCGGTCGTCATCACTTCGTACAGCGCGCACTCGCGCAGCTATTCTGCGGATGCTGCATGGGTGGCGAAGTCCGGCATTGCGTTCGACACTTCTTACTCGCGCCTGCACCTGGATACTGCGGGCGGAATCGAATTCTTCGCCGGCGCCCCGCGTCCGCAGCTGATCACGAACCTCAGCTCACTTTACGTGAGCAATGTTCACGCCTTGAATGTTGGCGCAAGACTGCCATTTGGAAAGCTCGCGGACCTCTATCTTGGTTATGGCCTCACGAAAGACACCGGCGATGGGCGCGCCTCCCTGGCCGCCCAACCAACGGTCGCCGCGCAGACGTTCTACAACGTGCAGACGTTCCCGCTCACTTATCAAGCGCCTGTGGCGCGACTTTCCATCCGACTGAGCGAAAAGCTGCGCTGGAACGCGGGCTACCAGTATTACGGCTATCACGAGAAGTTCGGCGTGCTGCAGCAGGATCAGAACTACCGGGCCAACACCGGCTATACGAGCCTTCTGTGGGCATTCTGAGAAGAGACAGGCCCGACAAAGAGAAAGCGCCGGATAGCCCTGTACTATCCGGCGCTTTCGACGCCGCGCGACCCCTGAAACAATGGCAGCATCAGGAACGTTTCCGCGTACCTCGGCGTCAGTAATCCCATTCTGCGCCTGAATTTTGCCGTTGCGGTGCAGGTGTTGTAAAAGAGTTGTAAAAACATCGGGAGGCGCTCCTTCCGGAGGCCGAATGTCCGTACCCGCGCGTTAAAATCGCTGTGCCGTGCAAACTATTCTGGTCATTGACGACGACGATAATCTCCGGGACACAATAGGCGTGCTGCTGGAACGCGAGGGTTTTCGCGCCATTCTGGCCGCCGACGGCCTTTCCGGCCTCGATCAGGCCGTACTCGCCAAGCCCAGTCTGATCATCAGCGATCTTCGCCTCCCCGGTATCGGTGGCGTGGAAGTCTGTAAGCGTCTGCGCAGTTCCGGCGTGCTGACTCCCATCATCGTGCTGAGCGCGATCGGCGAGGAGATCGATAAAGTACTCTTGCTCGAGATCGGCGCCGACGATTACATCGTGAAGCCATTCGGCACGCGCGAATTGCTGGCGCGAATCCGCGCCGTGCTGCGTCGTCAGCCGGGCGCGCAGCAGAAAGTCCTCAGCTTCGCCGACGTGGAGGTAAATCTCGACCGCCGCGTGGTGACAAAGCGCGATCAGGAAATTCGTTTCACTCCGGCCGAGTACAACCTGCTCACGTTCTTCCTGCAGAACCCCGACAGGCCGCTTTCGCGCGACATGATCCTGAATTCCGTGTGGGGCTACGAGTCGTTTCCAAATACCCGCACAGTGGACGCACACGTGGTCCGGTTGCGGCAGAAGCTGGAAACCGATCCCAACAACCCGCGCCACTTCCTCACGCTTCATAAGGTGGGTTACCGCTTCCTCCCATGAGCGAAATGCAACGCACTATCCTGATCGTGGAGGACAGTGAGGACTGCGCCGAGACCCTGCAGATCGCGCTCGAATCGATCTCCGGCCTGAGCACGACAATTCTGCGCAGCTCGGGCGAGGCGAAAAAAGCGCTGAGCCTGACCGGGATCAACGTCGCGGCTCTCGTGACCGACCTGCATCTTCCAAGCGGCGATGGCTTCGAGTTAATTCGCGAATTCCGGTCTCAGCCTCGCTTCGCCAGTCTGCCCGTAGTGATGATCTCGGGAGACAGCGACCCGCGGCTTCCCACGCTTGCGCTGGCTCACGGCGCAGACGCTTTCTTTTCCAAACCGTATTCCCCGGCGGCCGTACGCCGCAAACTGGAGCAACTTTTATGTTGATACGAATTCCGGCGGCCCTGTGGCTCTGCCTCTGCGCGGCAATACCGTCGCAGTCGCAGACCACGCCGGACCTGCAACGCGTGCTCGAAAGACTGGATAAGCTCGAACAGCAAAACAAGGAACTTCTCGCCGAAGTTCAGGAGCTGCGACGGCAGTTGACGCCGGCAGCTTCCGCTCCTGCCACTCCGGCCACAACTGGTCCTCCCGTTAGCGAGCGAATGGATGTCCAGGAGAGCCGCACCGACGAACTCGCGCAAACCAAGGTCGGCACAACGCAGCGGTTCCCCGTGGCTTTGACCGGTATGATTCTGTTCAATGCGTTCCACAACGGCGGCTTCGGCGGCACGAGTCAGGTGCCCGTCACCGCACAGTTGACAGAATCGCCGTCATCCACCGGCGCTTCATTCCGCCAAAGCGTCATAGGCCTGAAGTTCAATGGGCCCGATCTGCCTGGCGGAGGCAAAGCTACGGGTTCCGCTTATTTTGATTTCTGGGGCGGCACGGCGTCGCCGGGCAATAATCTGTTCCGCGTACGGCTCGCTACGCTCGATCTCACCTGGAAAAACACGACAATCACCGCTGGCCAGGATAAGCCCATCGTCGCTCCACGCGAGCCAATGACCTTCGCGGAAGTCGGACTCGCGCCGCTCACGGGCGCAGGCAATCTCTGGAACTGGCAGCCTCAGGTTCGTGTCGAACAGCGCTTCCACTTCCATTCACAGCCCGGCAGCGAAGCCGGCATCGCCGCTCAGGCGGGTATCTATGAAACCGCTGAGGTCTATCCCGGCACCGGACCCGCATCTCTTTCCGGAACGCTGGAAAAGCAGCGCCCTTCCTGGGAAGCGCGCCTCCTGTTTTTCAAAGGCGGCGAGAACCGCAGGTTCGAAGTTGCACCCGGCGTAAGTCTGAGTTCAACCCACGTTGCGGGGCAGTCCGTGAACTCGCGCCTCGCGTCGCTCGATTGGCTGTTGCAACCGAGCAGCGTCTTCGCGTTTTCCGGTGCTGCGTTTAAGGGAACCAACGCCGCCGGACTCGGCAGCCTTCGCCAGGGCTTCACGATTCTGCCTTCCGGGCTTGCAATTCCGGTGCATGTAACCGGGGGCTGGGGACAACTTGCAATCTTCGCCGCGCCACGCCTCTCATTCCATCTTTTCGGAGGCGAAGAAGCGGACCGCGCATCGGACCTGCTCGCCGGCAGCGTGCGCAGCAATTTCATCTACGCTATCAACGGCGTCTATAAGCTCGCTCCCAATGTGCTCGCCGCGCTGGAAGCGTCGCAAACCCGCACCAGCTACATGGGACCGGGACTGAGGATCAACAACCACTATGATCTTTCGCTCGCTTATCTGTTCTAGTCTCTGCGCCGTGCTGGCTACCGCCGCCACGGTGTCGGGAACGGTGGAATTGCGCGATTCGCGCGTCGACGCAATTTCGCGCGGCAAAGACTATTCCGGCGTTGTCGTCTATCTGCGACCCGTCGGTCAGCCGGCCCCGCCTCCACCGGATAAACACGTCACGATGCTGCAGAAGAACAAAATGTTCACGCCCCACATCCTGCCAGTCGTCGCCGGATCGACAATCGACTTCCCCAACGCCGATCCGATCTTCCACAACGCCTTCTCCAGCTATAGCGGTCAGGTCTTCGACATTGGCCTCTATCCGCCCGGCAAATCCCGATCCGTCAAGTTCCAGCGCCCCGGCATTGTACGCGTGTTCTGCAACATTCATCCGTCGATGAGCGCAATCATCCTGGTCCTTGCCACCCCGTACTTCACCACAACAGCGCGCGATGGCGCATTTCATCTTGATGTCCCGCCAGGCGCTTACGACCTCAGCATTTTCCACGAACGGGCCAGCGCGCAGACACTGGACGCGCTCACAAAGCGCATCATGGTTCCCGCCACCGCCCTCCATCTGTCGCCGGTTGGCGTGTCGGAAGCGGGCTATCTGATGGCGCCCCACAAGAACAAATACGGCAGGGACTATGACCCGATGCCGGACGACAAATCCTACTATCCGGGCGTTCGTCAATGAAGCTGCCCGCGCGCCATTCGCTGCTGGGGAAGATCGTCGTTTCAACCTCGGTTGCCATAAGCCTGCTGTTGGCGGTTGCAGGCTGGTTCGTGCAGGATGTCGCGCGCCGCTCTCTTTCCGAAAACCTCCGTGAAGAAATTCGCGGCAGCCTTCATGCCTATCACTCGCTCTGGGAAGCGCGCGCGGAGATGCTGCGTTCCGTCAGCCGCGCGCTCAGCGATATGTCCGATGTGCGCCGGGCCTTCCAGACCAATGATCGCGCCACCATTCAGGACACTGCTCAGGAATTCTGGTCGCGCATCGCCCAGCCTGGCGGCGTTTTCCTCGTGACCGATCCGCGTGGCGACGTGATCGCATCTCTGGGCGGCAGCCTTCCCACGAGCGGCCGCCTCGATGTGGTGGAAGCCGCCGCCGCCCGCTTCCCCGAACAGTCGGACGGCTTTTCGCTCGAAGGCGGGCGGCTTTTTGAACTCGTTGTAACTCCTGTCTACGTGCAAACCCAGGCGGGTTCAGGCTTGCTCGATGTCCTCGTCGCAGGCTTCCCGGTGGATGCCGCCGTCGCACGCGATCTGAAAGACCGCACCGGCGGCAGCGATTTCATTTTTCTCTCCGGCGGACTTCCCGTCGCCTCAACATTGAGCGACGCGCAAACCAAGCCGGTCGCGAATCGCTATCGTCGTGGCACGAATGTACAGGATCTGGAAATCCCCGGCCGCTCGTTCGCGGTCCTGGGAGCAACCCTTCGCGATCTCGCCGGCGCGCCCACCGGCGATCTGCTTATCCTTCACGACTTCGATTCCATCCAGCGCGATCTCACTGCGCTCGAAACCCGCCT
This sequence comes from Acidobacteriota bacterium, assembly GCA_048498815.1. Taxonomy (GTDB): domain Bacteria; phylum Acidobacteriota; class Terriglobia; order Bryobacterales; family Bryobacteraceae; genus BOG-234. The sequence goes on along the minus strand of JBEHXG010000001.1, from coordinate 181,338 downwards.
TTTCCTGATCTGGCTTGCCGCAGTCATCGGGGGCATCGCCGTCAGCGTGCTCCTCGCGCGCCGTATTCTCCGCCCCATCCGCCAACTCGACCAGGCCGCGGCACTCATCGCCCGGGAAAGTTACGGCGCGCAGGTTCCCGTTCATGGTGACGACGAACTGGGCCGCCTCGCCCGCACCTTCAACACGATGTCGGGCTCCATCCAAAGCGCACGCGAAGAACTGATCCGGCGCGAACGAATCGCTACCATTGGTCAGCTTTCCAGCTCGATCGTCCATGATCTGCGCAACCCGCTCGCCTCCATCTTCGGCGGTGCGGAAATGATGATGGATGGCGACCTCAGCCCGGAACAGATGCAGCGTATCGCGGGCAACATCTATCGCTCCTCGCGCGTGATCAATGAAATGCTCCAGGAGCTCGTCGACGTTTCCCGAGGACGCATCCAGCCGCCGGAAGCCTGCCATCTCGATGAGATCGTTTCCGCGGCGGTTGAAGTACTCGCTCCCGCGGCGGCAGAGCATAGCATCACCATCGAAGCCTCCGTCGATCCCACAATCGAACTCCCGCTCGAACGCGCGCGCATGGAGCGTGTCTTCCTCAATCTGATGTCGAACGCGATCGAAGCCATGCCGTCAGGCGGACGTATCTCGATCTCGGCCGTTCGCAACGGCGACGGCGTTCTCGTCGAAGTCAGCGATACCGGCCCCGGCATACCCGAAGTCATTCGCGCGCGCCTCTTCCAGCCCTTCGTCACTTCCGGCAAGAACGGGCTGGGCCTCGGCCTGGCGCTCTCTCGCCAGACCTTGCTCGATCACGGCGGCGATCTCTGGGTGGAAAACATCGTCGCTGGTGGCGCGCGTTTCCGTCTGCGCCTGCCAGCCGGGCTTTTGGCTGTGACACCATAAGTTCTGGTGACGCCCCTCCGCCAGCTGCCCCGGCTACTCCGGCGCACTCTGGTCGCTTCCATCGACGACGGACTGTTCGCAATCGCCAAAGGCGCGGCCTACTCCGGCCTGCTTTCGCTCTTTCCCGTACTCACTTCGGCTGCTGCCCTCTCCGTCCAGATGCGCGCGGATTACGTGCGTCAGAAGATCGCGGTGTTTCTTTCGCGCATCGTTCCGCCAGGCACAGAAACATCCGTGCTCACGCAGTTTCGCTACAGCGGCCAGAGGCCAATCGGACTTATTATTGTCGCCGCGCTGCTCTCACTTTGGGCCGCATCAAGTGTCATCAAGAGTCTGATGGACGGCTTCAACGCGGCCTATCACGTTCCCCGCAATCGTTCCATGCTGGCGCATATCGGAGTCGGCATCATGCTGGTGTTTCTGATCGTAGTGCCGATGGTGGGCGCGTCATCGCTCATTCTTTTTGGTGGAACAGCGGAGCACGGCGTGATGAAAATCCTCAAAGTGGATCCCGTGCTGAACCCGCTCACGGGATGGCTGCGCATCTTCTCGCGCGCCATGCGGTACGTAATCGCATTTGGCGCAGCCTGGAGCCTCACCGCAATCCTCTATTACTTCGGCCCCTTCCGCAGACAGCGCTGGAAACTCGTATTGCCGGGGGCATTTCTCGCTACTGTTTTGTGGCTGCTCGCAACACTCGGCTTCAGCTGGTACGTCAGCCACATCACGAACTACAACGTACTCTATGGCAGCATCGGTACCGGAATCGCACTGCTGATCTGGATGTATCTGATCGCCATCATCGCCCTGTTCGGCTGCGAGTTCAACGCCGAGTGCGAGCGGATGCGCGCCGGCGAATCGGCAATTAAATAACTTTGTATTGCAAAGTTCTCCGCAGTTCCCCTATACTGACTACGTGGCCGTCATTCGCCCGATCCGCACCTCCGCTCCGCCGCCGGTTGGCCTGCACGATCAGGCCATGGATAATCTGCGCTTCATCCGCAACACGATGGAGAACGCGGGTTCGTTCACCGCTGTGCCCGGCGTTGGCGGCATCCTTGTGGGCGCGACTGCGTTCTTCGCCGCATTTGCCGCACATCTGAGTTCCGGTCCGCGCGCCTGGCTGGGCGTGTGGATTGCCGAAGCGCTGCTCGCCCTGCTGATCGGACTCGCGTTTTCCGCGCGCAAGGCTCGCATCGCCGGAACGTCTCTTCTTTCCCGCTCCTTCCGCCGCTTTCTTCTCGCAATGGCGCCGCCTGTAGTTGCAGGCGCGGTGCTCACACTCATGCTGAACCGCGCGGGCATGGTCAATTTTCTGCCGGCGGTCTGGCTCCTTCTGTATGGTGCGGCCGTAGCTTGCGGAGGCGCATTTTCCGTGCGTGTGGTACCCATGATGGGAATTTGCTTTCTGGCAATTGGCACGGTTGCTGCCCTCGCGCCGGCGCAATGGTCGGACGCTCTGCTCGCCGCGGGCTTCGGCGGACTCCACATTATCTTCGGATGGCGGATCGCGAGGAACTATGGCGGCTAAATCCTCCGCGGCGCGCAAAGCCGATACAGCCGCACTTTCCGCGGTGCCCGCGGGCGGCGCCACTGCGCTCGACCGAATCATCCACGAACGCCTGCGCCTCGCAATTGTCAGCGCGCTGGCGGTGAATCCGATTCTCACGTTCGCTGAACTGAAGAAGCTGCTCTCCACAACTGACGGCAACCTCAGCGTTCACTCGCGCAAGCTCGAAGAAGCCGGCTACATTGCCGTGGAGAAAAAGTTCGAAGGCCGCATGCCGCGCACCGAATATCGCCTCACCGCCAAAGGACGCACCGCGCTCGAACACTATCTCACTCACATGGAAGCGCTGATTCGCGCCGCCCGCAGCCACTAAAAAAATTTACCCATCTACTTTATGACACAAAGCGCAATCCACACCGCAATCATCATGGACGGCAACGGACGCTGGGCTGCCCAGCGCGGACTTCCCCGCATGGCCGGACACAACGCCGGCGCCGAAGCGCTGCGTCACATTGTCCGCGCCGCGCCTCGCCTGAACATTGGCGTTCTGACGGTCTACGCCTTCTCTTCCGATAACTGGAAGCGCCCGCTTGCGGAAGTGGATGCGCTGATGTTCCTGCTTTCCTGCTATCTCGAATGCGAAGCTCCCCGACTGCGCGACGAAGGCGTGCGCACCACCGTCATCGGCCGACGCGACCGCCTTCCCGGCGCACTCCTCTCCGCCATCGGCAGGATTGAGAGCACCACGCGCCACGGCGCACGCCTCCACTTCCGCCTGGCCATCGATTACTCCGCGCGAGCCGCACTCCGGGACGCGGCCACCAGCGGCCAGTCGCCCGAAAGCTTCTTCTCCGAGGCTCTTCCGGTAGATCTGCTCATCCGCACAGGTGGAGAGCAGCGTCTCAGCGACTTCCTCCTCTGGGAATCCGCCTACGCGGAACTCGTCTTCACGCGACGAATGTGGCCGGACTTTACCCCCTCCGACCTCCGCACCGCAATTGGCGAGTTCCATCACCGCGAAAGGCGGTTTGGCGGGGTGCCGGAACCAGTCCTCACGTCGCCCGCCGCAGAGCGATGGCTGAGCTGAACCCAGGCTAAGAGCCATCTGCGAAAATTGAAATTCCGATGCCCGCCGGCCACTTCCTCACATTCGAAGGCATGGACGGCTGCGGTAAAACCACGCAGATTCGTCTTCTCGCACAGCATCTGCGCAGCCAGGGTCGCGACGTCGTGGAAACCGTGGAGCCCGGTGGCACGGAGATAGGTCGCCAGATTCGCAAAGTCCTGCTCGATCCCGCCAATACCGCCATTCAGCCGCGCACCGAACTCCTGCTCTACTTCGCCAGCCGCGCACAGAATGTGGACGAAATTATCCGACCCGCACTCTTCGAAAATAAAGTCGTGCTTTGCGACCGCTTCACGGATTCCACGCTTGTCTACCAGGGCTGCGGACGCGGTCTCGACACCGCTGCCGTTCTCGATCTCGACCGTATCGCCTGTCAGGGTTTGCGCCCGCAAACCACAGTCCTGATCGATATCGACCTCCAAACCAGCCTCAACCGCGCGCGCCGCCGCAACGAACGTTTCGGCCAATCCGAATCGCGCATCGATGATGAAGGCGCCGCATTCCACGAAAGCGTCCGCCGCGGCTATCTCGCGCTCGCCGCGGCCGAGCCGGACCGCTTCGTCGTAATCGACGGTCGGGCCTCTATTGGCGATGTCGCCATCTCTGTTCGCGAGGCCCTGCAAGACCGTGTTTGAGAATTTCCGCGGCAACCGCCACGTCCAGATCGCACTCGAAAACATGATCGTACGCGAGCGGATCCCGCAAACGATTCTGTTCGCGGGCCTCGAGGGTATTGGCAAGGCCACCCTCGCGAGACGCTTCGCCGCACGCATCGTCGGCTCTCCGGAAAAAATCGAGCAGGACGATCTCAGCCGCTCCGAAAACGTCTCGCTCATCGCCGCGCGCGAGAAGTTGCCCGCCGAAAAGCGCAACGACGATCCGCTGCTCTTCGGCACGCATCCCGACTTCCTCACCTTCCCACCCGATGGACCCATGCGGCAAATCTCCATCCCGCAGATGCGCCTGCTGAAAGAACGCGCGCAGTTCAAACCCCTGCGCGGCGGCCGCCGCGTCTTCCTGATCGACCAGGCCGATCGCGCCAACGAACAAGCCGCGAACTCGTTGCTGAAGACTCTCGAAGAGCCGCCTGACCACCTCGTCCTCATCATGACGGCGAATAACGTCTATGACCTTTTGCCGACGATCCGTTCGCGCTGCGTCCTCCTGAACTTTTCGCCTTTGAGTAATGAAGACATGAAAGAGTTCGCAAAGGAGCGGGGACTTGATAACGCAGAGCGCCGCATCGCGCTATCCGGCGGCAGTCCCGGCATGGCCGCCACGCTGGATATCGACCAGTTCCAGAAGCGCCGCGCTGCCATGCTGACGCTGCTGAAAGCCGGCTGCGGAGCATCGCCCTATGCGGCATGGATGCCGATCTCGGAAACGCTCGGCCGCAGCAAGAACGAAAAGCTCGAACTCTACCTGAAGCTGCTCTACGAACTGCTGCGCGATCTCACGCTGCTGGGCGAATCAAATCCTTCGATTCGCAACGCAGACCTGCGGGCGGAATTAACTGCGATCTCGCAGCGTATCTCGCGCCGCTGGCTGATCCAGGCAGTGAAGAGTGTGGATGAAATCTCTGCCCTGCTCCGCCGCAACATCCAGAAGCAGATCGCACTCGATGGCCTGATCGTGCAACTCCGCCGCGCCGCCTGACTCCGGCAACGCACCGCTGTTATCCAAGGACAATCTGGCCCGGACCCGGTGCTTTTCCTTATCATGAATCAGCGTGAAGACGATCCTGCTCACAGCCGCCGCGTTTCTGATCGCCGGCAACCTCTCGGCCTCGATCATCGTCGAGAACGATCCCGACAGCAGCCCGTACTACGAACCACTGGCCGACTCCGGAGTAGTCAGCTATATCTATGCCAATAGCTTCGTCTTTAACGGAACCACCGGCACAACGCTCAACACACTAGGCATCTGGCTGTTAGGTGGCTCCGGGACAAGCCAGATCCAGTACGAACTGCTGGCGGACACCGGATCGAACGCACCCGATGGGAGCAGCATCCTCACCTCGGGCAGTCCGATGAGCTTCGATCTCGACGGCCTCACCCTCGAAACCGAAGCAGTCACTCCATACGCACTCACCAACGGAACCCAGTACTGGATAGCTGTGAGCACAGTGGGACTAAGCGGCGCGGGCTTCTACCAGGTCGGGGTGCAAAATTCCACCGGCACGGGAACCTTCGCGTACTCCAACGACCCCACTGGCCAAACCTTCGCCGGCGTAAACCTCACACCACAAATGGCAATCTACGCAGCGGGCGATGCGCCCGCACCTGCGCCCGAGCCCGCTTCGTCGATCACACTGTTTTGTGGCCTGGCTTCGCTGGCTCTCAGAGGAAGCGGTAAGCTTCGAGTGTCAAAAATTCTTTAAGCTCGTCGCTCAACGACAACTGCTCGAACAATTCCGCCGCCTGAGGGAACTTCCCGCCATTCCACCCCGGCCGCTGCAACATCTCGGCCACGATTCCACGCACCATTTCCGCGGTAATCTGGCGTCCGTCATTCAGCTTCGCGCCATGGCGCAGCCACTGCCACACCTGCGTGCGCGAAATCTCCGCCGTCGCCGCGTCTTCCATCAGGTTGTAAATCGGTACGCAGCCGTTGCCGCGCAGCCAGGACTCGATGTACTGAATCCCAACGTCAATATTGAGACGCAGTCCCTGCTCCGTAATCTGCCCTTCATGAACGCGCAGCAGATCTTCGGCGCTGACCTTCACATCCTCGCGCTTCACCGCAATCTGATTCGGCGTCTTCATGTATTCATCGAACACGGCCTTCGCAACCGGGATCAGCCCCGGATGCGCCAGCCATGTTCCATCGTGCCCGGCCTTCACTTCGCGCAGCTTATCCTGACGCACGCGCTCCAGCGCCGCATCGTTTGCAGCGGCGTCGTTCTTAATCGGAATCTGTGCCGCCATCCCGCCCATCGCGAAAATGTTGCGGCGATGGCAGGTGTGAATGAGCAGATCGACATAGCTCTTCAGAAACGCCCTGTCCATCGTCACCTGCGACCGATCCGGCAGCATCATGGATGCATGATTCCGGAATACCTTGATGAAGCTGAAAATGTAATCCCATCGCCCGCAATTCAGGCCGGCGGAATGCTCGCGCAGTTCATACAGAATCTCATCCATCTCAAACGCGGCAAGTATTGTCTCAATCAAAACCGTCGCACGAATCGTGCCGCGCGGAATTCCGATGTACTCCTGGCTAAACAGGAAAACATCGTTCCACAGCCGCGCTTCGAGATGGCTCTGCATCTTCGGCAGATAAAAATACGGACCCGATCCCTTCGCCATCAGCGCCTTCGCGTTATGGAACAGATACAGACCGAAATCGAACAAAGACGCTGAAACCTCTTCGCCGTTCAGCTTCGCGTGGCGCTCCACCATATGCCAGCCGCGCGGACGCACAATCAGCACCGCAGGCTTCCCGGTAAGTTTGTACTTCTTGCCTTCCGGGCTCTCAAACGAAATATCGCCGCGCGCCGCATCGCGCAGATTAATCTGGCCCCCGACGATGTTCTCCCATGTTGGCGAATTCGAATCTTCCAGATCGGCCATGAACGTGGCCGCGCCGGAGTTCAGGGCGTTAATGATCATCTTGCGGTCTACCGGCCCCGTGATCTCGGTCCGGCGATCCAGCAGGTCGGCCGGAATCGGCGCGCAGGTCCAGTCGCCTGCCCGAACAGTGGCTGTTTCCGGAAGAAAGTCCGGACGCTCGCCGGCGTCAATGCGCTTTTGCCGTTCCGCACGCTTCGCCAGCAACTCCAGCCGCCGCGCATTGAACTTCTCCTGCAGCGCCGCAACAAACGCGAGCGCTTCCGGCGTGAGAATCTCCGCATGCTCCGGCCGTATTTCAATATCAAGGTCAAGCGTCCTGGCTTTTATCGTCATCGGTTCATCCTCATTTTCGGAATTCTGCCTGCAACTGGCGAAACGCCGAGTCTTCAAACAAAGTCTTTATTCTCTCGCGACCGTCGGTGCGGAGATCGCCCGGCCGGTATGGATCGCTGCGCAGCGCGCGGCCCAGAAAGCTCGTCGCTTCGGTGTCACCCGGCGACCGCTGCAGCGCCGCGCGAAACTGATCCGCTGCCTTCGGATACTGGCCCAGCTTCCACAACGCATATCCGTAGTTAAACCAATAATCCGGATCGGTCTCATCCCCTTCAAGAGCCTTTGCGAAACCATCCGCCGCCGATGCGTCATTTCGTCGCGAAAGCGCCGCGGCGAGATTGTTGAAGACTTCGTTTAGCGGCACTTCCGCAGCCACCATTCGAAACAGCCGGATCGCCGCATCGTAATCGCCGTCATAATACCGGCAGATACCGAGTTGAAACGACGCCTCCATGTAATGCGAATCCCCGCGCGTCACGCGGACCAGCCACGGCGCGGCGCCTTTGTAATCCTTCTTTGCAAACAGCACGTGCCCAAGCTCATAGTTGGGCTGCGAAAACTTGTCGTCAAGCCGCGCCGCCTGCGTAAAGAATTTTGCCTTCTGATCGGGGCTCGCCGCCATCAGCCCGCGCACATAACTCTCCATCGCATCTACGCGAATCGCCGGACGGTCGCGAAAGAACGCTTCCTCTGTCACCGGATTATTCGGCGCCACCTGCCGCAGCACCTGCCAGGCAATTGTCATCTCCATCTTGCTGAGGTCTTCCAGCACGCCGTTCTGCTCGATCGACTGAAACTCCTTCAGCTTGCGCAAATCGATCACGTGCACAACGATGCGAATTGGTGATTTCATACCGACCGGCGCGCCGCCTGTCCCCGGCTCGACCGTGTAATCGCCGAAAATCACCTGCCCCGCATCAAGCGTCTCCCCAACCTTCATGACGGTCGCACGTGTCAGGAGCACGGATTGTTTCACGCCGAGCCGGTGGTAAATCTCCACGCGATCGTCGCGTGACAGAGTCAGGAGTCCGTAAGAGTTCAGTGCACCGTGGATCGTCTCCGCGGCGCTTTCGCCGATCCAGTCGAGGTCCGGCGCAATCGACGTGTTGACATTGAATAGCGGCAGAACGACCAGCGTGTCGGCGCACCAGGCGCATGGCACAAGTAGCAGTAAAGCGAGGATTACGAAGCGGGCGGCCAAACTTTCAGGTTATCAGGGAGTTCAATTATTCGTCGGCGTGCGTTCCAGTCGATCCACCACGAGGATCTTCATGGGGATAGTCTTCTGCGTAACCTTTAGTCCCAGCTGCTTTTCGAGCGCACTCAGCAGTTCAGCGGGGTTCGGTTTATTCTCCGGCGGATCAATGTGGGCTGTGATTTCCACATCGAAATAGCCATCAGTTCCGGTGGCGTCTACCAGTGGACGGTCCAGGATCCTTGTGTTCGTGATCACCTCAGCGAACTCTTTTACCGTGAGCCCGGAAGGAGCCTCACCCAGTTTGCTGCTCAACAGCCATTCACCATTTCGCGCGGTTGTGGAGAACTTCGGATAGTCAGTCGGGGGAGCGGGGTTCTTCGCAGTCTGCAGTTTCAGACCCTTCGGCGATGCCGTCAGTTCCCACACTTTTGTGTCACGCGTTTCCCAATGCATCTGCATCCCGAAACGCGTCGCCATCATATCCTGAAACATCTGCTCCAGTTGCGCAGGAGTTGTGGCGGATGGAAACGTAACAGAAACATCGTAGGTGTAAGGGCGGTCGTCCACCCACGAAGGCCACACAATCTGATAATCGGGAACCGGCCAGCCACGCCGCACCAGATGTTTCATGCTCGCCTTGTGCAGATCGACGCGCGAAGCATCGTAGTGCGTTGAAGGCCGATCCGATGTCTGATTGAGGCGAATCGAAGCCGCGTCAAACCGCGGAAGTTGTGCGGCCGTCTGGCCGAATGCGATTGCCGCTGCCGCTAATACTGCAAATCTTTTCATTGTTGTGCCGCCGCGTAATGACTGTGGACCTTCCGTGCCGCCGCCTTGCCGATTTTGCGCGCAAGCTCTTCCTCGCTTGCCGCGCGCACCAGCGTGGTGCTTCCGAACTCTTTCAGTAACCGTCTCACGGTGATGGGCCCGATGCCGGGAATTTCATCCAGCTCTGAAGTCAGCGTACGCGCGTTACGGCGCGTGCGATGAAACGTAACTGCGAACCGGTGCGCTTCATCGCGAATCGTCTGCACCAATTGCAGCACGGGCGAAAATCGATCCAGCACCACGGGTTCATCCTCGCGACCCAGCACGTAAATGATCTCTTCCCGCTTGGCGATCGAAGCCACCTGCTGGCCGGCGAGTCCAATCTTTTCGAGCGCACCGGCGGCTGCGTGCAGCTGCCCCAGTCCGCCATCGATCAGCACGAGACTGGGAAGCGTTCCGCCTTCTTCAAGAATCCGTGAATAGCGGCGAGTGACCACTTCGCGCATGCTCGCGAAGTCGTCGTTGCCTTCCACCGTTCGAACGATGAACTTGCGATAGTCTGCCTTCTTCATCCGCCCGTCTTCCCACACCACCATGCTGGCGACCTTATCGGTTCCCTGCACGTGGGAGATGTCGAAGCACTCGACACGATCCGGTGGTTCGGGCAAATGCAGTGCATCCTGCACAGCCTCGCGAATCGCCGCCGATGACGGCTTCAGAATGCGAAAACGCGCGTCGAAACTGTGCTTCGCGTTAGTGCGGGCAAGATCGAGCATGGCCTTTTTCTGCCCGCGCTGGGGCGTGACAATTTCGACCTTTCGGTTGCGCTTTTCCGAAAGCAGTTCTTCCATCACTTCGCGGTCTTCAAACTCTACCGGAACATGAATCGCTGCCGGAACGAACTGCTGGTCGAGGTAGATCTGCAGCATCAGCGAGGAAATGAACTCGGCGGCTTCGAACTCATCGCGATCTTCCCAATAGAACTCCCGCCGGTCCACAATCTGACCATTACGCATGTGAAACAGATTGACAGCCACCAGGGGCGGCTCGGCATAGATGCCGAATATGTCGGCGTCATTTCCCGAAGCCGCAGCCACAATCTGCCGCTCGGCAATTTCATCCACCGTCGTCAGGACGCTGTGGAGCGCGGCAGCCTTTTCGAACTGCAGGTTGGCGGACGCTTCCTCCATTTGCTCGCGAAGCTCGCCCGCCAGCTGCGAATGGCGCCCTTCCAGCAGGAGCTTCACCTGACGAACCGACTTCGCGTATTCCTCTTCGCTCGTAAGGCCTTCCACGCATGGCCCCCAACACCGATGAATATGAAACTGCAGGCAGGCCTTGGGATGGTATCGGGTGAGATCAACCTTACAACTGGGCACCAGAAAATGCCGGTGGATCAGATTCACAATCCGATACGCCAGATTCCCCGGAAACCACGGCCCGTAATACGTCGATCCGTCCTTCTTCAGCCGCCGGGTGACATAGACACGCGGATAGCGTTCGTTCGTCAGCTTGATAAACGGATATGTCTTGTCATCGCGCAGCAGAACGTTGTAGCGAGGCTGATGCTGCTTGATGAGGTTGTTCTCAAGCCCCAGAGCCTCTTTTTCGTTCTCAACGATGATGTAGTCGACCGACCGCGCTTCCGAAATCAGCGTCCCGGTTTTGGCCTCTGCCAGCCGGTCTTCGTTAAAGTAGCTGCGCACCCGTGCGCGCAGACTTCGGGCTTTGCCGACGTAGATGATTTTGCCGGCCGCATCCTTATATAGGTACACTCCGGGCCCGAGAGGGAGCTGAGCGGCCTGATCGCGAAGAGGATTCACTGCGGCGAAACTATACTAAAAGTATGTCACGGCGAGTGCTGATCGGACTGTGCTGGCTGGCGGCGCTGGGCGCCACGCGCGTTCCGGCGCAGGATTCCAACGGTCTTCCTCCGCCCTACAAGCCGCCCGTAACGAAAGAAGATCTGCCGGAGGAAGAAGATAAAGCCGGCGCGCCGAAGGTTTACAGCTTCAATCCGGTGCAGTCGAAGAGCGAAGTCTCGGTCGGCAACGAATACTTCGTCAAAGGCAATTACACCGCCGCGGCGAATCGCTTTCGCGAAGCCACCAGGTGGAACGACGGGAACGCCGAAGCCTGGCTCCGTCTGGGTGAGGCAGAAGAGAAGCGCTCGAATTCCAGGGCCGCGCGCGATGCGTACCAGAAGTTCCTGGAGATTTCTCCCAATGCGAAAAATGCCGCCGACGTTCGCAAACGCCTGGCGAAGCTGAAAACTTAGCCCTGGTGCGGCACGAACGATACTACGCTCCGGCGCTTTGGCTTTTGCTTGCCGCGTGTGTCGCCCGATTCTGGCTTCCGCTGCTGTTTGAAAGCTTCTGGATCGATGAAACCCTGACGGCGTTCGTCGTTCGGCATGGCGCCAATCATCGTTCCCTCGCCGCTGCTCCAGGCCTTAGCCAATCGATCTACTACTGGCTGCCGCGCATTTCCGAATCATTGCTCGGCTGGTCTGAATTCAGCCTGCGACTCCCTTCGCTCCTCCTCACCCTCGGGAGTCTGGTGCTGATATGGAAGATCGCGAGGCAGCTCATCCACAACGATGCGGGATGGATCGCCGTTTTCCTCTGTTTCATTCCGCACGAATTCACCCGACAGGCAACCGACGCCAGGCCCTACGGTCTGGGCACTTTCCTGGCTCTGCTCGCGATTTGGCTACTGATTCGAGGCAGCAGGTATTTGTTCATCGTCCCGGCTGCTCTCCTGATATACGTTCAACTGATCTACTGGCCCTTCTACGCCGTATTCTTTCGGCGGCGTCGCGAAATGTTGATCGTGCTTGCCTGCGCTGCGCCCATGATTCCCGCCACCCTGGCTCTGTTCCACAACGCCGGCATTCACGTCGTTACGCCCATGCCGACTGTCGGAACTGTCATCAGCGGTTTTCAGATTCCGTTAATAGCCGCCGTCGGAATCGGTGCGTGGCTTCTGCACCGAAAAACGAACCCAATTGCGACACCTTCATCCGACCGGATTCTTCTGCTCATCTGGTGCTTCTGGCCTCCCTTCTGTCTGCTGGCAGTCTCGCTGATAACCCACAACTCCGTCTTCCTGCCGCGGTATTTTTCGCTCGCACTCCCCGGAGCGATTCTGCTCGCTATCTGGCTCGCTTCGCTTTCGATTCCCGTCCACTGGTGGAAACCGGCCGCTCTTGTCCTGGCAATCGGCATTCTCGCCAGCCGGCATCCGGCGATGCGCAACTCGCATTGGCGCGAAGCCGCCATCGCCGTGAATAATCTTGCAGCCGGGGCACCCGTGATTTGCCCGAGCCCATTCATCGAAGCACAACCGCCGCTATGGAAGCCGGACTACAAACTCCCCGGCTTCTTCTATGCTCACCTCGATGCCTACCCGATCCATCAGCCGACGATTCTGCTGCCCGCGCGCCTTTCGCCCGAAGGCGAAACGCTAATCCGCAACGCCACCCTCCCGGACCGCGTCATCATCTACGGCGGAGTCTACAGCGTGAACCTCTGGGCCCAACGGCTCTCTGGGTGGCACGCGCACCAGGCGGGCTCCTTCGGCGACGTTCAGGTGCTCGAACTTAGTCGTGAATCCGTGCGCTGATGAGGTCCACGCCCGATGAAACGCTGTCGGTATCGCCGCGACGCGAGATATAGAAGTAAAACTCATCGCCGGGATAAGTGACAGGACTGCTCAGCGCTATCATCGACGTCTGCATTTGATTCGCAGCCGTCACTGCTGCCGCAGTCACCGTACCCCCGTGGACAAGCGTCGGATCAAGAGTCACGCTGGATGACCCGTAGAACCAGTCAAACGTAGCGTTATGTGAAGTCGTGGTGTCCGAAGTTCGCCATTTAATCTCCAGATACAACACGCGCGGAGCATTCGCCGGAATCGGGAAGTGCCCAAACGCGTACTGCTGCGATCCCGCGGCAAAAGTACACACGGCTGACTGAACATGGGTACCCGCGACCGCAGTCGGAGTGCAGGCGTTCAACGCCGGCAAATCAAATGTCCGGAACACATGGTCGATCGCTGACAGCGGCCCCGCACCAGCGCCCGAGATCCAATATCCCGAGCCATCCGAAATCACCGTAGCCTCGCTCCCCGCCGCCAGGGCATAAGGAGCGGCAATGCCATTCACCGGATTCCCGTTGTTCGAAACTGAAATCCCGGCGGAATTCGTATCCAGTAGAACCACGCACCAACCTGCGGGCGGAACAGTAACCGGCAGCAGGAAGCCCGCGTTCGAACTCTGCACCAGCAGGCTTCCGTTATCGATTGACTGAATCTGATACAGCAGACTCTTCGCCGAAACTCCGGCCGCGCCACAACCGTTCACGCCAGGCGCACCACTCGGCCCCGCCGAACCACCCCCGCTTCCCGATCCACCGCCACTGCGGTACGACGCCACCAGTTTGTCCTGCACCTGCGGTGTGGAAGGTCCCGCGAACTGAATCGTCGAGCCGGTAAGCGTGTAATCCACGCCGGCCGTCTGCAGGACGCCATTGCGAAACAATTCAAGACTCGCACCATCCGGCGAGTTTGCCAGCGTGAACGTCGCATTCAGGCCATCGATCGTGCCGCCCGGCACCTCCGCATCAAAAAAATTGGGCACCACTGCATTCGAGCAAGGTCCGGTAGTCCCATCCACAAAAACGCAATCGCCCAGATTGCCCACCGCCGTTTCGATCTGACCATTCTGATCGATCACCGCTACGGCATTCGTTCCATACGCCGGGCCCTTGATCGGCCTCGCATTCAGGTCGGATACCAGGTTCGTCACCGAAGATTCGGGAAACGGCCCTGAGCCGCCGCCACTCAATCCGCCCGCGCTCCCGCCGGAACTGCCGCTGCCGACACGCACCTGCGAAACCTTCAGCGGCGTCGTCGACACCGGCACGGACCACGTCTCGGTGTACTGCGAACTGCCATCGGTCTGATACTGAACCGTGTAAATGTTGGCCGGAGGCGTTGCCGTATTGTTGGGCGCGAGTTGCACCAGCAGATTGCCGTTGACCACCTGAACGGTGCTGCTGTGCTGCACAATCTGGCCCGATCCGCTGGTGAACGTGCCCCACTGAATGGTGAGCGACCCGTTATAGCGCGCGCCGTCGGCGTCAAAGAGTGTGTCCTGAATCGTGGTCAGGGCGCCCTGCCCCGAAAGTACGCTGCAAATTACCGGCGCGAGAATGATGGCCGGGCTCAGCGCTCTGAGTAATGTTCTAAGTGATCGCATGCTGCTCCTCGCCCACAGAAGTAGCATCGCGATCGGAAAAAGCCTTCCGCCGGGACCGACAAAAACCAGCCTAAGTTATTGCGTCAATGAGCTTTAAAAAATCTCAAAAAAGCTGTGAACGCAAACCAGACATCCGCTCATTGCGGCCCCTGCGAGGAGATTCCTGTCGGCGGCGCTCCGTCCACATTTAGACCGGCGAAGACGTAACGATAGATCCACGAAAACTGAATACTCCCGGTTATGCCCGGCGCGGATATGCTGGCTGCGTAGCCTGCGGCGGGCATAACCTCAAAGATCAGTTCACCGTTCCTCGACCCCGGGGCCCAATCCGAAGATGGACAACTTCAGCGATCCCGCGCTGACGGGAACGTAGTAAACATCGGATGCATACCCCACCTGCCCCGGATCACCGATGAGCGTGATTTTCACGACCGAGTTGGAGTCACCCCCGGTCCAGGTAATCGTTGGGGGATTCTTCGCAGACACGACTGTTCCGGGCGAAAGATCGGTCTGGACGGTGATTGGCGAGCCAACCGCCATCGTTGCCTGGAACGGAATTGAAGAGGACGGCGAAGTATAAATCGTGTACTGGCCCGACCCGACATATCCAATCGGCAAAGAAGCCTGATATGCGACACCGTTCACCTGCTTAACTCCCGCGATCGAGGTTATGCCCTTGCCGACCGGCTGAATCTGAATCGTGCCCGCGTCCAGGCTCGCATAGCCAGGAAGAGTACATGCCCGTGGATTCGAAACCATCGCGATTGTAGTTGTGTCTGACGCAGAAGTCAGCGATGGCGTGGCAGGCTCCACGAGTCCGGGCGCCGAGGGAAATATTGCATCGAATTCATCGCTCTCATCCGAGTCCGTGGAACCGGACGCAACCGTCTTAACGAGCGTCACCCTTCCGTACGATTGTGACGGCGGGTCGACGCACTGTCCTCTGTTCGCATTCACGCTCACGGAAACAACCTGGCTCACCACGGGACCACCGATCATGACTGGCACCGCGCAACCATTGCGAGATCCTGATGGGATCTGGAAGTTCATTTGGTCCACGCCGACGAGGGTAGGCGCGGCCCCAAGGTACGATGCCGCCGTCGACTGTCTGGGGAGATCCGAGCCGCCGAAAAATACAGAATCCACATCGCTCCCAAAGAAAAACGACGGGAAAACGGCGGCCTTATCTGCACCGGAGGGCGCAGTTCCATCGGCTGGCTGATTTGACAGTGAACCGATGCCGGTTCCAAAGACCGCGAGAAAATCACCAGGCGCGGCGCTGTTGGAAGGGGAATTAACTGAGACGGCGCCGTCCGGCGTGATGTTCAGGGCCGCCGCCTGTCCGCATCCACTGGAATCACTGGAAAAAAAGCCTGGTGCATAGGAGAAAACGGGAAAGGTAAAGCCGGAGGTCGAAACCGGAGTATGGACCATGAGGGTTGTTGCAGAATAGCTTTCGTTCCCCGCCTTTACTTCAGCCGGCATCTGCGCATTGATCTGCGTGGGAGATACATAAAGCAGCGGAGCCGCAAATCCGTTCACCGTAACAGATGTCCCACCGATGTTCGTCGGGAGCGGCATGGCGTCGCGCGCGGCGGCTTGGGTGACAGGGGCAAGACCGGTGCCGAATATGGTGATCAAAGACCTCGGAACGATGGGTGCAGAATACGAAGCGGAATTCACAACTGATGTGACAGAAGGCGAAACCGGCGTCTGAGCGCGCGCCTTAACCGAAACCGCGGCGATCGCCAGAAAAACCAGAGATTTTCTCATGAGAGCTTGCTATTGAAGCACGTCTCCTGCCACGCCCGAGTGTTGTTTTCCTGAGAGTCGCGAACGGACGATTGTGTCGGGATGCCACAGCTCAGCGCGGCTGACACATTGTGTACAGGCCGTGCTCGCGGATGTAGCGCATCACCGGCGGCGGCACGGGAACATCAGACTCATCCCGCGCGATCTGATCCCGCACTTCCGATGACGAGACCGGCAGATCCAAACCACCCAGCGAATGGACAACCGCTCCTTCCGGCGCTTCATATTCCGCGCCAGGTCGGGTTACGACGATAAACTCCACCAGCCGCACTACATCCTGCCATTTTCGCCACGTGCGGATCTCCGCAAACGCATCCGCGCCGATCAGAAATGCCAGCGGTCCTTCGCCCTGGGCGACCAGCGCTTCAATCGTCACGATCGAATAGCTGGGCGAAGAGTTCTCCTCGATGCGGGAGACCTCAAACCCACGCTCATTCTCACAAGCCAGTTCCACCATACGAATCCGATCCTCATACGGCGCGAGCCGCAATCCCGTCTTATGCGGCGGACTCCCCGCCGGCACAAAAAGAACGCGCCGCAACGCGAATGTATCGCGCGCGGCGCGTGCTATTGCAAGATGCGCGTTGTGAATCGGATCGAACGTACCGCCCAGAATCGCGGTCTGCGCCTTCAGCACCGGCGATCTATACCCGTTCAATCTTTACGCTGTTGATCTTGACTTCCTTCTTCGGACGATCCGACGCATCCCGCGGCATCTTCGAAATCTTCTCCGCCACGTCGTAACCCTCCACCACTTCGCCGAAGATGCTGTGGCGGTTATCAAGCCACGGCGTTGCAGCCACCGTAATGAAGAACTGGCTGCCGTTCGTGTTCGGCCCCGCGTTCGCCATCGAGAGCAGACCCGGCTTCGAATGCTTCAGCGAAGGATGAAACTCGTCGGCGAAGTTGTAGCCCGGACCGCCGCGGCCCGTTCCCTGCGGGCACCCGCCCTGAATCATGAAGTCCGGAATCACGCGATGGAAGACGATGCCGTCATAGAAAGGCTTACCCGTCTTGATCCCCTCGGCAAGGTCGGTGAAGTTCTTCACCGTGTTGGGAGCTTTGTCTTCGAACAGTTTGATTTTGAAGCGGCCTTCAGTCGTGTCGAAGATCGCATACGTTTCAGTAGCCATAACCGAATGTTAGCAGTGTCGGCGGAAGCCAACTACGCGGACGAGCACTGCTTCTTCGCCGCGAGCGAAGCCAGTTCGTCGGCGCGATTGTTGTCTGCATGCGAGGCATGGCCCTTGGTCCAGCTCCACTTCGTGACGTGGCGGCCGGTCTGATGATCGAGCATCTCCCACAGATCGCGATTCACCACGGGCTTCTTTTGCGATGTCATCCAGCCGCGCTTCTTCCAGTTCGCGATCCACTGCGTGATGCCGTTCTTCATGTACTCGGAGTCGGTCACCACTTCCACGTCGCACTGCTCGCGCAGCGCGCGCAGGCCTTCAATCGCAGCAGTGAGCTCCATGCGATTGTTTGTGGTGTGCGCTTCGCACCCGTACAACTCTTTGCGATGCTCGCCGAAGAGCAGAATGGCTGCCCACCCCCCGCGTCCGGGATTGCCGAGACATGCTCCGTCGGTTATCAATTGGACCTTCTTCACCGCGCTAATTTCCACCTCCGCACCGCTTCATAGCACACCCGAAACATTTTTGCATTTTTTTGTTTTACTTTTTCCGTCAACCGTTACATAATGGTGGACGGGAGAATTACCACTATGGCAACCAAGAAAGCCGCAAAGAAGGCAGCCCCTAAGAAGGCCGCAGCAAAGAAAAAGGCTACGAAGAAAAAGTAGTCTCACGGGGCGGGCCTTCGGGTCCGCCCCTTTGCTTTTCCGCCCCGCTGTTTCCCCTCCTCCAATCTCCTCTCAAAGTCAAAGCCTGTCCCAGTAGAGAAAGCCAATCATCGTCTTCGCATCCACGATCCTGTTCGTGCGGATGAGATCCTTTAGCTCCCTGCGCGTGAACCAGCGTGTTTCAATGCGTTCGTCTTCCATTGGCTGCGCCTCGCCCGCGGTGAGCTCGGTCGCGAGATAAATGGTCATCGTCTCTTCGCAGTAACCCGGGCTCGGATAAAACAGCGCCAGTTTCTTCCACTTCTTCGCGCGCATACCGGTCTCTTCAATCAGCTCGCGTTTCGCGGCCTGCAGCGCCGTTTCGCCTTCGTCGATCTTGCCCGCGGGCAACTCCCACAGGTTCTGGTTCGCCGGAAGGCGATACTGCCGCACCAGAAGAATGCGCTTCTTCTCATCCACCGCCATCATGACCGCGGACCCGTTATGACGCACCACGTTGCGCTTCATGCGCCAGCCGGTCTTATCGACGGCCTCATCCTGCGTGACGCGAAACAGACTGCAGGAGTAGACCTCTTTGGACGAAACGATTTTCATTTTGTTTTCCTGTTCTTAAGACCGGCAGCGAACTCATCGGCCGGCAGTGTGTTGAGGACGTCGGCTGCGGCGAGTCCTCCGCGCCGTGCGGTCAGTACACCATAGCGCATGTTATTCAGACTCTTCGGGTGGTGCGAATCGGTGGAAACGATAAAGCGCGCGCCCCTGGCCTTCGCGGCGCGAACGTGGACCGCGCTGAGATCGAGACGCTCCGGGCTGCCATTGATCTCGAGCACGACGCCGCGTTTCACAGCTTCATCCACGACTCTATCGAAATCGAACGGGAACGGATCGCGATGCAACAGCAGACGACCTGTGGGATGCCCGATCGCCGTGAGATGCGGACATTCGAGCGCGCGCAGCAGGCGATCGGTCATCGCCTCTCGTTCCAGATTCATGTGGCTGTGGACGCTGGCAATCACCACATCGAGCTCCGCCAGGGCGTCCCATTCGATGTCCATCGCGCCGTCTTTCAGGATGTCGCATTCCAGGCCGGAGAAAATGCGGATGCCGAGGTTGCCGCGTTCATTGATCATCCGAACCTGCTGCGCAAACTCGACTACGCGCTTTTCGTCGAGGCCGAATGCCATGGAAAGCGCCTTTGAGTGGTCGGTGATGGCAATGTACTCATGCCCGAACGCGTTCGCGGCCTCAGCCATCTCTTCGAGCGTGGCGCGGCCGTCGGTTGCGGTGGTGTGCATGTGCAGATCGCCGCGGATGTCGCTCTGCTCAACCAGCTTTGGGAGCTTGCGGAGCTCGGCCAGCTCAATCTCGCCCTGGTTTTCGCGAAGCTCGGGGGGAATCCAGTCGAGCCCCAGCGCAGCGTAGACGCCTTCTTCGGTTTCGCCCGCCACGCGCTCATTGTTGTCCACGCGGAACAGCCCGTATTCGTTGAGCGTGAGCCCCATACGGAGCGCGCGCTGGCGAAGTGCAACGTTGTGCTCCTTGCTGCCCGTGAAGTACTGCATGGCCGCGCCGAAGCTTTCGTGATCAAGCGCCCGAACGTCAATCTGCAGACCCTCGCGGCCAATCTTCACGCTGGTCTTGTTGACGCCGCGCCCCAGGACTTCATGCACGCGCGGATTCGATGCCACACGCTCCAGGACAGCCGCGGCATTGGGGCCAGTGACAATCAGATCCACATCGCCGATGGTTTCGCGTCCGCGCCGCAGGCTGCCCGCCGCGGCTATGGTTTCGATTCCATCCACCGCCCGCAGGTAGTCCATCATTTCGCGAGCCGCGTTGTCGGCGAAGTTCAGCAGGAAGCGTCCGCTGTGCTCCCGGAGCTGTGCGATACCGCGTAAAATCTTTTCTTCAAGCTTCGCCCCCATGCGCGGAAGCTTCCGCAGCTTCTGTTCGAGACAGAGCTTTTCGAGGTCGTCGATGGTCTGCACCTGCGTCTGTTCGAACAGCGCGAGGATGCCTTTGTGCCCCAGACCCTGAATCTTCAGGAAGTCGAGTGCCGCGACAGGAAACTTTTGCAGCAGTTCGTCCCGGCGCTCACAACTCCCGCTTCGCGCAATTTCCGCCAGCACAGCCGCCAGCCCCTTACCAATGCCGGGGATGTCGGTGATTTTCGCTTCCGGATTCGCCAGAATGCTCTCGATACGCTCGGGGTGCCCTTCGATGGTCGATGCGCCATTGCGATAGCTGCGAATGCGGAAGCCGTCGTCGCCGGCGATCTCCATCAGATCGGCGGTTTCATAGAGGATGCGTGCGAAGTCGCGGTTCTCCAAAGCATTTTTAGTTTAGCCGGACGAGCCGATTCGCCATCACGCGGCGCACCTTGCGGAATCCAAGACGCTCGTAGAGAGCGATGGCGTTGAGGTTCGCTTCACCCACGTGCAGGAAGGACAGGTCGCCGCGCTGCCGATGCTCGCGTACCAGCCGCCAGATGATTTCCGTCGCCAGCCCCGCACCGCGATGCGATGGATGCGTGCAAACGCCGCTGATTTCCGCATAGCCGTCAATCATGAGACGTTCACCGCCCATCGCAATCAGCTCGCCATCCACGCGCGAACCGAAATACGAACCCATTCGGCAAGTGAGCGGACGAAAGAAGCCGGGAAACGCCAGCGTAGTGAGCGCCACCATATCGGGAGCGTCGGCTTCGCCGAGCGTCAGCAGCTCGCGGCCGGCGGCTGGCGGCGCCACATCGGGCGGCAGCGCCATCTGAAGGCACGGCAGCGTATCCGCATATTCAAACCACGGCACCACGGGTAAGTCGTCGCCAACCATCCACACCGACTCAGTCGGCGCCAGCAGTTGATGAGCATCGCGCATAGCCTCGGCGCTCGATTCTTCGATCGCCACAAACGGTGCAACCTTCGCCGGGTATCTCACCGCCTTGCTATGCCGCACCGCGAACTGCGCGTGCGCCGTCCGTAACGCATGCCACGTGGGATTCGCGAACAGCTCAATCGGCAGCAGCTCACTCATCGGAACGTGTGTCCGTATTTCGTCAGATCAACCTTGCTGCCGGAAATCGCCACACCCTCCGAACGCAGACGCAGCTGCTGTTCGAGTCCGCTTTCGCCTGGCAGTCGAATCTTTCCCCCCGCACCGAGTACGCGATGCCAGGGCGCGCCCTCCGCCGCACGCAACGCCCACACGACCTGCCGCGCCGCGCCGGGATGCCCGCTCGCCGCAGCCACCTGACCATACGTGGCAACGCGCCCCTTCGGAATGCGCCGCACCTGCGCCAGCATATCCGTAAACATCCCGGTCTTCATTTCCTGGGAGTGGTGAGGAAGCGCTCGTCGATCTCAACCTGATAGCCGCTCGCCAGCCGATTCGTTTCGTTCGCCATCCCCGTGACGGCCATCAGTTCCGCAAACATCGCATCCGACATCCCCGCCTTCCGGGCAGAAGCGGTATGCGACGCAATGCAGTATCCGCAGCCATTCGTCGCACTCACCGCAACGTAGATCATTTCCTTCGTCAAAGGATCCAACGCCCCGGGACGCATGATCTCCCTGATGCTGTCCCACGTGCGACGCAGCGTGACCGGGTCGTTCGCGAGCGCTTTCCAGAAATTGTTGATCCAGTCCACCTTGCGCGTGGCCATGATGTCGTCATAGACCGCCTGAACTTCAGGCGAAGCATCCGCATACTCCACCAGCCCTAAAGTAGCCATCAGATTTGCCCCCATTCCACCTGCTGATCGAAATCGAGCAGATACCCCTTCTTCCCCACATTCATCGCCGAAGTTTCGCCCAGCTTATCCTGCGCCCCCGCGGCCTCATGAATATGCCCGCAGAAGAAGTAGCGCGGCTGCTCACGGCGAATGAATTCCCGCATCGCGCGGCTGCCGGCATGCTTCAGGTTCGTGATGCGATCAAGCGATGTCCCGAACGGCGGCGCATGGCAGATCGCCACACATGGCGCCAGCCCGTCGAATGTATGCAGCTTAGTCTCAAGCTCTTCTTCCGAATACTCGCCCGGCGTATCGAACGGGGTGGGATTCGAATACCCGAGCCCAACCACGTTGAACCCGGCAATCGACATCTTCTCTCCGTGAAAATCGTGAAACCCGAACTTCTCGCAAAAGGCCGCAATCTGTGCCGCTGACTCATGGTTCCCTGGAATCACATACATGCGATCCGCGCGTGCCTTCATGATGTCGCCCATCGCATCCAGCCCGCGCGCCCAGTTCACCAGATCGCCCGCGCAGAAGTAATAGTCCGCCTCAATCGACATCAGCCGCGTGAGCGCGACCGCATCATTATGAATGTCGGAAAAAATCAGCAGCTTCACGAGATCAGCTTAACCCGCATACTAATGTACAGATGAGTTCGGAAACCCTGGTGCTCGAAGGCCGCCACGTCCGCCTCGAACCGCTCACCCACGCCCACGCCGCCGGATTGCTCTCGGCATCCGGAGTCGACGCGTCCCTCTACGACTGGTCGCCGGTACCCCAGGACGAATCCGCGGTATCGCGCTACATTGATGCAGCACTCGCGATGCAGCGCAGCGAAGGCGCGGTGCCGTTCGCAACCGTGCGCCTCGAAGACAACATCGTCATCGGCTCCACCCGCTTCTGGCAAATGGAGCGCTGGGCATGGCCGCCCGATCATCCCGAGCACAATCGCTGCTTCGTCGATGGCTGCGAAATCGGCCACACCTGGCTCACGCGCTCCGCCATCCGCACTGCGGCCAACACCGAAGCCAAGTATCTGATGCTGCGCCACGCCTTCGAAGTCTGGAACACGCGCCGCGTCTCGCTGCATACCGATGTCCGTAATGCTCGCTCACGCGCTGCGATTGAACGCATCGGCGGAAAGCAGGAAGGCATTCTGCGCGCACATCGTCTCGCATCCGACTTCACGCCCCGCGATTCCGTCCGCTACGCCATCCTCGCCGCCGACTGGCCCGAGGTGAAGCAGCGCCTCGAAACGCGCCTCTATCAATGATGGGCCTGATCGAACGGGTGGCGCAGGCCATCGGAAACGAGGCCAATATCGGAGTGGCCGTCTCCGGTGGCGCCGATTCGGTCTTCCTGCTAACCGCCTTGCACCAGTTGGGCCGAGCGACCGCGGTCCTCCACATCAACCACGCTCTGCGGGGAGCGGATTCCGATGCCGACGAAAGCTTCGTCCGCGAACTCGCGCAAGCCCTGGCACTCCCGTTCCACTCGGTCAGGCTCCCCCCGGAAGAAGGCAATCTGGAGCAGGAAGCCCGCAACCTTCGCTACAGCTTCTTCATCAACCGCATTGCCGTCGGCCAGTGCAAAACCGTAGCCACGGGCCACACACTGGACGACCAGGCCGAAACCGTCCTCTACCGTTTCCTCCGAGGTTCCGGAACGGCCGGTTTAAGCGGCATCCATCCCCAAACCGAAAGCGGCATCATCCGCCCGCTCCTCGAACTCCGCCGAGCCGAGATCCGCGAATACCTCACCGCCCGCAATATCCCCTGGCGCGAAGACCTTTCGAATCACGACCTCAACTTCCGGCGCAACCAAATCCGGGCGAAAGCCATTCCGGCCCTGACCGACCTGAACCCCGCCCTACCCGAAGTCCTCGCCTCAACAGCAGCCTGGGCTCAGGCCGAGGAAGACTATTGGCGGACCGAAATCGCCCGACTGGCCCTACGCTACCTTAAAGTCGCCCCCGAAACCGCAATCCTGGAAATCGAGCCGTTCGTCCAATTCCCCCTCGCCGTGCGACGCCGGCTCCTTCGCCACGCCATCGTCCATGTCAAAGGCGACCTCCGCACCATCGGTTTTCACCATATTGAGGCAATCCTGGCGCTGATGACCACTCGGGAAGGCAGCGGCCGCATCCAGCTTCCCGGTCTCGATGTCTACCGCTCCTTCGATCTCCTCCGTCTCGCTCCCCAACATTTCGACGCCCGCATGGACCGCGACTTCTCCGCGCCCCTCGTCATCCCCGGCGACACCTGCCTCCCGGAGCGCCAACTCCTTATCCGGACCGAACTTGCCATCCCCGCCCGCGTATATAATAGTGACGGGAATGCACTGGACCGGGCGAAATGCCGCCTCCCGTTGCAGGTCCGCAACTGGCGTCCAGGGGACCAGTTTGAGCGATCGGGACATGCTGGAGCCGTTAAAATCAAAACGCTTTTTCAGGATTACCGTATCCCGCTGTGGGAGCGCCGGCGCTGGCCCGTCGTTATTTCGGGTGACGCGATCGCGTGGACTCGCCGCTTCGGCGCTGCCCGCGATGTCGCGGCATCCGCGGAATCCAAATCCGTCCTCGTCATCACGGATTTACAGAATGGGGAATCGAATCCCGCGTCTGGAACGTCATATTAGTATTGGGACTCCGAGGTTTTGTGAATTCAAACGTTAAGCACTTTATTTTCTGGATTGTGGTCGTTTGCATGGCCGGCGTCCTGTGGGTGGTGGTCAACCGCGGTAGCCACGGCAGGACGGATCGCGCACTGAACTTCTCCGAATTTCTGGCGGCGGTCGACGCCGGCGAGATCAAATCCGCCAACATCGATAACCCCTCGGTCAAGGGCGATTACATCAACGGCAAGGATCAGTACCATACCATCGTTCCCGCCACCTACTCCGAGCTCTACACCAAGCTCAAAGAGCACAACGTCACGATGACGATCAACGATTCGTCCGCGAATGGCTGGCTGACGATGCTGGTGAACTTCTCGCCGATCATTCTGGTTGTCGCCTTCTGGATTTTCATGATGCGCCAGATGCAGAGCGGCGGAAACAAAGCCATGAGCTTCGGCAAGAGCCGCGCCCGCCTGCACTCCACGCAGCAGCGCAAAGTGACATTTAAAGATGTGGCGGGTGTCGAGGAAGCAAAGGAAGAGCTCCAGGAGGTCATCGACTTCCTCCGTGAGCCCCAGAAATTCCAGAAGCTTGGCGGACGCATTCCAAAGGGTGTCCTGCTGGTCGGCTCGCCCGGCACCGGCAAGACCCTGCTCGCCCGCGCCATTGCCGGCGAAGCCAGCGTGCCATTCTTCTCCATCTCCGGTTCGGACTTCGTCGAAATGTTTGTGGGCGTCGGCGCCAGCCGCGTCCGCGACCTCTTCGAGCAGGGAAAGAAGAACGCCCCCTGCATCATATTTATCGATGAAATCGATGCCGTCGGTCGCCACCGCGGCGCAGGTCTCGGCGGCGGACACGACGAACGCGAGCAGACGCTGAACCAGCTCCTCGTTGAAATGGATGGATTCGAATCGAACGAAGGCGTCATCCTGGTTGCCGCCACGAATCGCCCGGACGTGCTCGATCCCGCGCTGCTCCGCCCCGGCCGTTTCGACCGCCGCGTAGTGGTTGGCCGTCCCGATGTGGGCGGACGCGAAGCGATTCTCAAAGTCCATACCAAGAAGGTTCCGCTGGGCGATGACGTCGATCTCTCCGTTCTGGCCCGCGGGACACCGGGCCTCGCCGGCGCCGAACTTGCCAATCTCGTAAACGAAGCGGCCCTCTATGCCGCGCGCCAGAATCGCAAAGTCGCGATGATGATCGACTTCGAGCTCGCCAAGGACAAGATCCTCATGGGCGCCGAACGCCGGTCCATGATCCTGACCGACGCCGAGAAGCGCACCACCGCATATCACGAAGCCGGTCATGCGGTCGTGGCTGTGCGCGTGCCGAATGCCGATCCGCTGCATAAAGTCTCCATCATTCCGCGCGGCATGGCGCTTGGCATCACCATGCAATTGCCGACCGACGACAAGCACAACTACAGCAAGACCTATTGCGACGATCAGCTTGCCATCCTGATGGGCGGGCGCATCGCTGAAGAGATCTATCTGAACCAGATGACCACCGGCGCGGGCAATGACATCGAACGGGCTACCGAAATGGCGCGCAAGATGGTTTGCGAGTGGGGCATGAGCGAACTCGGTCCTGTCACCTTCGGCAAGAAGGATGAGCAGATCTTCCTCGGCCGCGAAATCGCCCAGCATCGCGATTACAGCGAAGAGACCGCCATCCGCATCGATGAAGAAGTGAAGCGGATCGTCTCGAACGCCTACAATCGTGCCCGCGCCATCATCGAAGGCAACTCGGATCAGCTGGTCAAGGTCGCGGAGTTGCTGCTGGAGCGGGAAGTGCTCGATGGGTCCGAAGTTCGTTCTATCATGAACGGCGACGATCTTCCGCCCTCGGCCTCGGGCCGCTCGAAAGACACTGCCGATCACGATATCCAGCAGGTGATTCGCCCCGATGTTGGTGGCGGACGCCGGCTCCCTGGTCTCAACGAGGGCGAGCAGCCTGCCTGATCGGGCGATCCCGGAATTCCCGGTTTACATCTTCGACGTTGACGGAACCCTGCTCGATAGCGCCGCCGATATTTGCGGCGCTATCGGGCAGGTTCTGTCTCCGCACGTCTCTGAACCGCTGACGCTCGAGTACCTCCGTAAGTTCATTGGCTATCACCTCGACGTCTGCTTTCTCGAAGTGCGCCCTGACTTCACGCGGGAACAACTCGACAAGCTGATCGACGAATACCGAACCACCTACTGGGGCCGCTGCCACACCTCAACGAAGCTGTACCCTGGCGTCAGCGACGCGCTCACGGCGTTACCCGGTCGCAAATCCACCGCAACCACCAAAGGCACGCCGTCCACGCGAAACGTGCTCGAGCTTTTCGGTATTCTGCAGCACTTCAACCACGTACAGGGCACCGATGGCTTCCCCTGCAAACCCGCGCCGGACGTACTACAGCGGGTCATGCAGGCGCTCGACGCCCGACCCGAAGACTGCCTCTTCATCGGCGACTCCGCCGCTGACATGGAAGCAGGCCGCCGCGCCGGCATCAAGACCTGCGCCGTTCGCTACGGCTATGGCAACGAAGAGCACATGGCGCAGTGGTCGCCGGATTACTGGATCTCGCACCCGAGCGAGCTGATCACTCACCCGTCCCGCGGCCAATCCTGAATACGTGCCCATCGGGATGCCTGATGTGCATCTCGCGTACTCCCCAGGGCATATCGGTCGGGGGCCACATGATCTCAATCCCGTTTTCCAGGCAGACCTTGTGAATCGCATCAACATCGTCTACCCAAACCGACATCCACACACCCTTATCCGCGCATTGGCCGTTCTCTTCTCCAAACGTGGATTTCGTAGCGCCTTTGCCGCGCCCGCCCTGCCCGCCGACGCATAGAAATATCTCGCACTTGCCCGAACAGACGGCGCCAAACCCGATCGGATCGCCCCATTCAAACCCGCGCCGCCAGCCAAGCTTTTCAAACCACTCCACGCTCGCGCGAAAGTCGGAAACATTCAGAATCGGCGTTAGCCCATGAGCAATCATGCCGCGATCATACCAGTACGCAATCCTGATATCCTCAAAAACAGAGTTCTAATTCCATGGCATCAATCCAGTTCACTCTGAACGGCCGTCCCGAGACCGTAAACGTAAGCCCCGAAATGCCGCTGCTCTGGGTGCTGCGCGATACGCTCGGCCTCACCGGCACCAAATTCGGCTGCGGCATGGCGATCTGCGGCGCCTGTACCGTCCACATCAACGGCTCGCCGATGCGCTCCTGCAGCGTGCAGGCATCCACCGTAGCAGGCAAGACCGTTACCACCATCGAGGGTCTCTCGCCCGATGGATCGCATCCCGTTCAGAAAGCCTGGATCGAACGCGACGTCCCCCAGTGCGGCTACTGCCAGTCCGGGCAGATCATGACCGCAGCCGCATTATTGAAGAAAACACCCGCACCCTCGGACGGCGACATCGACGAAGTCATGCGCTTCGTTATCTGCCGCTGCGGTACGTATCAGGATATCCGCGCAGCGATACATCGCGCTGCCGAACTGCGGGCGAAAGGCGGTCCCGCATGAGCGCCCTGGAAACCTCGCGCCGCGGATTCTTCGGAACAGCCGCCGGACTCGTCGTCGGCTTCTACCTGCCTGAGCGCAGCGAACTGAACGCCCAAACCGCACCCTCAGCAGCGCCAGCGCGTGTCAACGCCTGGGTCCGCATCGGCGCCGACGACACCGTAACCCTGATGATCCACAAATCCGAAATGGGCCAGGGAACCGTGACATCGCTTCCCCAGCTCCTTGCAGAGGAACTCGAATGCGACTGGAACCGCATCCGCGTTGAATTCCCCGGCATCGATCCCGCCTTCGGACTCCAGGGAGTCTTCGGCAGCCAGAGCATCCGCACCGGCTGGGGGCCGCTTCGCAACGCCGGCGCACAGGCGCGCGAGATGTTGCTGCAAGCCGCTGCGCAGCGCTGGGGCATCGATAAATCGCAGTGCCGCGCATCGAACGGGACAATCACGAATACGGCGAATGCGAACAAACTGACCTACGGTCAGGTAGCAGAAGCAGCCGCGAAACTGCCCGTGCCGGCAAACGTCACACTGAAAACGCCGTCCCAATACAAGATCATCGGACAGCCACGCAAGCGTCTCGACACCGCCATCAAAGTCACCGGCCAGGCGAAGTACGGCATCGACGTGCGCGTTCCCGGCATGGTCTATGCCGCGTTAGTTCGTTGTCCTGTATTCGGTGGTACGGTCGCAAGCTTTGATGCCACAAAATCCAAAGCCATTGCAGGAGTGAAAGATGCAGTGAAGATTTCGAACGGCGTCGCGGTTATAGCCGACAATACCTGGGCAGCCTTCGCGGGTGCGAAAGCGCTCGATGTGAAATGGAACGAGGGCCCCAACGCAGCTTTCAGCACCGCCTCAAATCGAAAGGCCTTCATCGATCAGACGCTGCAACCCGGAATCTCCGCGCGCCACGCAGGCGATGGAGCGGCCGCGCTTGCTCAGGCCGCCACTAGAATCGAAGCCATTTACGAAGCCCCGTTCCTCGCACACGCGCCCATGGAACCGCTCAACTGCGTCGCCCACGTTCGTGCCGATGGGTGCGATGTCTGGGCCTCAACGCAGATGCAGACCGGCATTGCGGGCGTCGCACAGCAGATCACCAAACTCCGCCCCGATCAAATCGCCGTCCACACCTATTACATGGGCGGAGGCTTCGGACGCCGCGCCGGCACCGACTTCGCCGCTGAAGCCATCGAAATCTCAAAGGCCATTAACGCGCCGGTCAAGGTCACCTGGTCGCGCGAAAACGATATCCAGAACGGCAACTACCGCCCCGCCTCTGTCACCCGCTTCACCGGCGGACTCGACGCGCAGGGCTGGCCGCTCGTCTTCACTGCGAACATCGCCTGCCCGCCAATGGGTGGTGGAGGCAGCTTCGGCGGCGGACGCCCCGGCTCAGTCGATTCCACCAGCGTGGAGGGTATCGCCGATCTTCACTATTCAATCCCGCACATTCAGGTGGATTATCACAGCGTCACCGGCGGCGTCCCCACCACATACTGGCGCGCCGTAGGCTACACGCAGAACACCTTCTTCGGCGAATCATTCCTTGATGAACTCGCTGCTAAGGGCGGTAAAGATCCGCTCGAAGTGCGCCGCCGTCTGCTCGCGAGCACCCCGCGTCTGCTCAACGTAATGAACGTAGCAGCCGAAAAAGCAGGCTGGGGCAAGCCGCTACCCGCCGGACATCATCACGGCATCGCCGTAGTCAACAACATCGGAAGCTTCACCGCGCAGGTGGCCGAGGTGTCGGTCAAAGATGGAAAGCTGAAAGTCCATCGCGTAACCTGCGCCACCGACTGCGGACAGGTAGTCAACCCCACCATTGTCGAGCAGCAACTCCGCAGCGCCATCATCTTCGGATTGAGCGCGGCATTGAAAGGCGAGATCACGATCGAAAATGGCCGCGTGCAGCAAACCAACTTCCATCAATACGATGTGGTCCGCATGGACGAAGCGCCGGTCGTCGATGTTCACATCGTGCCCGGCACCGAAGCGCCGGGCGGAATGGGTGAAGCGGGCGTGCCAACCATCGCGCCGGCCGTCTGCAACGCAATCTTCGCGGCAACGGGAAAACGCATCCGTCGTCTTCCGATTCAGGCGCAGGACCTGGCTTGAGCGCGCGGCCCTTCCGCGTCCTCATCCCTTTCAACACAACCGAGCACCTCTACGGCCTCGAACGCGCAGTGATCGAGATCTTCGATCTGCTGCGTCCCGACATAGAACCGCTCTTCATCGTCGATCGTAATAAAGGCGAGCCCGATCACGCCGTCATCCAGGAACTCCAGCGCCGCGGCATGGCGATCGCGCGCTTCAGCGATCGCGACCATTGGCCGCGCATGTCGAAGCCGAAATCGATCCCCCATCTCGCGGCGATGCTGAAAGCATTCATTCTCGGCAATCGCGACGTCTTTCGCCACACTGCAAGCTGCGACGCTCTCTACCTGCCGGGGCTCGGGTACGGAGCCTTCGCACTGGCTTCAATGTTGCGTTATCGAAACCAGGGCAAGCCCGTCGTCCATCAGTTCCACGAATTCGGATTACATCCCAGCCGCCAGCTCGAAGCGCTCAATCACCTTGTCACCGATCACGTACACGCAACGAACTGCGGTCTGCAGACGGTCGCTGCATTAAATCCGGGCATTTTGAAGCGCCGCAATCACATCATTCCGATGCGCGTGGAACTACCTCACTGCGAAGATGCTCCCGATATGCTTCACGCCTTCGAAGGAAGAATCAACCTGGTCTATGCAGGCCAGATGTGTCTGACGAAAGGCGTAGACATTCTGCTCGACGGTTTCGCACTACTCGCGCCCAGGCACCCGGAACTCCGCCTGCATCTGATCGGCTCATTCCAGGGCGAGGGAAGCGAAGCTATCGAAGAGCGACTAAAAGGCGAGTCCGACAACATCAGCGTCTGGGGATACCGCGAAGACGTCCCGGCCTTCTTCCGCCACGCATACCTCGCGCTACAATCCACGCCACCCTCACGCTACAGGGAATCCTTCGGACGCACGGCCGCCGAAGCCGCGCTCTGCGGCACGCCGGTAGTCTGCTTCGCCAGCGGAGCACTTTCGGAAATCGTAATCGACGGAGTCACCGGAACCGTCTGCAAAGAAGAATCCCGGCAAGCTCTCGCTGCGGGGATTGAATCTTATCTGAAAAACCCTGCCCAACGCGCTCAACATGGCGCCGCCGCCCTGCAACGCATCACCGAAGCAGATTCTCTAACCCGCATCCGCGAAGCCTGGCTAAACTGCTTCGGCGTCTAAAACCGAGCCTGGCAAGACTCGCTCAATCGCGGGAAAAAGAAAAATCCCCGCAAGCTCTCGCCGTCGGGGATTGATTTCCTGCTGAACCAATTTCAGCGAAAAACCTAAGCCAGATCGAACTTCGTCTGGTGCAGCAGCGGATCGCTCTTCACCATCACGCTCTTCCCCACCAGCTCTTCCACTTCCTGCAGGAACGAGTTCTGATTGCTCTTGAGCACCTTCGCAACCTCCGGATTCACGCGCAGCACCAGGTTGCCCTTCTCCTCGGCAACTGCCTTGCGCATGCGCTGCGCCTCCGACAGAATCTCCGTAATTACAGTCTGGGCGCTCTTCACATAACCCGCGCCTTCGCAATACGAACACGGCGAACACAGCGTACGCTCGAGCGACTGCTTCACGCGCTTGCGCGTAATCGCCACCAGGCCGAAATCGTTAAACTGCAGAATCTTGTAAGGCGCGCGATCCACACGCATGGCTTCTTCCAGCGCCAGCATCACCTTTTGCCGGTTCTTGCGCTCATCCATGTCGATGAAATCCACCACAATGATGCCGCCCAGATCCCGCAGCCGAATCTGCCGCACAATCTCTTTGATCGCGTCGGTGTTGATCTTGACGATCGTATCTTCCAGACGATTCGACTTGCCCACGTATTTGCCGGTATTGATATCGATCGCCACCAGCGCTTCCGTCTGATTGATAACGATATACCCGCCGGACTTCAGCCACACCTTGGGACGCAGCGCCTTTTCCAGCTCCGCCGTAATTCCAAACTCATCGAAGATCGGATTGGCGCGCGTATAGAGTTTTACGCGCGCAACCAGCGCGGGCTGGAAGCGCTGCACAAACCGCAGGATGCTCTCGTAGTGCTCTTCGTTATCTACCCAAATCGTCTTGAACGATGTGGTGAGCTGATCGCGCAGAATACGCTGCACCAGGTCGAGGTCGTGATGCAAAAGCACCGGCGCGGGCTTACGCTCGGCCTTCTGCCGCATATCAAGCCAGAGGTTGTAGAGGAAGTGCATGTCGCTCTTCAGCTCTTCTTCGCTCTTGCCCTCCGCCGCCGTGCGGCAGATGTAACCGCCCGGAATGCCCTGGCGATGCGTCTGCAGAACCTTCTTCAGCCGGTGGCGCTCTTCATCCGAAGGAATCTTGCGCGATACACCGGCATGATCCACCGTCGGCATGTAAACCACAAACCGGCCCGGCAACGCGATGTGCGAAGTGATGCGCGCGCCCTTCTGTCCCAGCGGCTCTTTCGAAATCTGAACGATGATCTCCTGGCCTTCTTTCAGCAAATCGGAGATCGAAGGCAGCACCGGACGCTCACGTTCCGGCCGCTCCGGATACCCATCCTTGCCCTTGTCACGAGCTCCACGGTCACGATCTCTGTCGCGATCCCGATCACGTCCACGCCCGCGCTCCCGATCATGACCACGCTCCGGACGTCGCTCTTCGCGCACTGCGGGAGTCTTTTCTTCCACAACAGCGACGCTCGAAGCTTCCGCCGTTACTGCTGTCTCTTCGGAAACGCCAGCCGGAGCCGCAGTCTCTTCGACCGCCGCTTCAACTTCTTCACGCCGGTTTCCGCGATCTTCGTTTCCACGATTCCGGCCACCACGCCGCCGCGAGCGCCGCGACACACGATGCGGATAACGATGGCCCTGCTCGCGCAATTGCGCGGTCAGGCTGGTAGGAATGCGGGCGGGTTCGGGGCCTTCTTCCGCAGCTTCCGCACTCTCAGCCGGAACTTCCTCGCCGGTATCGCGTACACCCTCCGCCTCAGCCTCTGCTTCCACTTCAGCATGAGGAACCCCAACTGCAATCTCGTCCAAAGCCTCTTCGTGAATCGCCTCAACAGCCTCCGCCGCCGCGAGAATCATCTCCTCGTCTTCAACGGTCAGCGTTTCCGCCTTCGGCTCTTCAGGAACCGCGTCCGCCTCGGATTCTGCGACCGGCGCAACCGGTTCCGGTGCAGCCGCAACTTCCCGCGGAGCAACAACTTCCGTGGGTGCGACAACTTCTGGCTCGGCCACCGGGAGCGGAATCGCCTCCACTGTCTCAGCCTCAACAGCCACCGGCGTCACCGTCTCCGACTCAACCGGACGCACCGGCGAAGGCTCCGAATACTTCGCGAGCGACTCACCAGGCAGCACGAACCGCTCAATGACTTCGGACTCCTCATGCACGGCTTCCGCGGACTCAGGCTCAGCTTCAACCTCAGCTTCCCGTGCCTCGGCAGGAGCACCATTCGGCCGCTCCGCACCAGGAGAAAAATACTTGGATTCCGGAATCCCGCCGCGATCCCGGCCACCGCGGCGGCGACCCCGACGGCCACGACGCCCGTCACGGTCTCCGCGACCCTCAGGCCGACCTTCGCCCCGGCCTTCGCGGCCAGCCGGACGCTCCGTCGCCACCTTCGGCTCCGACACAGCCTCACCCGCCGTAGCCGCGGGCATGGCTTCCGCCACAACCTCCGGCTCAGCAGCGGAAGGCGCAGCTGCCGAAGCCCGGCTCTCACCCGGCAGAGCCGCGGACGCGCCGCCGCTCTTCTCTAACTTCAGAACCTTCTCTTCCGCCGTACTGACTACAGCGTCATACTCATCGTTATCCTCAAAGAAGTCCGAGACATAAAGGAACGCATCGCGTTCCAGCCCGATGTCCACAAACGCGGACTGCATCCCGGGCAACACTCTCGTAACTCGACCTTTGTGGATACTGCCGGCGAGGGAATACTCTTTTTCACGCTCGTGGAACACTTCCACAAGCTGGTCGTCTTCCAGGATTGCGACGCGCGTCTCGTGCCGCCCCGTGGAGACAATTAATTCTTTCGACATGCCTTCTTCTCCCGTTGGGCCCGAGCCCTGCCGGGAGATTCCGGCTCCGATTTCCGACTGCTGCGTCCCTGCGTAAGGATCGCCCGTTGCCGCATCCAGTGCCGTTTTCAGGCGGCCCCGGGCGGCTAAACTCAAAACTCACGCTCGGCCGGAGGGTGGAAATACTCAACACCCAACATCGGCTCAGGGAACTCATCTTGACTCGGAGCACCCATCGCTGCTTCGCGACGGCGGATAGACCTGATACGCAGGCCTCGTCCGAAAAGTCTCCCTCGTACTTTGGATCCCAACTACCTGTCTTTAAAATCTGCTGCTAATCTCAAAAACCAAAACAACTCAACCGAGCGGACCGGAATCGTTCATCGGCATCCGCCTTTTCAATTCACAAATCGTCTGACCCGAACACTATTCACGAGCCCCAGCATCAGGAACGTAGACCAGACGCTCGACCCGCCATAACTCATCAAGGGCAATGGGATTCCGGTTACGGGCATCCGCCCGATTACCATTCCCACGTTTACCAGTATATGAAATAAAAGAAGCGCCGCAACCCCCATACAGATATACATACCCGCCCGGTCCGGCGCAGTCTGTCCGTTCTGGACCACCTGCATCAACAAAATGAAATAAAGCGCCAGCGCCGCCATCACGCCGATAAACCCGTGCTCCTCTGCGAAGGCGGAAAAGATGAAGTCTGTGTGCGGAACCGGCAGGAATCGCAGCTGCGTCTGGCTGCCCTTGGTGATACCCTTGCCCCACGTCCCCCCCGCGCCTACCGCGATCTTCGACTGAATCAGCTGATATCCCTTGCCGTGAGGATCGCGTTCCGGATCGAGGTAGCTCGCGATCCGCTCCCGCTGATACGGCTGAAGCCTGGGATAAGCAATCGGTATGATCACCAGCGCCACCACCCCGATCGCAACCCAGTACTTCCATCGCAACCCGGCCAACACCACTCCGATCGCCAGAATCGGCAGATAAGTCAGCGCCGTTCCCAGATCGGGCTCCTTCGCGATCAAAACCATCGGGATGAGGATCATTCCCGCCAACTTCAGAAAATCCGGCATCTCCAGCACATCGCCGCGCAGATCCACAAGAAACCGGGCCACCAGCAGAATGATCACGAACTTCGCGAACTCGGAAACCTGAAGCTGTACACCACCCGGCAGCGGAAACCAACGCCGCGCACCAAACGACACGCGACCAGCCACCAGAATCCCCACCAGCAGAACCACCGCCCCAAGGTAGGCGGGATAAGCCCGCGCCACCAGCGAGTGGTAATCAAAGCGCGCCGTCAGCCACATCAGACCCAGCCCGGTTCCGACATAGAGCAACTGCTTCCACCAGGAACCCTGCCAGATCGTGTCGTGTGTGGCGCTGAAAATCTGAATGATTCCAAGTGAGCAGATGATCAGGATGACCAGCACCATACCCCAGTCGAAGTCACGCATCCCCGATTCGCGCGGCATCTAGTTTCGGGTCCCGGGCGGCATCAGCAGCGAAATCGCCTGGCTCGCCGCGTTCTGCTTCTGTGCCTGCAAATCGGCGTTGCGCGCCTTCTTGTCGAAGTAAGCCTTCAGGACATCGCGTACAATCGGAGCCGAATTTGCGCCCCACGCGCCGCCCTCCCACAGCATCGAAACCACAATCTCGGGATTCTGACACGGCGCAAACGCCACAAACCAGGAGTTGTCTTTTGCTTCCTTATGAAGCTTCGCGTAAGCCAGCGACGCCGTCTGCGCCGTGCCCGTCTTGCCGCAAACATCCACACCGGGAATGCGCGCGCCCGCACCGGTTCCCCCCTCGTTGACCACGCCGTACATGCCATCCACCACAGTCTTCACATGCTCAGGACTCAGCGCCCATTCCGTCGGCTTCTGGTCTTTCGCGGAAAGCAGAAAGTGGGGCTTGTACCACTTGCCTCCCACCGCCAGTCCGCCGATCGCGCGCGCCATCTGCAGCGGCGTGACCGTTATATAGCCCTGTCCAATGGAAATCGGCACCGTGTCGCCGGCGTACCACTTCTCGCGCAGCGTGCGCAGCTTCCACTCCTGAGACCCCATTGACCCCGCCGCTTCGTTCGGCAAATCGACGCCGGTTTTTGATCCATACCCCACGAGCTTCCCGTAATAGGCAATGTCGTCGATCCCCATCTTCACGCCAACCTGATAAAAATATGTGTCGCAGGAAAGCGCAATCGCGCGATGCAGATCGAGCGTTCCGTGATGCTTATCGCAATGGTAAAAATTCCCGTAAAACGTAGCGCCGCCCGGGCAGTTATAAACGGTAGCCGGCGTGATATTCCCCGTCTCCAGCGCCGCCAGCGCCATAATCGGCTTGAACGTAGACCCCGGCTGCCACTGCGCCTGCGTTGCCCGCGCCAGCAGCGGATTATCCGGATTCTGCGTCAGTTCTTTCCAGTCGCTCGACTTGATCCGCACCGCAAACTTATTCGGATCGAAGCTCGGCTTTGACACCATGGTCAGAACCTCGCCATTATTCGGATTGATCGCCACGATCGCCCCGCGCTTTCCCTCCATCCCAAGCTCGGATACGGCCTGCAAATCCAGATCAATCGTGGTCGTCAGATTCTGCCCCGGAGTAGCCTTCACCTCACCCAACGTGGCGCGCTCGTGTCCCATGTAATCAACAACCGTGCGCCGCTCGCCATCCACACCCATCAGCGTGTCGTTGTACTGCTTCTCCAGCCCGGTCTTCCCGATAATCTGGCCTTGTTCGTATTTCGCGTAATCGGGATTATCCAGTTCGCCTTCGCTGATTTCTCCCGTGTACCCGATCACATGCGCCAGCAGGCCGTTCGCCGGATACACCCGCCGTGGCAACTGAATCAGTTCCATCTCCGGAAACGTAGCCGAATCCTTGTGTGAATCCACAAACGCCAGCTCCGCCAGCGTTAGCTGCTCCTTAATGATGATGGGTTCGTATTTCGACCGCCGTAGATATCGCGACACCTTGCTCAGCAGATCGTCATAGTCAAGATGCAAACCATCGGCAATCTCATGCAGGTGGTCCATCTTCAGACTCTCGCGCGAGAGAATCACGCTCCACGACGACTGGTTATCCACGATCACCCGGCCGTCGCGATCCAGAATCTTCCCGCGAGGTGCGCCCAAAGGCAGCACTTTCACACGGTTCCGCTCTGCCCGTTCGCTGTAAACCTCAGGGCTCTGAATCTGCAGCTGCCAGAATCCCGAGATGAGAAACAAAAAGATGAAGACAGCAGTGTATTGAAATCCAGCCAGCTTCGCAGCCGCAAAGCTCGCGTCGTCGCGAGCCAGAAGGCGGCGCGGAACCTCCTGCGCCTGTTCGGGATGAAACTCGTTGGGATGCTCGGGCACGGCGGATAACAGCCAGTTTCAGGTTAGCAGAAAGTGGCAGCGACACGTCCCCATGGTCCACAACCTGCTATATCTTCGGATGTGAAGCTTCGCACCCTCGCACTGGCTCTCCTCGCCGCAGTCCTCCACGCCCAATCCACCCCAAGTCAACCAACCGACCCCCTCGGCCGCACCAGCCCGCAGGACGCCATCCTTCACTTCCTCGAAACCGCCCACAAACACGACTACAACCGTGCAGCCGCCTATCTCGACCTGCGCAAAATGGATTCCACCGAGCGCGCCAAATTTGGCCCCCAGCTCGCCCACCAGCTCGAAGATCTGCTCGACGACACCAACTTTGACATTGCCACCCTCTCCCGCGATCCGGGCGGCGACGAGTCCGACAACCGCGCTCCGAACTTCGACGAACTCTACACCGTCCACGTTCACGGCCAGACCATCGACCTGCAGATCGAACGCATCGAACTAAGGCCCGGGATCAGATTGTGGCTCGTCTCATCCGCCTCAGTGGCGAAGATCACCAACGCGCATCAGGCAGTAGTCGAGACCGCATTCGAAAAAAACCTGCCTCAACCCCTCGTCACCATCGAACTATTTGACACGCCAATCTGGCGCTGGATCGCCCTCATCCTCATGGGCGCCGTCATCTGGATCCTCACGACCGCTCTTATCTGGGCTCTTGCCGCCGCGCTACGTCGCTTTACGGACACCACGCCCTATCGAGCGCCTGCCCGCGCAATCGTCGCCACCGGTCTCTTCGGGATCGCTCTCGCCATCGCCGAGCCATCCACGCTGCCGCGTCTCATCATTGAGCGCGCACTCGGCCTCGCGTTCTTCCTCTCAGTCGCCTGGTTCATCGCCCGCATCATCGACCACCTCGCCGAGCGCTGGTCCTCACACCTCGATTCGCGCACCTCCGCCCTTAGCTACTCGATCCTCCCTCTCGGACGACAGATCGCCAAACTCACCCTTTACGTGATTACCGTTCTCGGCGTCATCCACGCCTGGGGCTACGAAACCAACACCATCATCGCGGGACTCGGAGTAGGCGGATTAGCCGTAGCGCTCGCCGCGCAAAAGACCATCGAAAACCTCTTCGGCGGAGTCTCCGTCATCAGCGACCGCCCCGTCCTCGTCGGCGACACCTGCCGCTTCGATGGCCGCGTCGGCACCGTCATGCACATCGGACTGCGCTCCACCCGCATCCGCACGCCGGACCGCACCATAATCAGCGTCCCCAACGCGCAGTTCTCATCCATGACGCTCGAGAACATTTCCGGCCGCGACAAAGTCTGGTTCCACCCCGTTCTCAATCTGCGCCGCGATACAACGACAAAGCAGATGAACGAAGTGCTCGCCTCTTTCGCTGCCATCCTGAAAAATCAGGCGAAGATGGAAGCCGGAAAAATTCCCGTCCGCTTCATCAACGTGGGCAGCTACTCGCTCGACGTCGAAATCAACGGCTACGTCCTCACCGAAGACTACGACGAATTCCTCGCCATCCAGCAGGACATTCTCCTGCAGTTCTTACAGGCGATCGAAAAGGCAGGAACGGCGCTGGCCGTGCCGCTGACCGAGACCTTCCAGCCGGCAAGACCGGAACAAAGTTAACGCCCGGCCCGCCTGTTAATATCGGCCGCCTGAGCCGCGCTGATCTGCGTCAGAGTCAGTTGCGCCTTGCCGTTCTCACCCACACTGACGCTCGTCCCCAGGCTCTCAAACGGCTTCATATAATCCGGATCGTACTGAGCCCCCGGCTCCAGCTCTTCCCAAACATGGACCCGATACTTCCCCGGAGGCACGCCCCGAATGGAAAACAATCCACCCGCAAATGTTGGCCCCTGCCGATATAAATCCGGCCGCTCCGGCTGCGGAGGGTCGGGCACAACCGTAACGATCCCGTTAGCCGCCGCAGGACCGTCTGCCGTCGTCGCCATCCCGTCAATCTCCGCCGCGCTCATGCTGTAAACGATCTCCAGATTGCCTCCGCCATTTCTCATATCAAGACCGTCGATCAACACGTCCCGCCCGCCCAGCGTCGCCGATTTCAGATATCCCGGCGAATTCGTCGTCACCGCCACCCCATACCGCATCGCACTCACCCCGCTTAAGGTGAATGCCCCATTCGGCCCAACCTGGGCACTTACTCTTCGTGCTCCGAAGCCCGGATCCTGCGCCTCAAGAACGACCTGCGCCGCACCTTGCATTGGAGTCTTGCCAGGAACGAAAGTGATCGAGCCGGCCAGGTCCGCAGGAGGCCGGAGCGAAATCTTCAGATTTGCGATGTCGCTATCCGCGATCGGAACCAGCGTGGAGTTCAAATACTGCGTTTCGCCGTGCGAACCAGGCGGGCCGAGCACAGAGACGAGCCATTTTCCTGGAGACAAACCACCCACGTCAAATGTTCCGGCCTGACCGGACAGATCCAGAAAAGTTTCCCAGGAAGAATCATCCGCCGGAGATACCATAAGCCGCATTCGTACCGGCGATGTCGGGGTGGCGCCACCGGGATACGAACCATCCACCTTACCGCTGATCCGATGGACCGGAACCTTCTTCATCTGAAGATTCAGCGTCCGCGTCTCTCCACCCATCAGGTTGACTGCCTGCGCCGCGGGCCGATCCAGTACTCCGGGGTAATACATCGCCGTATAATCCATGTCAGGGATGCTTGGCCGCGCGTCGGGACTGTGCGCGCCATTCAGGTAAAGGCTCCTTCGCGGACGGAAAGCAAGGATATAGCGTCCCGGACGAAGATCGGGAATCCGATACGAACCACTCTCATCGGTTTGCACAGCGCCCGCGGGGAGCCATTCTGAACCTCGGGTTCCGTAGCCCTTCAGCAGGATTCGTACATTGACACGCACAACCGGAGCGCCGCGCTCGTCGGTCACTTTGCCGGATATCGTCGCCAGCGGTGACATGCGAACCGTGACTGACGAAAGATGTTGACCCGGCGAGAGATCAATCAGGGTATTCACGGTTTTCAGAACACTGACATACCCCGCGCGATCCGGCGTAAGAAAATACCGGCCAGGCTCCAAACCGGAGAATGAGAAATTTCCCTGGGAATCCGAAGTCCCTACGGCGGAACTCACCCCCCGGCCCGTACCCGCCGACATCGTCGATAAGGAACGCAGCGTCAGCGTCACGCGTTGCAGCGGCTGTCCGTTCACCCCGGAGACCACCCTGCCTTCGATCGACGCGAGTCGCGACGGATCGGCCGATTGAGTTGGCAGTCCCTGCGCCGCAGGCGATTGCGCCAGCACCCGGAAAGAAGCCAAAGCTGCAAGAAAGAAGACTCTCATCGACAATTCGATAGGTTGCCTGCCGGTTCTAACGTCCGGCGCGCTTATTGATATCGGCCACCTGCGCCTTAGTGATCTGCTTCAGAGTCAGTTGCGCCTTGCCGTTCTCATCCACGCTGACGCTCGTCCCCAGGCTCTCAAACGGCTTCATATAATCCGGATCGTACTGAGTCCCCGGCTCCAGGTCTTCCCAAACGTAAACCCGATACTTCCCCGGAGGCACGCCCCGAATGGAGAACGATCCACTCGCATCCGTCCGCCCCTGCTTGTATAAATTCGTTCGCTCCGGTTGCGGTGGATCGGGCAGCACCGTCACCGCCCC
Source organism: Acidobacteriota bacterium (assembly GCA_048498815.1). Taxonomy (GTDB): domain Bacteria; phylum Acidobacteriota; class Terriglobia; order Bryobacterales; family Bryobacteraceae; genus BOG-234. The sequence goes on along the minus strand of JBEHXG010000001.1, from coordinate 140,080 downwards.
ATTCGCCGCGCCGGGACCGTCTGCCGTCGTCGCCATCCCGTCAATCTCGGCCGCGCTCATGCTGTAAACAATCTCCAGATTGCCGCCGGCGGTTCGCATATCGACGCCATCCGCCAGCACATCCTGCCCGCCCAGCGTGGCCGACTTCAGATATCCCGGCGAATTCGCCGTCACCCCCACCCGATAGCGCATCGCCGACACGCCCTTCAGCGTGAACGTCCCATCCTGCTGCACCTGCGTATTCACCGCCCGAAGCCCCATCGACGCATCCATAGCCTGAAGATTCACCTGCCCCACGCGAGGCCGCGGCCCCTGCTGCTGACCGTTGGCGCCCGCTGGAGCCACATAGTTCTCCGGCACGATCCTCACCGTTCCGGTCAAATCGAAGGGCGGCCGCAATGCGAGCTTCAGATCGTTCACGTCTCCGTTGCTCACCTGCACCAGGCTTGTGTTATACGTTTGCATCTGGCCTTGTGGCAGAACAACCGAAACCGTCCACAGCCCAGGCGGCAGCCCGCCTACATCGAAGGTCCCGTCCTGCTTCAGGACGGTGCCATAACTCGTTCCTCCCAATTCGCCCCCCGGACCCACCATCAGTTGCATCCGTGACAGCCCCGTCGCGTTCGGATTCTCAGGAATCGGCATGCTCCCGTCAATCTTTCCGCGAATGTGATACACCGCTGTCTTGCGCATCGGGATATTTACCGCCTGCTTTTCCTGGCCTTGCCCCACGTCAGCGGCCTGTGCTTCCGATTGATTGCGCACCCCGGGATAATAGGTCGTTGTGTAATCCATCTCCGGCTCTCCCGGTTGCGCGCCGGTCCGCCGGGCGTTCTGCTGATTGAAATTAATGCGCGGCTGAACAGCCACCAGGTACCGACCGGCCTCAAGCCCCGTAATCTTGTACTCTCCCTGATCGTCGGCCTGCGCATTGCCTGATGTCTGCCAGCGCGTGCCGCCAGGACCATACACCTTTCGCAACGCCCGCACACTCACCCGCCCGATAGGATCGCCGTCCTCATCCGTAACCTTCCCGGAAATCGTGGACTGCGGAATCATCTGCAGATCGGCGCCGGCCATGCGTTGCCCCGAAGTCAGCGTGATCAGCGTATTGCCGGTCATCACGCCGCTCGCCGTCCGGTTCATCCCGTAGGTCGCATTCATGTAGCCCGTTTTATCCGCCGACAGCGTATAGCGCCCCGGCGCCAGATTGGTGAACGAAAAGCTCCCCTGCGCGTCCGACGTTGCCGCATAAGGCTCCGGCATCTGCATCGGCACGGCCCCGGGCGCACCCATCACCACTCCAGCGCCCCTTCCGCCGCCCCGTCCCGTGGTTCCCGGCGCGGGAGGCGGCGGGGTTGGCAAAGGACGAAGCGTCAGATTCACCTTCCGCACCGGCTGGCCATCCACAACCGACACCGTCTTCCCTTCAATCGAAGCCAGTTGCGACGGATCGACCGCCTGCCCTGATGCGCTTATCAAACTGAACGAAACGAAAATCGCCGCCGCCCAGACTTTAGTCATGGAAGATTTGCTCCCTTTTCAATACTCATCGCCTGCGCCGCGCTGATCTCCCGAAGAGCTAGTTCTGAAGTGCCGTTTGCCTCCACGGTCACGCCGGTCCCCAGAGTCGCGAACGCCTTCATGTAATCCGGATCGGTATAACCGCGCCGGTCTGAGTCTTCCCAGGCATACACGCGATACTTTCCAGGTTTAATACCGGCAAGACTGAATTGCCCGGTCGCGTCGGCTCGTCTCAGCCGATAAAGCTCCGTTCGCTCGGGCTGCGGCGGCTCGGGCACAAGCGTGACCCCTGCATTCGCCGCCGCGGAACCGTCGGCATTCATTACAGACCCACGAATCGCGCCACCATCAAGACCTGCAACCAGCTCAAGTTTCCCTGACGAACCGGCGACATCGAGGCCGTCCGCCAGCACATCTTTTCCGTTCAGCGTCGCCGATTTCAGATATCCCGCACCGCTCTGGAACAATCGGTAGTGCAGCGCACCTACGCTGTGCAATGTGAACGAACCATCCGGCTGAACCAGCGCATCTACGGATCCGGACATTGGTACGCCCGAAGCCACCAGGTGAATCGACAGTCCTTCCGGCAGCGCAGCAGGCGCCGCACCCTTTGACAGCGCATCCATCCTCACCACTCCCTTCAATTCCACCAGTGGACCCGCCGGCAGATTCACATCGTTCACATCGGCGTTGCCAACCTGCACCCTGATCGCACTGAGCGTCTGCGTCGGCGGTTGCGCTACGGATATAACCCACGCCCCCGAAGTGATTCGGGCGAAATCGAATTTCCCCTCCGAGCCTAATGGGACCGCATACGTGGTGCCGTCGAATTCGCCTCCCGCGCGCGACAGCCTGATCCGCAACTGGCTCCCGCCGCCATCCACTTTTCCGCGGATATGATAGACGGGCACTTTCCGCAGGCTCACGTTGATTCCGGCCTTATCCTCTCGTGCCTCCACCTCCACCGCCTTCGCATCTGCGCCCCGACTGGTCCCGGGGAAATAGGTCACTGCATATTCCCTGGCTGGTCCGGGAGCCGCCATGTGCGCATTGCCTCTCGCAGGCGGGTTGGGATCGTAACTCAAGACGTATCGTCCTCGCTCCAGCCCCTCAATCCGGTAGTTGCCGTGATCATCCGTCACTGCCGAGCCCCGCGAAATCAGACGCGACTCATCTTCCCCGTACTGTTTGACTGCCGCGACAGCTCGCACCCCGGGCATCGGATCGCCGACTTCATCAGTAACTGTGCCCGATATCGTCGATTGTGGAATCATCTCAACCGCAACACCAGTCATCCGCTGACCGGCCGCGACTTCGAACGTGTGCAGGACCCGCGACGATGAGCCCCCCTTGAGTCCGTAAGCCGTGCCAATGTAGCCCGCGTGGCTGGCAACAAGTGTGTATCGTCCGGGCGTCAATCCGGTAAACGTGAAACTCCCCTGGGGACCGGAAAAGGAAACTACAGGAGGCGGAATCGCGACTGGTCCGTGCTCCCCCGGCTGCATCGCGGGAATCGATCGCAACGCCAGACTCACGTTGCCCAGGGGCTGCCCATCCATCGCGACCGTCCTGCCTTCAATCGTCGAGAGAGCAGTCTGCCCGCGGGCAATTGCCACCATTCCCGCCAAAAAAGCAAGAGTAAGGACGCAGTTTTTCATCGAATCTCCTCCCTCGAAGAGAAAAATTTCATACCGGGGGCACTGTAGATAAGGAATATCACAAATCTGACTTAGCCATGCCTCAAGAAAAGATAACCAAAAGCATCCCGAAATCCCGCGAATGCGAAGTCAGGCGAGGAAACGCGTGGGTTCGAATCAGCGTGCGCGAAGCTCTGGAGCAGAACGCCGCGCTATATCGTTGCGCGGAATGCTACGGAGCCGTGAAACTGCTGGCCGCACGCACTCCCTACGCGGTTCACAAGACAAGACCGGATTCCGAGTACTGCCCTGCCGGTCATTACTTCCAACAAAACCCCGGCCGCACACCGCGTCTTTCCTCAGACCCGATCAGGTGAAACCAAACCGCCCTTCGCGGAGCCTTTACTATCGGCATAGGACTGCAACGTGGCCTGTTCGCCGCACTAGTGGTAGCGGTGAGCGCATCTCCATCCGCACGCGTCTCCTGGGGCTGCTTCTTCACCCAGATTGTGACGCTCGATCTGAAAATCGTCGGCCAGGACGGTCGCCCGGTCATGGATCTGAAACCCGCCGATTTCTCGGTAGTCGAGGATGGGAAGCGTCAACGCCTCGCTGTGGTACTGCCCCGGCCTTCAGTATCGGAGTTGAAGCCGCCCCAGGCTTCCGGCCCACACCGCATCCTCGGGTATCGGCTGACTGCATTTCTGTTCGATAGCGCGCGCACTCCGAACGAGGAGACCCTGAACTCCATCCGTGTCAGTCCGCTTGTCTCGCGCGAACTCGTCTCACTGCACCCCGTGAGCCCGGATTCTTTCCGTGCCCGCAGCGAAGAAATCGATTTTACTGATCAGCCCACCACGCTGCCTGTACCCGCAAACGCACCAATCGCCCCCATGGACTCGCGCGAGATACTCAATGCGATCAAAGGAGCGTGCCTCCGATTCCCCGCTGGCTTCCGGAAGAGCATTGTCTATATCCGGGATTCTTCTGCAGGAGATGCCCCGGTCGATGAGGCCGACCAAAAGGCAACATTGGACGCCTGCACCGGATCCGGCGTTGCCCTTTATCCGGTCGGGCAGCCGTCATCAACTCTCGCCACGCTGGCGGTGAAGACCGGCGGTCGGATTTCGGCCAGCGTGCGCGAAGCAATCGGCCATATCCGCAACGCGCCGGAGGCCGACTACCTCCTGAGTTACTACAGCACGAACATAAAATTCGACGGCACATACCGCCATGTGGAATTAAAGCTGCCGCGCCCCGGTCTCAGTTCGGCCACACTGGAATACCAGCATGGATATCTCTCCGAAAAAGAAGAGCGGGCTCCAAAGGAAATAGTTGAACCTGCATGTTTCTGACGGTTTTTTAGGCGCTCGCCACACCAGCCTGCCCCTGTGGGGCCACTTGGTGACGCTGCACCTCAAAATCGTCGCCCTGGATGGACACGCGATTCGGGATCTAAAAACCGCCGACATCACCCTGACGGAGAACGGCAAGACTCAACGAATGGCGATCTTTGAACCACGCATTTCGGCGTTTCCGTCTATCCGGCAGTTCCGGGAATCCCCCAACTTAGAGGATCTGGCGGCCAACCCCGCGACCGCCGTTCCGTCACCCTGGAGCTGAGACTAAGGGCGTCCGCGAAGCACCCACCGCCGTCATGCTTCTGACCGGAAAAATCGAGTACTGCCAAAGTGAAAACTGAATTTCCAACTCCCTCAATCACTTAGCGGGATCAATCAGTAAACCCACCTGCCCGGCGTTCTACACTCTGCCCAGGGAACATACTTTTTCCCGCACCAAAATGAGAAAGGCAGACATCCATGACCCCCTCCCTCTCCACAGGCCCCCGCACGGAAGCAGGCAAAGCCATCTCTTCTCGCAACGCCACGAAATTCGGCCTGTTCTCCGGCGATTTCATCCGCGAAAACGAAGCCTCCGGGTACCACGCCCGCCGCGAAGCGCTCCTCGGCGAACTCGCCCCGGTTGGAATCCTCGAAACCACCCTCGCGGACGAAATCCATCGCGCCATGTGGCGGCTCCGTCGCTGCGGCCAGGTCGAAGCCGAAATCGCCCTGCCTGCCGACCCCGCCAGCCTCGAACCCGGCGAAGATCCCTCGCCCGACCCCATGTATCTCCATGGCTCCGGAATCGACGCCATCCAGAAATCCGTCGACCGCGCACGCGCCCAGGCCCATCGCCTGCTCCACAAGTGCACTGCCGAGCTTCGCCGTCTCCAGACCGAACGCCGTTTGGCCCAGGCCGCAAGTCTGTCCGAACCTGGAATCTCGAGCGTCAAACCACTCCTCAAGCTGGTTGCAAAACGAACTCCCCTGCAGACCCCACCAATGCCGGAAAATGAGTCGTCCGCTTCGGAATCGGCGAGATCGCATACAGAATGCAGTAGCGAAGTGCACGATTCACCCCCCGTAGCGGCCTGACCGTTCCGGCGTGTCCTGGCGTTGACATTAGCGCTCAGTCTCGCTATCGTCAAAAGTTGCCCTGTACCCGTGTTTTGGGTCCAAAACGCGGGAGTTGGTTCGGCAGTTGCCGTGCCCTCCTGGCCACTCTGAATCCAGTGCGCTCTGACCTGATAACTCGCCTTCCGAGGCCCGGCGCAATGATTGTGCCCGGTCTCCGCTGGCTGACCCTGCTCCTCTTTTTTGTGGCGCTGCGACCCGTCCGGGGCGAACAGCCCATCGCCTATTCGCACAAGAAACACATCGCATTAGGCCTGGAATGCCTGGACTGCCACAGCATGGCCGATATCGGCCCGGCTGCCACGATCCCTTCGGTCACGAAATGCATGCTCTGCCACTCGAAGGTGGCGGCCGACAAACCCGAGATCAAAAAGATGGCGGGCTACGCGGATAAAAGCCGCGAAATCCCCTGGCAGCGCGTCTACAGCTTCCTCCCCCAGGCGCTCGTGAAGTTCAACCACGCAGCCCACTTGCGCGCCAAGGTGCAGTGCGCGACCTGTCACGGGGACATGACTCAGGCGGACACGGCCCAGAAGCTCGTCAACCACAACATGGGAACCTGCGTGACGTGCCACCGGCAGAAAGGAGCTTCGCAGGACTGCGCCACATGTCACTACTAGATTCCGACCGCCGCGGCTTCTTCAAAATCCTGGGCGCCACCGCCGCGGCCACGGCAGCCACCGGGTGCGGCAGCAAGTCCGACGCGCTGATCCCGCTGCTCGTTCCGGAACACAACATCCCCGTTGGCGAAGAGCAATGGCACCCCGCCGTCTGCACCGAATGCTCCGCCGGATGCGGCACCCTCGTCCGCGTAATGGGTGCGGAACGGGTAATCGACATGCAGGGCGAAAAGGTTCGTCAGCGCATCGCGGCAGTCAAGAAAATCGAAGGCAATCCGCTCGACCGCGTCAGCGGCGGACGCCTCTGCGCTCGCGGACAGGCCACGGTCCAGGCGCTCTATCATCCGGACCGACTGCACGAACCAATGAAGCGTAGCGGCGATCGCGGCAAGGCGAATTTCACAGCGGTCAAATGGCAGGATGCAGTCGGCGCCATCTCCGACAAAATCCGCGCCGCAGACCCTTCGCGCGTGGTTTTTCTCACCGGGCCCAACCAGGGCAGTCGCGCCATCGGGATTAACGCCTTCCTCAAAGCCATCAAAGCGCAGCCCGCCTCAGTCTGCTCGCTGACCGATTTCGCTTCAGAGTTCAAGGCCGCAAGAGCCTTCGGCTGGGATGGACTGCCCCAGTACGACGTGGCAAACGCGACTCACATTTTCAGCGTAGGCGCGGACTTCCTTGGCGGCTGGATCTCTCCCGTCTACTATGCGCGCCAGTTCGGTCAATTCCGCCAGGGACGCATCGGCGTCCGCGGCACTCTGTTTCACGCCGAGTCGCGCTTCTCCAACACCGCGATGGCAGCCGATAAGTGGCTGCCGATTCTGCCCGGCACTGAGCCGCAGTTCATCGCGCTCGCCGCAAAGATCCTTCTCGATGCGAAGCTCGTGCCCAATGCTGCCGCCGCGCCCGCCGCGTTCCGCTCCGCCGATGTAGCCTCGCTGCTGAAAGCATGCGGACTCGACGAGCACCGCACCGCTCCGGCGATTCGCGAGTTTGGCTCGTCAAAGTCGCCGCTGATGCTGGCCGGCGCATCGCAGGTTCACAGCAATTCGGTCGACGCGATCCTGGCCTCGCACTACTTCAACTTCATGATGGGCGTTGCCGGCAAGCCCTCCCACGCTCCTGGCAATGGAGGCGCCGACCTGAATGCCCGCCTCGCCAACGCGCAAATCGTCCTCGTTGAAGGAACGAATCCGGCGTACACGCATCCGCATCTGATGCCGGCCATCAGCCGCGCCGAAATGATCGTCAGCTTCGCGCCAATCCTCGATGACACAGCAGCCTGGGCCGATTACATTCTTCCCGACAACCACCCGCTCGAATCGGCACTAGCCGTTTCTCCAATCGTTTCAGATCGCGAAGGACTCGCGCTCGCAGAATCGTTCCTGATGCAGCTCTACACCACTCAGCCGGTGGAGCAGACACTGAGTCAGATCGCGCCGGCTTACAAGCCCGCATCCCTTGCGGAAATCGCGGCGCCACTGCTAAAGTCCGCGACTTACGAAGATGCGGCCAGACAGGGCGGCATCTGGCTCGAACCCGACGCAAAAACGAAGCCGATCGCTCCTCCCAAATCAGGCGACGTCTCACTCGCCAGCGCGCACTTCGAAGGCGATGGACCACTTTACTTCCAGCCTTATCTCTCGGCGAAATTCGGCGACGGCTCCGCTTCGCATCTCCCCTGGCTGCAGGAACTGCCCGACCCGGTCTCCAGCGCAATCTGGTCGGTACCCGTCGAAATCGACCCGAAAGCCGCCGCGAAGCTCGGCATCAGGGACGGCGATCGCGTTCGGGTCGAATCCCCGCGCGGATCTATCGAAGCACCTGCGTTTATCAACCCGGCGGCAATTCCGGGCGTGGTCAGCATGGCAATTGGAGCCGGTCATACCCACTACGGACGCTACGCTTCGAACGGGGGCGCGAACCCGTTGACTATCGCCACGCCGGGAGCCGGGACAAAGATAAAACTCTCGCGCGTAAGCGACGAAGGCAACCTGATCCAGTTCTCCACACAGAAGCGCGAGAAAAGGAACTACGCGCACCGCTAACCTATGGCACACCGCTGGGGCATGGCAATCGATCTCGACCGCTGCACAGGCTGCGAAGCCTGTGTAGTCGCATGCCACGCCGAAAACAACCTCCCTATCTCGACCCCGGAACAAGCCGCCAACGGCCGAACCACCCACTGGATTCGCGTCGACCGGTACTTTGAAGGCCAGTTCCCGGACGTAAAAGCGAAGTACATGCCCGTCCTCTGCCAGCAGTGCGACGAAGCACCCTGTGAGCCGGTCTGCCCTACCTATGCGACGTATCACAATCCGGAAGGCCTGAACGTACAGGTCTACAATCGCTGCGTCGGCACCTTCTACTGCGCGAACAACTGCCCGTACACGGTTCGCTACTTCAACTGGTTCGAGCCCACCTGGCCCGAGCCGCTGCAGCTTCAGCACAATCCCGACGTGGCCGTTCGCATGGCGGGCGTGATGGAAAAATGTACGTTCTGCATTCAGCGAATCAAGCGCGGGAAAGACGAAGCCGACGCCTCCGGACAGCCCCTCGCCGACGGAGACATTCAGCCGGCCTGCGTGCAGTCATGCCCCGCTGAAGCGATGACCTTCGGCGATCTCAACGACCCGGAAAGCAAAGTCTCGCGCCTCGCGGAAAGTTCACGAGCCACGCGCCTGCTCGAAGAACTCGGAACGAAGCCGAAGGTGTTCTATCTGGAGAGAGGCCGTTAGCGCGCGATGCCGATCACTGTCAACAGACCGGACGCCCCTGAGCTGCTGCCCTATGCGAAGATCCGCGAAGATCTCTTCCGTCCGCTCTCCGCGCTGAGCAACAGGTACATCATCGCGATCCTGATCCCGCTGCTCGTAATCGGCTTTGGCGCATACTGCTGGGGACTCCAGCTGCGCGACGGTATGGGTGTCACCGGCCTGAACCGTCCGGTGTTCTGGGGTTACTACATCGTCGATTTCGTCTTCTGGATCGGCATCTCGCACGCCGGCACACTGATTTCCGCGATCCTTCGACTCACCGATGCCGGCTGGCGCAAACCGATCACGCGCGCCGCCGAAGCGATCACCGTATTCGCCCTGATGATCGGCGGCATGTTCCCGATCATTCACCTCGGTCGCGCCTGGTACTTTTACTGGCTCATGCCGTATCCGAACTCGCGGCTGCTGTGGCCCAACTTTCGCTCGCCACTGCTGTGGGACCTCACCGCGATCTGTGCATACATTACCGGCAGCGTGATCTATCTCTACCTGCCACTGATTCCGGACATGGCGCAGCTCGCCGAGCACAGCACTCCATGGAGAGCGAAACTCTATCGAACACTTTCGCTCGGCTGGACCGGCAGCGACACCGAGTGGCGCGCACTCGAGCGCGCCATGAAGCTGATGGCGGGCCTGATTCTCGCGATCGCAATCTCGGTCCACACCGTAGTTGCGTGGGACTTCGCGATGGCGATTGCGCCGATGTGGCACAGCTCGATCTTCGGCCCCTACTTTGTCGTGGGCGCAATCTTCAGCGGCCTGGCCGGCCTGATGATCGTGCTGGCGCTGATCCGCAAGCTGATGGGCCTCGAACTCTATCTCACCGATCATCACTTCAACAACCTGGCGAAGCTTTTGCTGCTGATGAGTGTGTTGTGGCTGTATTTCACGATGACCGAACATCTGACCGTCTGGTACGGCAATGAACCCAATGAGATGGCTGTTTTCGGCGATCGCACGCGGGCTCGCTTTTCGTATCTTTTCTGGGGCATGGTCTTCGTCAATTTCGTGGTGCCGTTCATTCTGCTTGGACTGCGCAAACTGCGCGGCATCACAAGCGGTGTGATCGCTTCAGTCGGCATTCTCATCGGCATGTGGCTGGAACGCTACATCATCGTTCTTCCGACGCTCAGCAACACGCGCCTGGCAGCGGCGTCGTCGCGTTCTTACATGCCGTCCATGGTCGAACTCGGCATTACCGCCGCCACCTTCGCGGCGATGGTCATGCTGTATCTGATCTTCTCGAAACTCTTCCCCATCATCGCGGTCTGGGAGTTCAAGCCGCATCCTCAGGTGGAGGACGACGATTTCTGATGGCAACCACTTATTTGCTGGGGGAGTTTCGCGACAAAGATTCCGCATCGAACGCAGTCATTGCACTGCGCGCGGCCGGCGTGACCGATGCCGATATGGACCTCTTCTCCGAAGAGCCGCTCGAACTTCGGCACGGCGTGCTGTTCCGCCCAACCAAGATGTCCATGGCCGCAATCGCCGGCGCGATCGTCGTGGGTGCTTCGGCGACGCTGCTCATGCGCTGGGCCCAGAAAGTGTACCCCGTCAACACCGGCGGGATGCCGACATACTCCTCCTGGGGTACCGGCGTGATCACTTACGAGCTCACAATGCTCGGCGCGGTTATTACCGTGTTTGCCGTTTTCCTTTGGGAGAGCGGTCTCATTCGCAAACGAGACAAAACAAAGCCTGTGCCCATCGTGCCGCCCGAGTCCATCTGCCTTCGCGTACGGGTTTCCGGCGACGTAACGAAGCAGATCGCTCTGCTCGAAGCCAACGGAGCTGTCACGGTGGAACGGAAGGCTCCGCTATGAGATTCCTCCTCCTGCTCGCACTCGCCGTAACCGCATTCGCGGCGGACAAGAAGCCGCTGCCATGGGAAAAGAATCGCCTGCTCAGCGGACAGGCGCTCTATCGCGCTAACTGCGCGGTGTGTCACGACGTGGATAAATCCGCCGCCGATTCAAAAAAGATGGGACCAAGCCTCAACCATCTCTTTCAGCAGGAGAAGCTTCCGCTCTCCGGCGACAAAGTCAGCCGGGCCGCGGTGAAAGACAAGATTCAGCAGGGCGGCTTCATCATGCCCGCATTCCCGAGCAGCATGCTGAACGATTCGGAAATCACAACGTTGCTCGATTATCTGCAGACAAAGTAACTAAGGCTTTGCGAGCTCCATGTGGAGACGGATCGAGGGAATCCAGACCGGACCCCGATCCTGGTTATATGCCGGGTTCGTTGCATGTTCGATGTCGAAGCTGGCGAAGAATCCTTTGAACAGATGGGCGCTGTAATAAATCTCGGGCATATATTCGGGACCGTAGTTCAGGTGGCCGTCGCCGATGAGAAAGTCGTGACCTCCGGCCGCAAGGAAGCTGGCGTGAACTCCTGAGATACCGCTGACTGTCAACTCGGCGCCAACCGTATCTTCGCGCCGGCGCCAGCGTTTGCCGCTGATGGAAACACCGCCGCTTGCCAGACGATCGATTGCGGTGAACGCGAAGCTTTCCGTTTTGCCGTCGTTCCAGCCAAGACGCAGGAACACTCCGATTCCATCGGCGACTTCCTGGTCGGCGCTGATGCCAAAGCCGTATTTCCGGGCTCCATTGTGCCGGATGAAGTTCGGCCCATCGGCATAGCGGCCGGCATCGGCATGATTTAGAAAGCTGAGCGCCCGGATTGCGCCATCGTGTTTGCTGACCGACCAGCGGTGTTCGACTTCGAATACGTCGCCGCGATTGACGAACAGCCGGCGGTCAAACCGCAGGCCATTGGGTTCCCTGGGCATGGCGGCGCTGCCGTAACGGAATGACCAGTTGCGGAGATGCAGCTCATGCACCCAGCCCCAGGTGTAGCCGCGCACATCTGCCGGATAATCCCATGCGCCGTTGAACATGATGCCCCAGCCGAGAAACTGCGTGCGGGGATCATGGGTGTAGCGATTGTCGTCAAAGAAATCGGTCAGCGTGAATCGTCCGGCGGTGATTGTGTAGCGCCGGGTGGGGCGCTTGCCCGAAAGCTGGTTTTCATCGCTCTCGACCGATTCGGTTTCGCTGCCGAGCGCGAAATCGTGGGTGAGATAGAGCCGTGCAAGATAAGGTTTGGGCGTTGCCGAGGCGACTCGCGGAAGTTCGCCGTTCGACGAATTCGCCAGTCCATCGACCCCGCTGAAGCCGCGACCTCCGGCGATCTCGGGATCGAAGTAGAGAGCGGTGTTATCAGAAAGGCGAAGCCCGAGGAAGAGGGTCGTAGTGAGCGAGACATCGCGCTCCATCGTGGACTGCAGGCTGTAGGGTCCGGAGTATGGCGACCGAAAAGTGCCGTGGTACTGACCAACCGACGTTGCCTGGTAGTACAGATTCCAGCGTTCGGAATCATCCTGCGCAGCCAGAGGGAGAGCCAGGGCGATGAGGAGCCACGCGAAGCTATGCAGAGTACGAACCACTGAAACCAGTGTACAGGCCGCCCGCAAGCCCCCGCAATGTAACTAATTGTTAATACTGGACTTATTTCTTGTGACTGGCTTTTTTGGCAGCCTTTCGCATGGCTGCGTACTTTTCATTTTGAGCGATCCATTTGCTGACCGGAACCTTTGCCACGGTCTTCGCAATTACATCGAGCGCGAGATCGTCGGCCTTCCTGAAGCGGATGCATGCCTTGCCCATATCGAGCTTCTTGCCGGTCTTCGCCCATTCCTTATGAAACCAGTCGTGGAGTCTTGCTGCGTCGCTCGCCGGATCGGCGCCCGGTGAGTAGAGCGGCATCAGATGCAACACGAGATAGTTCTTCTGCGCACCCAGGGCGGCGAACCCGAGAGGAAGTTTTGGATCGCAGTGATAGCCCGCCGGATAAGTGGAGTGCGGCACCGACCAGAGGATCATCCCATATCCAATCCCTTCGGAATAGCCCGGGTCCAGACTTTTCTTCATCATGGCGCGCACCGCCTTGAGTTCAGCCCGCCGGTCCTCGGGAATCGAGTCGAGATATTCGGTAACAGTAGGAGATTTCGTGGCCATACTGAGAGATCAGTATGGCACGAATCGGCTACTTTAGTGAGCCCAGATAGACAGCCAGCTGCGCCAGTTCCGCATCGTTGAGGTTGGGCGCCTGCATGCCTCCGGCTGCGGCCTTATCCGACGGCTTCTTCATGAACTCAATAATCTTTGCTTCGGACATGCGAGCTCCGATTCCCGTGAGTGCGGGCGCGATGGGCCCTCCAACGCCGCCTTCGCCGTGACAGACGGCGCAGGAATTGGCGTCAAAGATCGCTTTACCCTGCTCCGCGCCTTTATTGGAAGCAACATTGTTGAGCGATGCGAGGTAATCGCCGAGCGCCTGAATCTCCGCGTCCGTGCCGACGAGCGGCGGCATGTAGCCCTTATATGGCGAATCGGCGGGCACCTTGTGCAGCATGTTCAGGACGTTTGTGATGCCGTTGCGGTCCCGTCCCTTCAGTAGCTGGCGCATGGCGCGATAGCCATCGAGCGTGTGGCAGTTCAGGCACTGCCCGCGGAACATGGTTTCGCCCACGTTGTCCTTCGTGACCCAGAGACTGCCGGCCGTGAAACCGGCCTGGTTCACCTTCGCCAGATCCAGCCTGCGCAGCCCGTTCGAATACATGTACTGGCCGATCGTGTAGGGTTTGCGGATCATCTCACGCGCATGCTCGGTTGCGCCGGTTGCCGCGAGCGCGAGGAAGAGTACCGAGCAGGCGTGTCCGAAGCTGAAGTCCTTCGGATTCTTCCAGGCGAGGAAGTAGACTACCGCGAGGATCGTAGCCGAGGCCATGGTGGTGACCAGCGCCGCTCGGGCAACCTGTGTAAACATGCCTGAGCCAATGGTGCCGATGCCGCGCTGCAGGATCTGCAGGCTGGAATCGGGTACCGAGTGGAGATACCAGGCGAGCGCCGGCGGGATCAGAATGAATGACGGCATCAGCCAGCGCGCTGACCAGCGGATGACCTCGGCCTTCAGCTTTGGCAGTGTGAAGCCATCGATGCGGCTTGCGGTGACAAGCGCCCAGACTCCGGCAAGCGCGAAGCAGGTGCAGGTGCGGAGAATCAGGCTTGGCCAGTATGTCGGATTGAGGATGGCGGCCCAGAATTCCGAGGCTTCTTTGCCCGTGCCTGCCACAGCGAGCCAGGAACTACCCGGCGTCAGCATAAAGGTGAGGATGCCATTGATGATGGCGAGCGTGCCCCACGACGTGATCGCATAGAGCCAGCCGAGACGCATATGCGTCTTTGCGTCGACGCGGCCCCACGTGGAGTAGTAAACGATGATGGTGGCGATTTCGACGATGAAAAAGCACCACTCCATCCCCCAGCCGAAGACGAAGTTGTGAATCAGCGCGCTGGTGCTTTGCGGACTGGCAAGCCCGATGGAGAACCAGATACCGACGCCGGTCACCGCGCCAAAGGCGGAAGTGAGCACCAGGAAGAAATGCGAGTGGCTTTTGATGATTGCGAGCCAGACTTCGCGGTTCTCGCGGCGGGCCTTGCGTTCCGCGAGGATCAGATAGAAACCGCCGCCGACCGCAAAGTGGGAAATCATGATGTGGAAGATCGCGATCATACCGACGACCCAGCCACTGCCGAGGAAAGGGACGCTCCAGACGGGAAAGTTCATAATGCGGCATACCCCCAGACGGTCAGGCCGAGCATTCCTGCCACGACCAAAACTCCGAACCAGGTCGCGAAGCGGGCCCGCTTGCCGGCTACGGTTTCGGAATCAAACAACGGAATCAATGCCCAGAGAATCAGGACAATTGTGAACAGACCCATGCCCGCGATTTCACCGGTCATGCCGGGCAGAATGAGTCCCATGCCCTTGAGCAACTGAAACTGCGACATGAAATACCACTCCGGATGAATGCCCACCGGCGCGGATGCCAGCGGATTCGCGGGCTGGCCGAGATCCCATGGGAAAAGCGTGGCGAGGATGGTGATCACGTTGAGGGCGATCAGCCACATGGCAAGATCCATGGCGAAGAAGTTCGGGAAAAACGGAACGCTGCGGCGTTCCTTCCCGGGCTTTGTCTGTTCGCCGGGTGGCAGTGCGTTGCCATGCTTTTGCACGAGCAGCAGATGCAGGCCGAGCAGCGGCATGAATAGCAGCGGGAGCACTACAACGTGAAGCGCGAAGAAACGCTGGACGGTGTTTTCACCAACCGCGGGTCCACCGCGCACTACGTTGTTGACGACTTCACCAACACCCGGCACCATGCCGGGTAGCTGGAGTCCAACTTTGGTTGCGAAGTAGGAGAGCTCGTCCATTGGCAGCAGGTAACCGGAGAAGCCGAAGAGCATGACGATGCCGAGAAGGCCGAGTCCGGTCCACCAGCCGAATTCGCGGGGCTTTTTGTAGGCCTTCATGAAGAAGACCGAGAACATATGCACGAAAACCGCGAAAACCATGAGGTTCGCGGACCACGAGTGCGCGGAGCGGATGAGCCAGCCAAAGTCTACGTCGTAGGTGATCTGGCGGACGGATTCGTAAGCTTCTTTGCCGGGCCGGTAGTAGACGAGGAGCAGAACTCCGGTCAGCAACTGCACGATAAAGCAGAGCAGTGAAATGCCTCCCCAGTAATACCAGAAAGAGTGTTTGTGTTGCGGGACGCGCTTATGCGTGGCAAGGGCGATTACATCGCCCAGACCGAGACGTGCGTCCGCCCATTGATATAGGCCCCCGGGCTCTTTCCGTACCAGCCCTTCAGGCTCTGGAAACGACGACATGATCGTCTTTCACCTCCACGCGATAGGTCTTGAGGTTCTTGGGGGGCGGCCCTGAGACTACGGCTCCTGTGTTCATGTCATAGACGCCGCCGTGACAGGGGCAGAAGATGCGCTTGTTCTCGGGCTGATAAGCCACCGTGCAACCGAGATGCGTGCAGACGGCATCGAGCGCTACGTAGTGGTTGTCTTCATGGCGGATCAACAGCGTGGGACGCGAGCCGAAGAGAAAGATGGTCGCAGTTCCGACGCCGGGCAGTCCGGATGATGGAATCGAGAGGCTGGTGACTTCGCTTTCGGCAAGTTCGGCGCGGCGAGCCGGCGTGGCGAGATAGCGATAGACGGGATAGCCGATCGCGCCTGCGTAACAGGCTCCGGCGAGCGTGATGCCGAGTTGCAGCAGACCGCGACGACCGGGTTCGGGTCCGTCCTGTTCGATGTTCGTGAGATCGGAAGCGGCGGACTCAGACATAGCTTTCCTCCACGCGACGGGCTTTGCCCGTCACGCCTATCAGCCAGGCGATGATGACGAGCGCGGCTACCAGCAAAACCAGGAAGAGGCCGATCACGGACCAGTTGGCGGTGACGTTGCGATCCCAGACGTCAAAGCCGGCGAACTTCAGGGTGATGTCACGGACTCCGTCGCGCACGATTACGGTGGCGACTACGTTGAGGAACGCCACGACTGATGCGGCGATCGCGTAGAGCGCGTTCGAACGTTTGCTGAAGAAGGCGGCCGCACCGAGCAGGGCCATGAGGAGTGCTGTGCAGAGCCAGCCGAAGGCGCAGTCGCGATAGAGTTCGTTGTTCATGACGGCGTCCATGATGCCGCGGGGTTGGGCGGAGACGGTGAGTTGTGCGAAGACGGCCTGGATGACGACGGCGAGTGCGATCACGATTCCGCCGGTGCGCGTGAGGAAGCGCGACAGCATTTCGCCGAGTTCGGAGCGGAGCGCGAGCAGCAGAAGGGCGGCTCCGGCGGCGGGGAAGCAGCCGGCCATGAAGAAGAGCCAGCGCGGCATGAGCGTAGGGTCGTCTGTGTTGAGTTGCAGACCGCCGGGGCTGTGGAGGTACATCGCGCTCCAGGAGTGCGGGCGCAGCATCAACGTCATGTTGTTGCTGTAGATGAAGCCTACGGTGAGGATGAGGAGGAGCGCGGCGAAGCCGGGAGCGGCCCAGGGCTTCTGTTTGTTGGCGAGTCCAGCGGCGAGATGAAGGCCGTAGTAGCTGCCGACGAGCAGGAACATGACGGCAATCCAATACGCGCCGATCAGGACGCTGCTGGTGTAGAGGGCGCGCCCGTAGAGTACCTGCGCAAAGAGCAGCGGCGGGATGCCGAGGTTGATAACGAATGCCATGACCGTTGGCAGGCGGTGGATCATCATGCCGCCCGCCTGGGTCAGTATGGGCGAGTTGTTGATGCGTCCTATGAGCGCGAAGGCGAGGCCGAGAACGAGGCCGCCGACGAGGAGGCCGACGGAGGCAAGATGGAGGGTGAACGTGAGATCGTGGAGAGCTTTCAGGAGCCAGACTGGCGCCGGCAACGGGATCTGGTCTACTGCGGGGAAGTTATTCATGGTTGGGTCTTTGCACCTGGAAATTGCGCGAAATCGCGCAAATATCCTCGTAAGTGATTGATTTATCTCGCTGCAAGCCACGAGTGTGGCATTTGAGGGGCCAAGCTATTTCAGGACTTGAAAGAGATTACTGTAGTCGTCTGTCCAGAGGTGGGTAGTGGGGCGGGGACTGGGGGCGCCGTCGGTTACGAGGATCCAGTCGGCGGCGAGGATTTGATTTTGTGGATCGGCTTCGCTGTGGATCTGGATGGCTCGTTTGTGCTGGGAATATGCGGCGGCTTGTACGACTTTGCTGAGGTCGAGGTAACGGTTGGTGATGTGGACCGCGAGGGAGCCGTTTGCGTGGAGCAGGCGGAAGTAGAGGGCAAAGGCTTCTCGGGTGAGGAGATGGACCGGGATGGAGTCGCCGGAGAAAGCGTCGAGAACGATGATGTCGTAGCTGTCCGGTGGTTCCTGTTCCAGTGCGAGCCGGCCGTCGGCTTCTGTGATGTTGGTTGTTGCGGGGGATTGGTCGAGGAAGTGGAAGTTGTGGCGGGCGACCTCGATTACGGCGGGGTTGATTTCGTAGAAGTGAAAGGTGTCGTTGGGGCGGGCGTACGCAGCTAACGTGCCCGCTCCCAGGCCTACGAGAGCAACGTGGCGGGACGGGCCGCTATGGGAGAGGAGGAGACCGGCGCCGGAGTTGGGTCCGTAGTAGGCGGTTGGTTGGCGACGTTTTTCGGGCGCGAGGAACTCGGCTCCGTGGAGAGTCTTCCCGTTGTAGAGAGTGCGGACGCCGTTGTCATCGCTGATCTGAAGAGCGCCGTAGAAGTTGCGGATATGGATGGCTCCGCTGAATCCGGCCGAAAAGCGCGTGGCCGCAATGAAGGCTGCGAGGGCGACGGCTGTTAGTCGCAGGAGGCGTGCCGTCGAAGTCAAACCATAGAGGACGCGCAAGGCGAGCACTACGGAGACCGCGATACCGATGGGGAGTTCGAGATAGGTGTCGAGCGTATTTGGCGCGATGACCGCTACGAAGAAGGCTCCAAAGGCTCCGCCGGCCGCGATGATCAGGTAGAAAAATGGCGCGTTGGATGTGGGTTTGGTACGGGCGATTTCACCGTGGCAGAACATGCACCAGAGGAAGAGGGCAATAGAGAAGGCAGTGACTTCCCAGACCAGGCCCGCAGGGCCCTGCGATGAAATGCGGGCGGCGG
Organism: Acidobacteriota bacterium; assembly: GCA_048498815.1. Lineage (GTDB taxonomy): Bacteria > Acidobacteriota > Terriglobia > Bryobacterales > Bryobacteraceae > BOG-234. Next base: position 121,532 of record JBEHXG010000001.1, on the reverse strand, counting down.
CGATAAGCCAGGCGATCGGGAGCAGCCAGCGTGCCGCGACAGGCCGGTACCACCTTTCGCTCTCGAAGCACAGGATGAAGGTGAGGAGATAGATACCGAGCGGGAGCACCCAGAGAAACGGGACCGGCGCTACTTCCTGACTGAGATGATTGGCCACGGCCATCCAGAGAGCGGAGGCACAGGCGGCCAAGGCGAACCAAAGGACCGGGTGGGATTTTGTGGTGCTGGTCGTTTCGCGCTGTGGCTCGGTTTCACTTGGCGATGTTGCGTTTCGCCGCGCGGCTGCGAGCGCGAGCAGGACGAAGGCCGCGTAGGCGATCCACCAGATGCGGAGCTGGGCCGTTGTTGAGAGCAGCGGTTCGATGATTACCGGGTAGGCAAGCAGCGCGATGAGCGATGCGGCGTTGGAGAGCGCAAAAAATCGCCAGGGGAGACGGCCGGCAGTTGTTCGTGCGAACCAGGCCTGCATGATCGGGCTGTTCGCCGCGAGCAGGAAGTAGGGCAATCCTATCGATGTGAGCAGCAGAAGGAGAATCGACCAGGTTGGGCTGGCAACTGGAGGTTCGATTGGCTTGAGAACAGCCGTGGCCAGACTGGCGATCAGCAGAGTTGCGTGGATTGTGCTTTGGGTTTGCCGTCCCAGGAAGGTCGCGATCACCCAGGAGTAAAAGTAGCCCGCGAGGAGCATCACCTGGAAGAACAACATGCAGGCGACCCAGACTCCGGCGGAACCGCCGAAACGCGGGAGGAGAGCTTTGGCCATGATCGGCTGAAGTGCGAAGAGCAGCAACGAGCCGGTTGCGATGGTCAGGGAGTAGAGGGTGCGCAAGTCGATGGTCATCATAGCGCGAGAGAGGCCGGAGCGCGCGGTCTGGCTCGCAATACCTGCGGTGGTGGGAAATGGGACGGCCCTTATTCCGACTGCGCAACATTCCGACTGCGCAACGGCGGCTGCGCAATCGGAACATTCAGGCAGGGTCGATGATTTTAGCCCTTATGGAAGAGCATGGGCGCGAATTCCACGAGGGACCACCGCCAGACGGGCCAGACGTGTCCACCGTCGCGATTCTTGTAGACGTGTTTGATGCCGAGTTTGGTGAGGTCGGCATCCATGGCCCTGGCGCGCTGGTCGATCGGATCGACGACGCCGCAGCCGATGAAGATTACAGGGAATTTGGCGTTGGTGGCTTTGGCATCCGCCGCGAGCGCCGGGTAGCGAGTAGCGAAGTCATTGCCGGCCATGCTGAAGATACCGAGCTGGGTGAAGAGTTCCGGATGTTTGAAGCCGATGTTGTAGGTGGCGGAGCCCCCGGCGGAGAGTCCGGCCATGGCACGGTTCTTGTTGCCGGGAAGTGTGCGATAGTTGGCGTCAATAAACGGAATGAGCTCCTTCACCATGTAGTCTTCGAACGGAGAACTGGCAGCGGCGCCGTTTCCAGGACCGCGAGCTCCGCCCGCGTTGGCGCCTGCGGGAGCGGCTCCGGCTGCGGGAGCCGGGGCGTTGCTTCCGTTGAACGGCATGACCACGATCATCGGAGCGGCTTTCTTTTCGGCGATGAGGCTATCCATGATGAGATTCGCCGCGCCTGCGGTGCCCCAGGCGAGCGCTGTGTCACCCGAGCCGTGAACGAGGTAGAGCACCGGGTACTTCACCTTGCTGGTGTGATAACCCGGCGGGAGGTAGACGAGGAATTCGTGGGTATCGTTATAGGCGGCGGAGTGTTGCTGGTTCCAGTCCATGGAGCCATGGGGAATGTTGTTGCGGAACTGCCATTCGGGAGCGGGATCGCCGGGCACTTCGACGAGGCTGCCGGAGGTGCGTACACGCAACTTCATTTTGGGGTTGACGGGATCGGCCATTACGACGCCGTCCATGGTGAAGAAGTAGAGGTGGACGGTGGGTTCCAGCGGGGCGCTGGTGTAGCTCCAGACGCCTGAGGCGTCTTTGGTCATCGGGGTAGGCGCTCCGGTTGAAGATGCCGGGGTCGCGAGCCAGTCTCCGGTGAGCGTTACCACTTTGGCTTCGGGAGCGCGCAGACGGAAGGTAACGGTGCGGTCGGCGTGGACTTCGGGCGAGACGAGGTTATCTACCGGGAGTCCGTTGCCGGCGAATGCGCCGCGACCTCCGGATGCTCCCCGTCCCTGCGGGTAGGCGGGCGAGGTAAATAAGAGCGCAGCGCCCATCAAAGCCGGGATGAGGACTGCGGACAGACGAGATTTCATGTGCGTGGAAATGGCCTCCGGGAAACCAGCATATACCCGGCGGTTCGGCCGTTTCCACGCACGCGCGGATGGTTAGCGTCCGAAACGCCGCCAGCCACCGCGGATTACGACTGCCGGACGAGGCCGTACCACGACTGCGGGCGGCGCATAATACCGCGGGGCGTACTCATAAGCCGGGTACGGGTAATCGTAGCCGTAGTAGTAGGGGTCGTAGTACGACGGTCCGTAATATCCGCCGTATCCCAAGCCAATGCTGACGCCGCCTCGATAGCCACCTCTGTAGTAGCCGCCTCGGTATCCGCCGTAGGAACCGCCGCGATACCCACCGGTAGTGAATCCGCCGCGAACTGCTACGCCACCGCCGCGTGATCCTATAACTACGCCGGCACGGACGGCGGCTGGGGCGGAAACGGCTCCGATGACCGCCATTGCCAGTGAGAGTACTGCGATTTTCAGGGTGCGCATGAAACTATCCTCCGACTACGGAGAATGCAGGCCGGATGCCCGGGCCAGGTTGTTCATTTATAAGGACCGGTCGCTCGGTGGGTATGGAGGGAAACCACCATCGTTGGCTCTAATCGGCCAAATGCGGCGGCATGGACTTTTTCCGTAACACTGTTAGAATAGTCCCAGTCGTGACCAGTCCCAGCGCGTCGCCGGTGCCCGTGGAATTCAGTGAACCGTCACTGGAGCGGCTGCGCCTGAAGCTTCGTTACAAGGTTCTGTATCACGTTGGCCACAATTGTCCGGATGTGGATGACCTGGTGCAGGAGACTCTGACGAGGTTCGTACGGGCGAGTCAGAGGAGTCAGATTCGCAATTCCGAGGAGTTTGGGGCGTTTGTTAACGGTGTATGCCGGAACGTGATTCTGGAGTATCGGCGCCGAGTGCGGCGGGAGCCTTTGGCCGATCCGGATATTCCGGTGCCGGACCGGAGTGTGCGTCCTGACGCGGAGGTTTACGAGCTGCGACAGGCGATCGACCACGGAATGGCGGAACTGGCGGAGCGGGATCGCACGATTCTGAGTCGGCTGTATCTGGAAGGTAAAGAAAAAGAAGAGATTTGCGCGGAGTGGGGTATGACCGACGCTCAGTTTCGCGTGGTTCTGTTTCGCGCGAAGGAGCGGTTCCGGAAAGTGTATCCGGGCGGCGTATGAGTACCAGGTACCGAGATTCTTTGTAACGCGGGATGGAGTGGCTGCACTAGGTAATTGAAATTCAGTAGCTGGCGGAAACCAAATCATGATCTGTGGAAGAGAACCAATTGAGCGCGAGCAGGTGATTGCCCGGTATCTGGCTCGGGCGCTCGATGCCGAAGCGGTGGAGGAATTCGAAGGCCATTATCTTGGCTGTGACGAATGCTTCGACGAACTGCGCGTCAGCGAGAAGCTGGCGGCGGAACTGGTGAATTCCAATTTGACCTGGCGGCAGAACGAGGGTGTTTCAATTCTGCAATTCCGCGTAAACGCTGAGCTGACGCAAACGGCCAAAGAGCTGGAGCAGCTACGGAGAGAAGTACTGGAACAGAGCGACTCGCGGGTAATCATCGACCTGAGCCGGGTGACCAAGATCGACAGCGCAGGGCTGGGACAGCTGATGGGCTGCTATTCACACCTGGTGCGGAATGCCGGGTCAATGAAAATTGTGAATGCGCGGCCGGAGATCCGAAAAGTACTGGATATGACGGGCATCAGCACGCTGTTGCCGAATTATTCGGATGAAATCAGCGCGGTGCGAAGTTTCGACAGCAGTAATACTACCTCGAAGCAGTAAATTTTACCGTCAGGCTGTGCCCGCCATTGCGTGATAGTGTTGTTCAACGGCGCGCTGGCCATCGTCCGGAATTTCGAAAATGCCGAGCGGGCGGAAGCCGTCGCCTGAATCATTCGGATGGGTGGCGTCAAAGGCGTGCCAGAGGCGGCCTAGTTTAACCACATGACCGATATGGCGTTCGCCGTCGGTTAAAGCGCATGTATGGTTGGAGGTTCGCCAGCGAAGCGTGCCAGGCGAACTGAAATTTTTACATCGATTCATTGTCGTCCTCATTCCCCTCCTACTCCGGATTTTGCTCCGGTTTTCCGGCTATTGCAAGCAAATTGCCGTTCGACGGAGGTAGTTCAGACGTTCGGCTCGCCCTGCAAATTGGCGCGCATTCCACGGTAGGTGGGGTGGACGCGGTGGTCGCCATAGCAGAGCATGCGGAGGATTGAGGCGGGACGGAGATACCAACTTGCCCAGGCGAGGGGTGTTTCGCCGAACTCGTCGCGAGACTCGATTATGGCTCCTGCGTCGATCAGCATTTTAACGGCTTCTTCGTCACCGAAAGCGGCGGCGCGGTGGAGCGGGGTTTCGCCTTTGGTGTGGCTATCGCGCATGAAAGCGCCGGTGTCGGCGGATGGGAGCGTGACGCAGTTCGGTTCGGCTCCGTTGGCCAGCAGAACCTTCATGACCAGGTTGTGGGCGAGGCGGTCCGTAGTACAGAGCGCGGCGTGGAGCGGCGATTCGCCGGTTTCGTGGAGCGGCCAGTTTACATCGGCGCCGTTTTCAATCAGGAATTCGCAGAGCTGCCAGTGACCATGGAAGCAGGCGCCGTTGAGATCGAGGTTTTCGCCAAGCGCGTCAAGCGTTTCACCCCGTGAGAGCAGGAAACGCATGGCGCTGACATCGCCATAATAGGCGCATCGATTGATGATGGAGACTCCTCGGTCGAGTGTAGTGGCCGGATAGCCGGCATTTACGAAATCGAAGACACGGTCGGTGCGCCCGTTAGCGATCTCATCCAGCAGGGCGTGCGGGATGGTGGTGCTGCTGTCCGATGAGGGGTCGGCGGCTCCGGAATCCATTCCTGAATCCAGGGGCCCGGGCTAGTTTTTGGTCATGCTGAAGCCAGTGACCTGAACTTCGGTGTTGTGCGCGAAGCGCAGGCCGTAGATGCCGTCAGTGGATTTCAGTTTGCCGGAGGTGACGAGATCGGCTTTGTCGTAGCCCGCGACTTCCGTGCCATTGACAGAGCAGGTGACACGGTTGCCTTTGACGGAGAGGGCGATGTCCTGGGTGACGGGTTCGCCGACCGCAGCAGCCTTGTGGACAGCCGCATTCGGGCCGCCGCGACCGTTCATATTGAACACTGTAGGTCCGAAGCCGCGCACGATGAAGTTGCCGTTGCCGTAGGCCGCGCAGTAGAGCTCGCTCTGATTTTCCGTTCCCAGATCATTGCCCGCGATCATGATGCCGTACGGATGCGGGTGATTGTTGAGGTTCATGTATTTGGGTTCGAGGAAGGTGGCTTTGACGGTGTAGTCACCGGAGGCTTTGTTGGCGGGGTTCCAGTAGGTCACGGCAGGCCCGGTGGTTGCCTTGATTGTGGAGCCTTCCTGGCTCAGCTTCGCACTGTTGATCGTGAGGCCGTTCTTCTCCTCATTGGCGTCGATTTTGCCGGTCCAGCCGGGGATGGAGATACCACCTCCGGCCACCGCGCGGGAGCCGTCACCGGGTGCTGCGGCGGGGGGCTGGGCGAAGACGAGCAGGCTGGCTGTAGCGAGGAGCGATGCGAGTACGAGGCGCATTTTGATGAATCCTTTCGATAGAAAGCGGTAAGGATGATTATATTCGATTACTGAACCAATTGTGTCGCGTCGAAATTGGGGTAGATTGGAGAACATATGTTGATCCGTGTCGGTCTGCTGGCGGTCATGACGTTTCTTTCGCTTCAGGCGCAGGGCGGGCGTGGCGGCACGCTCGGCGTACTCGGCGTCTCTGGCCCTAATTCGTCGGGACAGGGCGGCCAGCCGATAGCGAGCGACTGTGCGGCGAGCGGGTCAGTTGTGAATGCGGTGACCGGGGAGGCGATTCCCCGCGCATCAGTTAATTTGGGATCGGCGAATGGAGTGGGCACGTCAAGCGATGCGCAGGGTCAGTGGAGCGTAAAAAACGTGACGTGTGGGACGCATGTGGCTACGGCAACGCGCGCGGGCTTTATTCAACCCAATCTTTCCGCTTTGAGTGCAGGGGCGGCCCAGCGCGTGAATCTGGTTTCCGGAACTCCGGCCACGGGCGTGAAGATCCAGTTGTTGCCGGAGGCGTCTATCAGCGGTAAGGTTGTGAATTCCGATGGCGACGCCGTTGAATCGGCCCAGATCCGGATCATGCGCGCAACAGTTCAAGCGGGGAAGCGGATGCTGACGAATATGGGCGGCGGGGCGACCGATTCTTCCGGGAGCTTTCGCGTGGGTCGCCTCGTGCCGGGCCACTATATTGTGTGCGTCGATTCCTCTGTCACGACATTTCCGGTTGGGGGCGGGGAAAGTCTGGTTTATCAGGAGTCGTGCTATCCAGGGCCACCATCCGCGGGTCCCTCCATCGCGATGGCGATTGAAGCCGGGCGTGACGTTCGGACGGGATTTACTCTGCAGACGGCGCGCGGCGTTCACGTTCGGGGGAGTGTCTCCGGAATTCCGCCACGAGTTGCTTCGGCAGGCGGCCGAGGCGGGCCCCCTGTCGTGATTCAGCTGTTAGACCGGGTGTCCGGAAACGGCGGACGCGGCGGGCAGGTAATGGAGAAGGATGGGCAGGACGGGACTTTTGATATCAGCTCAGTCCGGCCGGGTTCCTATTTGTTGACCGCGCAGCGCCGCCAGGTGGGGAATCAACCGGAGACGGCGCAGCAGATCCGGCTGGATGTGGCTCAGATGGATCTGGAGGTCGGCAGTTCCGATGTCAACGGAATCACCTTGACGCTCCAGCCGCCAGGATCCGTTTCCGGCACCGTACACTACCAGCTGACTCCGTCCTCCACACCGGGGCTTCCACCGCAGCTGAATGTAAATCTGGGGCCGTGGCAAACTTCGGGTCCGGTTTTTATGCCAGCCCCGGTTCCGCAGGCTGCGTGGGATGCGGACCGTATGAACTTTGAGCTTGCAGGAGTGGGCGCCGGAGAGTACCGCCTAAGCGCTAACATGGGCGGCCGGGGGCCGGGCACCTCGTTCGCGTACATCAAGTCGGCGACGCTTCGGGGAGTGGATGTTTTGAATCAACCGCTCAGAGTGGATGGCCCGATGGGGCCGATCGAAATCGTGGTGAGCGATGCGGTGGGGGAGGTCAACGCGACCGTCAACGACGCGGATGGAAAGCCGGCCATGGGCACAGTGCTGTTGCTGGGTGACAACGATCAGCGCATTATGGTTCCCGCTGACGATCATGGAGCGGCTACCCGCAAGAATGTGCCGGTTGGCAATTATACGGCGTGGGCGTTTGAGGATGTGAATTCGACGCCTTACGCCGAGGATGACTGGATGCGACAGAATGCGGGTCCTGGCGAGAAAATTGCTGTCACGTCGGCGGGCAGCGTCAGCGTTGCTCTAAAGCGGATTTCTGCACCCGGGCAATAGAATTCATCGAACTGTTATTCTGTGGGGCGCGGCCGGGGGCATGATGGAACGAGGTCGCGGTCGTGCCTTCTTTATCAACCCGGCATTTTGCAACTGAACACGGCACGAAACTGCTACGCAGTGTCGAAGCCCGGGTTGCGCGCGCATTGAGGATGCCCGGCGAGGGCGAAGTTCATGATTTGCGCGTGGCGATTCGGCGGGCGTCACGCACGTTGAGTGTGTTGAAGGATTGTTTCCCGCGTGGTGAGTCGCGGCGTATCCGACGCGGGCTGAAACGGATTCTGCATCAGGCGGGCGATGTGCGGGATTGCGATATCGCGATGAAGCTGGCGGAGAAGCTCGCGTTGCCAGGGTCGGGCGAGTTAGTTGAGGAGTTGAGAGACTTACGGGCGAAGGCCGCCGGAGCGCTGACGGGGGCGCTGCAGCACTGGAAGGATCGGAAGCTTGTTCCGGTCTGGATGGCGGCGCTGGATTCGAGCGAGGAGAAGCAGTTTGGCGCAAAGCCGGTTGTTGAGATGGCGAAGTCGCTTCTACCTGAGCTGGTGGAGGAGTATTTCCGGCATGGGGAAGAAGTCGGGAAGGCCGGCGCGTCACCCCGCAATATCCATCATTTTCGAATTGCGGCTAAGAACCTTCGGTACACGCTTGATCTTTTTGCGCCTTTGTATGGCGACCGTTTACGCGGCCCACTGGCTGAGCTCAAGGACGTGCAGACGGTCTTGGGCGATCTGAACGACTGCGTTACGGTGCGGCGGATGGTGGGGCGCGAGATCAGCGGCAAGGATGAAACGGTAAAGGCTTTGCGCAACGCGCTGAAAAGGCGGCAGCATAAGAAGACGGAACAGTTCCGTGAGACTTATGCTGCCGGCTTTTCGAATAAGAAGACGCTTCGTGTGTGGAAGGACCGGCTTGAGGGCCGGTCCGCCAAGGCTACTGTTGGTAGACGCCGGCCTTCTTAAAATCGCCCGCCTGAACGATTGAGATCTCATTCGTTACGTGTTTGCGGAACGCGGCGTTGACCTGGTCGAGCGTGAGCGCCGCCAGTTTTGCGTCCAGCTGAACGTCCCAATCGAGTGTCCGGTCCTGATCGGCTCGGGTCAGGATCAGGCTCAGGATTGCCGCATCACCGGACCGGCCGAGAATTCGGGCGTCGCGGATCGCTGCTTTGGCGGCGTCGAGTTCTTTTTGCGTGAAGCCGTCGGCGAGGGTCTTTTTGAGTTCATCGCGGAAGCTGGATTCGACGTGCGGTGAGTTCTTCGGATTACTAATTATGCTGGCCTGCAGGAGGGCGGAGTCGCCTCCATCGGAAGCGGCGGAGAAACCGCTGCTGGCTCCGTAGCTAAGGCCTTCGCGATTACGGATGCGATCGGGCCAACGAGCGGTGATGTCGCCACCCATCATGTAGTTGGAGAGCACCATGGCGGCGTAGTCTGGGTCGGTGTCGCGCATCTGCATGCGGAGGCCGGCGCTGAACTGCGCGTTTTCTTTATCCGGCGTTTCGATTTTGACATCGATGGTCTTGACGGGGAGATATTTGGACGCAATCTTCGTGTACGGGCTGGCGCTTTTCCAGGAGCCGAAGAGGTCGGCAGCGGCTTGCTGGACTTCCGCAGTCTTGAGTGCGCCAACGGCTACGATATCGCCGTGCGAGGCTCCGTAAAACTGCTTGTAGAAAGCCTTCACGTCATCCAGCGTTACGGCTTTCAGATCTTCAATCTGCTCTTCGATGGTGCGCGGGTGACGGACATCGGAGCGAGGGAACGGGCTGATGCTGGCCTGGAGGGCTTGCGCGGCGAGCGTTGCGGGCTCCGTCTTGCCGCGCTCGATCGCTGTGATGTCCTGCTGGCGGATCTGTTCGAAATCGGCTTCGGGGAAGGCGGGTTGCTGGAGGATTTCCGCGAGGAGCTTCATCGACGGGATTAGATTTTCGGCCGTCGTTTGAATTGAACCCGAGATGGCGGAGAGAGAGCCGCCGCGGCCGCCGGCGCTGATGGTGGCGTTGAGTTTCTGGATGGCGTCCTGAAGCTGCTGGCGGTTGAGGTTTTTTGTGCCGCGCATGAGAAGCGCGCTGGCCATCTGGGCGGCGGCAAATTTTCCCGCGAGCAGTTTCTCGTCTCCAAAACGGAGGGTGATGCGGAGGTCAACCAGATTGCCGCGCGTGGCTTTGGGAACGAGGGCGAGGCGGAGTCCACCGGGAAGCTGCGAGCGCACGATGCGCTTTTCCACGGCGGCGGGTGAAGGGTCGAGCGTTTCCCCTTCGGCCACAGTGATGTTGGGCTTGTATTCGGTCAGAAGCTTTTCCATCGCGGGAGCTTCGGGAACGTCCGTGCGATCCGGCGCGGCTTCGGGGATGAACATGCCGACCGTGCGATTGGAGTCCTTGAAATAAGTCTTCGCTACGCGTATAACATCGGCGATGGTGACCTTTTTGATTTCTTCGTAGTTGGTGAAGATGAGGCGCCAGTCGCCATCGGCGGCAACTTCCGTAAGCGTATTTAGCACCATTCCCTGTGAGTTGGTCATCTCGCGATCCATGCGCTGGATGATGCGGGTTTTGGCGCGGTCGAGCTCTTCCTGCGAGGGCGGCTCTTTCGAGATGCCGGCTATGGTTTCGAGCATTGTTTTCTTCACGTCATCAAGCTTCTGCTCACCGTTGAGCGTTGCGGAGAACAGGACGACGCCGGGATCGTGAAGCTCGCCCACGGACATGGAGGCGGACATCGATTTCCTGTTATCGACGAGAGCTTTGTAGAGACGGCCGGTGCCGCCCGCGCCATTGAGGATGCCCGCAACGACTTCGAGCGCGGCGGCATCGGGATGCGCCATGGCGGGGCCATGATAGGCCATCAGCAGATCCTGACCGACGCCGACGCGGCGGAGTTCGACGGTGCGTTCGCCATCCTGCGCGGGCTCGGTGGTGTAGGTGGCGTCGAGCTTGCGCGTGGGGCGCGGAATGGCGCCGAGGGTGGACGCGATCATGTTGAGCGTCTTAGCGGTGTCGATCTGGCCGCCGACGATAAGGACAATGTTGTCCGGCTGGTAGTACTTCTTGTAGAAGGCTTCGAGGCGATCGATGGGGACCTTTTCAATATCGGCGCGGGAGCCAATTACGGATTTGCCGTAATTGTGCCAGAGGAATGCCGTGGCCATGACGCGTTCATCGAGGACGCGGGCGGCGTTATTTTCTCCGCGCTCGAATTCATTGCGCACCACGGTCATTTCCGTGTTGAGGAGTTCCTGCTCGATACGCATATTGACGAGGCGGGTGGCTTCCAGGCCCAGGGCCCACTTCAGGTTTTCATCGGAAGCGTTGACGGTTTCGAAGTAGTTGGTGCGATCGTAGTCCGTGGTGCCGTTCCAGTTGGCGCCGTGATCGGTCAGTTCCTTCTTGATGCTGCGACCGTCCTTCGAGAGGATGAAGTTCATGTGCTCCAGGAGGTGAGCCATGCCGGTTTCTCCGTAGCCTTCATGGCGAGAGCCCACGAGCACCACCATGTTCACGGAGACCTTGGTACTGGAGGAGTCCGGCAGGAGAAGGACGCGCATGCCGTTGGGATAGGCGTATTCGGTGATGCCGGCCATTGACGGTCCTTTAGTGACGCCGGCCGGTAAGGCCTGGCTGAAGGCGGCGGTGGCCGCGAGCGCTGTGATTGCGGCGAGTTTTTTCAACATGCTTTCCCTCTTGTAAATGATGCGGTCACCTGCCGGCCGCGTAAGCTTTGTACAGATCTTCCATGCGCGTGTGAACCAGCGGACCAGGGTGGATTACGACGCGATAACGAAAATGCATTGATTCGCCAGGCTTGAGCGTGACATCGCCCGGGGGCTCTCGTTTGCCGGTAAAGGCATTGCGGCCGAAAATGTTTGCCGCGAACAGACCGTAGCCCCGGGCGTGCCAGTACGTCGGGTGGCCGGGGTTATCCGGATGATCGAAGATGGCGACGCCGAGCTTTTCGCCGGCGATGGCGCCGGATACATCCATCCAGTTGGCGCGCGTTCCCCAGCAGTTTGATTCTTTTGTTCTGCCCTCGGCGCAGGTCATGATGCCGGTGCGCTCCGGCGTGATGGGTTGGTCCTTGATGCCGGGCGCGTTGAGTTCTTCGAGCGCGGCCGCGAGGCGAAGACCGAAGACGCCGTCTTTTTCGTCCTGGAAGGTGGCGGTGTCTTTCGCGGTGAGCGTAAAGTCGAAATCGATTACGCGATCGGGGCCGCCGGAGTGGAAGATCATTTTGCGGTCTTCGATGAGGATTACTTTGCCGTCGGACTGTGTCCAGCTGGCGGTGGAATCGATTTCGCCGATTTTGGGACCGCCCTCGGCTTTGGTGATTTTGGTGATGAAGATGTGGCCGAGCTTGTCTCCCTTGTAGGAGAACTCATTGTTCCAGTAGTCGTAGCCGTTGACGCGGGAGTGGGCAAACCAGAGAGATCGCTGATGCGGATGATCCGTGGATTCGCCTTCTACGTTCGCCATGGGGAAGGAGCGGGTTACGGGTGTGCCGGAGGGCGCGCGGAGGGGATAAAGATAGGGCTTGGCTACTTCAGGACCGTAGAAGTAGGTGCTGTAGGGTTTGCCGTCAATCGCGATGTCGATTTGATTCGTGCCTTGCGTGATCCTGACCTGAGCTGCGAGCGGAACGGCCGCTAGAAGCATAGGCAGGGTCAACTTCCACATGTTTATCAGTAAACCACAGGTTAGTGGGTGTGGTGAAGATGACAGTACGATATTTAGTCGAGGTCGATACCGCGGGTTTTTTTGCCAAAGTCCGGGTCGGCTTTGGCTTGCTTGAGGAGTTCGTCGAACTTGCGGTTGAGGACGCTCCCCTGGTTCTTTTCGGTTTCGAAGGATTTGCGGAAGACTTCGTCACGGCGTCCGGCTTCACCTTTTAGTTTGGCGACGGCGGCGGTCAGGTCTTCGATGGCGGGCGGCTTAACGTGTTCGTGATGCGAGATTACGGCGCGGAGTTCGCCATCGATTTTGAGGGTCGCCTGACAGCAGGGGCATTTGACTTCGAAGAGTTCCCGGGCCATTCGACCATGTTAACGCTGTTTGGACAGGATCGCGCCTGAGACCGATGTCGGGTTGTCCGGAGGCGCCGAAAACGTCGCGCGTCCTGGAGCCTGACAACGCTGGCTTAAAGGCAGGGACTTTCAGATTAATGATCGATACGGAAGGGGTGATTTTAGCCAACGACGGTTGTTATGATCAGGTAGTCTCGTCGCGCCATACGACGGCTCCCGAGCCCGGGAGGGCCAAGTGCGGCGCTATTAATTTATGCTGAAGATCCTTGTCCCGGTTGATCACGCCCTGGGTATTTCCGGACCGCACCGAAATGTCGTTGGGTCATTAAATGCGCTTTCGCGGCGACGAGATGTACAGTTGCGTATTCTTACGGGCAGAATCGATCAGAACGAGCCGTACGCTCAATCGCCGCGAGCCGACATTCGTCTGAACTATCACGCGCACTTGTAAGTCCTACGGCGCAAACATCGCGGCGGTACGTGACGCGGCACGCGGCTGCGATGTGATTTACGTTCCATCAGGTCTGAAGTCTCTGCTGTATGCTCAGGCAGCTCGCTTCGGGCGGCGGATGGTTGCCGGTCCAAACGTATCCAACCTTCCGATTCGGAAGGCGGACTCACCCGGTTTCCCCGAGCTACGGCTTCTCTGTGATGTCTGGGTGGAGAACTCGCATGAGCGCCGCGATCACGTCGTGCGCTGCACGGGCGATCGGCGAATCAAGGTGGTGCTGCATTCAATCGATTCCGAAAAGTGGGGACCGCACCGCGCCGATCCCGGAATATGGGAACGCTTCGGTATACCGTCCACCGAGCTGAAGATGCTTTGTGACTCGCGATAATGAAGCGAGCAAGGGCATGCCACAAATGCTCGACGCATTTGAAATAGTCAGGGCGCGCAGCAGCCGGGAAGTACATCTGATTCTTGCCGGCGGACTGTCGGAGCGAACCCGACAGCGTATCCCATCGCTTGGTTCGGCGTGGGAACTTGGATTCGTCGGCCCCGATCTCCTGCCAGCTCTCTATGGGAGTTCAGATATCGCAGTGACCCCGTCAAGTTGGGAGAGTTTCGGGTTTACTGTGCTCGAGGGAATGGCCAGCCAGGTTGCGACGATTGCAGGAGCGCACGGAGGTATGCCCGAGCAGATTGTCGACGGAGAATCGACCCACCTCCCGGAGGCGGGCGCGCGCCTGGCAGAAGCAATACTGAGAGTGACCGAGGATGACGCATTCCGTCATCGACTCGCCGATGGAGGTCGAAAACGCAGCCTGGATGTTTTCAGCGAACGACGCCTCGGTGACGACCTGATGAACGTATTCCGGAGCTAAGGGCCGCCGTCCGGTCCCCCGGCCCGATCATCGAAATCCACCCGGTTGCGCGCGCGAGAGAATGGCTTCTCCCGTGGTGTCGCGGGAAGCGGCATTCGCCGAAGCGCGACCACAAAATCCTCCGCTGGCCAGGATCTAGTTGTGGCCCGCGGTGGCGTAGATGCCGGGGTCGAGGGGTTCCAGTTCGGGTTCGATCATAGGCCCGTCGGGCAGGACAACACCCTCCCACCGGGCTACAACGGCGGTTGCGAGGCAGTTGCCGAGGAGGTTGACGCTGGTGCGGGCCATGTCCATCAAAGTGTCAACGCCGAGGATTACGGCGATACCTTCTACGGGGAGATTGAAGCTGGCCAGTGTGCCTGCCAGGATCACGAGCGACGCGCGCGGCACGCCTGCTACACCCTTGCTTGTCAGCATGAGGGTCAGCATCATTACGATCTGCGTGGTGAAGGGTACGTGAATGTTGGCAGCCTGAGCTACGAACATCGCGGCGAGGGCGAGATACAGCGTGGAGCCATCGAGATTGAAGCTGTAGCCGGTGGGCAGAACGAAAGCTACGATGTGCTTCGGTACTCCGAACTTTTCCATATTTTCGAGAGCGGACGGCAGCGCGGCTTCGCTGGAGGCTGTTGAGAAGGCGATCAGATAGGGCGCTTTCACGTGCTGGATGAAACGCCTGAGCGGGATCTTCGCTATCGCTACGACCGCGCCGAATACAAAGACTACGAAGAAGGCTTCGGCTGCGTAGAGGGTGAGGACCAGCTTGCCAAGATTGAGGAGGACTCGCAGTCCTTTGTCGCCGATGGTGGCGGCCATTGCTCCGAAGACGCCGAACGGCGCGAAGTACATAATGTAGCCCGTGTACCTGAACATGATCTCGGAAAGCGATTCGCAGAATCTGATCATGGGTTCGGCCTTGGCGCTGATGGTGGCGCAGGCGGTTCCAAAGAGGAAGGCGAAGACTACGATCTGGAGGACCTCACCCTTCGCCATCGAGTCGATGATGCTGGTGGGGAAGGTGTGTTCGAGGATGCCGGCGAAGGTGGCGGCGGAGCCCTGAATGCCGGAAGGTCCGGCTTTCAGCTGCACGCCGACTCCGGGCTTCACGAAGTTCACGAAGCCGAGTCCGACAAAGAGGGCAATCGTAGTGACGATTTCGAAGTAAAGAATGGCTTTGCCGCCAATGCGGCCCATCGTCTTCGCATTGCCGGTTCCGGCTATGCCGCAAACCAGAGTGCCGAAGAGAAGTGGCGCAATGATCGATTTGATCAGGCGCAGGAAGACGGTGCCAAGGAGTCCAAGTTGTTTCGCCGCCGCCGGGAATTCGGCGCCGAAGGCGATTCCGGCCACGAGAGCGATCAGAATCCAGGCTGTGAGCGATATGCGCTTCATTTGCACTCCTTCATGAGTTTGACGGTCGGGGAGACCGGCGTCAACCTTCGGGCTAGCGGACTACCCCGGGTACGCCATGTACGGTTCCCGGCGTGACTTTGATGAATCGTTCGTAGAGATAGTGCACGCCGTAGATGGCACAACCGGCGAGCACCGCGGCTACCGCGTTGACGACCAAAACGCCAATGGCGGTGACAAGGAAGGCGCTGGCATCGGTGACCCGCATTTTGCCGAGGCGACGCCATGTGCTGACGTCCAGAAGACAGATGCCCATCCAGGCAGTTACGCCTGCGAGCGCAGCCATAGGGATGTGGGCGAGCGCGCCGGATCCCATTTTCACCAGGAGCAGAAGGAAGACGCCGTGCATGATGTTGGAGATTCGGGTTGTGCCTCCGCAGCGGACGTTGGCTACGCTGCGGGCGGGTATTCCGATGCTCATCGGCGCGCCGAAAATTCCTACTGAAAGGTTGGCGATGCCGTAGGCTCCGAGCTCGGCATCCGCGTCACTGCGCTTCAGGTGCTTGTGTTTACCGCGGAAATGTTCCACGGCGCGCGAGGTGAGTAAAAGGTTCGCCGATGAGACGAACGCCAGCATCAGACCGGCGGGGAGGACGTTGATGACGTCCTGCGAGTTCCAGCTGAAGCCGGCGAAATCGGGAAGCGTCAGGTGGAGCGAGCCGACTTCGGGCTCGTGCATCGTCAGGAGCCGCGCGGCGATGCCGGCGAGGATTACGCCGATCAGGGGCGCGGGAAGTTTCGGCGACAGTTTCATTACGAACGCTGACGCCAACATGACGACCGTTGCGAGGAAGAATGGCGCCCAGTGCATTCCCCCCAGTTTTTCTACTACGCCCAGGAGCAGAGCGAGTGAGTTTGTACCGCTGGCGCCTGCGGCGTGAACACCGAAGATGGTGTTGAGCTGCGAGATCACCATGATGGCGCCGATTCCGGCGGAGAATCCGGCGACTACCGTGGGTGGAACTTTTGAGGCGTAGCGGCCGAGTCTGAGGACACTGAACGCGAGCATGAGGACGGAGGCGACCATCGTTACTTTGGCCGCTCCGCCGATGCCTCCGGTTTTGACTGCTGCTGCGATGAAGGGAACTGTGACGCTGGCAGTGCCGCCAATGAGCACCGGGTTACGCCCGAAGATTGCGGTAATCGGCGCGGTCAGGATTGACGTGACGACGCCCAGAATTGGAGGCAGGCCCATGAGAGCCGCCATGGAAAGTCCGTAGGGAAGCGCGATGAGAGCCGCGATGGCTCCGCCCGCGCAGTCGCCCAGGAAGCGTTCCCAGTTGTACCTGCCTGTCGCCCGGATCATGGGTGATTGCCTCCGATTCGAATACAGTTGCGACTAGACGCCCATGGTCTTCGAGAAGGCAGTTTTAAAGCGCTCCATCTCTTCAGGCAAACCAACGGTAACGCGAATATAGGTCGGCATCGACGGCCACACACGTCCCGCGAACACGTGATAGGGAGCTTCGCGCATCGCGAGCAGCACGGGATTGAGTGTGGGGTCGGTCTGACCGTCCTTGCCCTTGCCAACTTTTCCCGTATCCACGAGAACGCAGTTGGAAACCGAAGGAACGTACTTGATCTTGTTCTTGTCGAACCAGGCGAAGAGGTCGTCGCGAACCTTGCCGATCCTGGCTTTGCGTTCCGGAATCAGCGTGGGTGATTTGAGGCTGGCGTGCGCGGCTGCCATGCCTGCAATGGAGGGTGAACTCCAGACCAGACTGCCGGTCCAGCCGGAGATCTTTTCCATCAGGTCCGGTCGGGCGAACACAGCGCCGGCGCGTAACCCGGCGAGACCGTAGATCTTTGAGAAGGTGCGAAGGATGATGATGTCCTTGTCCTTCGCGACCAGATCGCTGCAGAAGTAGGCATTGGGAGCAATGTGGGTGTAGGCTTCATCCAACATGACAATGGAGCCGGCGGGCTTGTTGGCGAGGAGCCATTCAATGTCCGCACGCGGAGTCATGGTTCCGCTCGGATTGTTCGGATTGCAGATGTAAATGAGGCCCGCGTTCTTGACAGCGGCCATCGCCTTTACGTCGTGCGCATAGCCTTTCTCCTTCAGGAGGGGGATCTTGACGACCGGCGCTTTGATCCAGGCCGCCGCTTTGGCTCCCGATTCATAGCCGGGGTCGCCGACGACGTATGCTTTGGTCGGAGAGCAGAACGCCAGCGGTCCCTGATGGAGAGGAGCGCTCGAGCCAGGGAACATCCGAACGTATTCCGTCTTTAGCCCTTCCTGCTTCGCGAGCAAAGCCTGAGTATCGTCGGTTTCGTTATACAGGTACCGACCACCGTTCACACAGATTTTCTGTGCGGCTTCGAGAGCTTCGGGGCTGGGCCCCAGCGGGTTCTCGTTTGCGTTGATCATCACGGCATCGGCCGGAATGTTGGTGATCTTGGAGAGCTGCGCCAGAGCAGGCTCGCCGAAAAATGGCAACGTGGAACCGGCCGCCATCAGTCCGGCGATCCTGCCGAAGTTGCGACGAGAAAACCCGCGTTCCAAAAGGTCGAGTTGCTGTTTGGCGTTAAGCGTCATTGTTGATCTCCTGTTTGAATTCACTGGGCGCAGTGATGTCCCGTTTGGGTTCCCGTGCGTGACGCGGCACGTGCGGATACACGTGTAGCGTCGAATGGGGAACGATCTCAGGACCGGGAGAAAAAGGAGGCGCTTCGGGGCGTCGCCTGGCTGGCTCTGGCGGCTTACGCCGCGACACGGAACACAGCTGCGAACACGTTTACATTAGCGCGGCGGGGAGGGCAAAGTCAAGCTAACGTCATAAGCAAATCGAATAGATCAGACGTTTTTATTGACTGATTTTGCCGCGGAATCGATTGTTTTTATGGCGAGGTGAGAGATTAATTTTCGATACGGACTTTGGAAGCAACGCCTAATCGTGATCGTTTTCAAAGCCCGACATCAGGAGGTTTACATCCATCGCGCTGAGAGGGAGCGAGGGGGCGATGAGTTGCCTGCCTGAAAGGGCCTCTTCGAAGACACCATCGCGGCTGTGCTTGCGGGAATTGGTCAGCATGTGGACCAGTTCGTGAGTGACGACGCGACCGAGAGCACGGCCGACGAGCATGTCGGCGTGGGCGAAATCTCCGGCCCACATTGCGGAGCGGGCGGATTGCACCACGTGGTCGCAATCGACCTGACCGAATGACTGCATAATGTGATCCGTTGTTCCGGTACTGGCGAGCGGGCCGGACGGGTTGAATTCGCGGGGCGCAGCGTCGTATCTGCAGGAACCTTTGAAAGTCATGACGACGAGGTTGGAATAAGCCGAAGATGCCGCTTCGTCACGCAGACGCCACGCGAGTTTAAGGCCCGTGCTTTTGAGAATGGCCCCGGTTTCGCGCTCCATCTCCTTCACGGAGCGGTCGGAGTGCGACCCCCGGAAATCCAGAATAACTGTAAGCGAAGTAGGAATCGGCGCCATGGCGGTAGCCGCAAGAGTTCCGACGATTCCAAGCGCCAGCAGGGCGCAAACAGCTACACGGCGCATTTCTCTCAACCTTGAGAGAAGAGCCTACGTGGCTCTTCCTTAGAGAGCTCATGGGAGCTCCGACGCCCTGATTATATATCAAAAAGAGACCGGGGCAACCAAAATCTTTTTGGCCGATAGATTATTTTTATCTGGGGACCCAAGTCTTTGTCTGCAACGGTTTAGGCGGTACTATCGGTTTGCCGGCTGAGCTATATTGACCGTTTTTGTGGCGTCCTTCATGTCCGGCGACTTGAGCTGGTCGTCTGTGGGAAGTGTAGTGGAATCCCACCCACCGCCCAGGGCGACGATGAGATTCACTGCGGCGTTCATGCGGCGGCCGAGCAGACTCACGGCAGTCCGCTCGTTGTTGAGCGTGATGGTCTGAGTGGTAATCACGTTCAGGTAGGAGTCGGTACCGGCTTTGTACCGCTCGGTTTCAAGCACGAGCGACTGGTTGCCGACATCGACGGCCTGAGCCTGCTGGTCAGCTTCGATTGCCAGGACCTTGAGTGTTGAGAGATTGTCTTCCACCTGCTGAAAGGCCGTCAGCACGGTCTGCTGGTAGGCGGCAGCGGTGGCGTCGTAGGCGTCCTGCGCCTGACGGAGGACCGCTTTGCGGCGGCCGGCATCGAACAGCGTCTGGGCGAGGACCGGTCCGGCCGACCAGACTCGGCTGCCCCAGGAGAGCAGGTTGAGGAGGCTCCCGGAGCTTAGCCCGGTGGTGCCGGAAAGGGTCAACGTCGGAAACCAGGCCACGCGTGCAATGCCAATGGAGGTGTTCGCAGACATCACAGCACGCTCCTGAGCGGCGATGTCCGGGCGCCGCTCAAGCAGTGCCGAGGGAACGCTGATCGGAATTGTCGGAGGCGGACCAGCGATTTTACCCGGCGGGATTGAGAAGCCGGCAGGCGCCTGGCCAGTCAAGACGGCGATGGCGTGTTCCAACTGGTGGCGGTTCACGCCAAGGTCGGTGGCCTGCGCCTGGGTAGTCAGGAGCTGGGTCTGGGCAAGGAGAACATCGGTCCTGGACGCGACACCCCCGTTGAAGCGATCATTGGTGAGCTTGAGGTAATCCTGATAGATCTTGATGTTTTCCTGCAGGACTGCGAGTTGCATGTCGGCGGCGAGGAGCGAGAAATAGTCAATTGCCAGGGAGCCCTGGAGACTGAGACGCAGATTTTCGAGATCGGCTGCGTTGAGCTGAGCCGCGGCGTTGGCATTTTGCACGGAGAGGCCGACACGGTTCCAGAGATCGGGCACCCAACTGGCGGAGAACGGAATTGAGAATGTTGAAGTAGCGCCGCCGCCTCCGCCGCCGTGCGATCCGCGGTCACCCTGAGTGATGGCGGGGCTGGTGCTCACTGTGGGGTAGTAGCCGGTGCGGTTGATATCGATGCTTTCCACTGACTCGCGGAATATGGCTTCGAGCTGCTTAATGCTGTAGTTGGAGACACTGACTTTTTCCTCAAACTGATTGAGCTGGGGGTCGCCGAAGATTTCCCACCACTTGCCTTTCATGAGGCCATCACCGGGTGCAGCGGTTTTCCACTGATCACTGCCGGCGAGTTCGCCGAAGGCGGGGGGGGCCTGCACGGCGGGCCGCGCGTACTTGACCGTCATTCCGCACGAGGAGGTGAGCAGAGAGGCAGCGAGAGCGAAAGAGATTTGAGCTACGGAGAAGTTGCGGCGCATGAATTAGTCGGCACTCCCGGACGCCAGTCCACCTGGAACCAGGATGCCGGGCAGCCTGGGCGAAAATTTACGGCTGAACCGGTGGCGGAGCTTGTCGAGAGATAGGTAGATCACAGGAGTCGTAAACAGGGTCAGCATCTGACTTACAATCAATCCACCCACGATCGCGATGCCGAGAGGTTGGCGCATTTCCGCGCCGTCGCCCCAGCCGAGGGCGAGCGGAACGCCGCTCAACAGGGCGCAGAGGGTGGTCATCATGATCGGGCGGAAGCGCAGCAGGCACGCTTCGAAGATGGCTTCGCGCGGTGTTTTGCCTTCGTCGCGCTCCGCCACGAGGGCGAAGTCGATCATCATGATGGCGTTCTTTTTCACGATACCAATCAGAAGAACGATGCCGATCATGGCGATGATGGTTAGCTCAGTGCGGAAGAGAACGAGGGCTACGAGAGCACCGACGCCCGCGGAGGGCAGTGTGGAGATGATCGTCAGCGGGTGGATGAGGCTCTCGTACAGGATGCCGAGAACGATATAGACGGCGAGAAGGGCGGTCATAATCAGCATGGGCTGATTGGACATGGAGTCTTTAAAGGCCTGAGCGGTGCCGGCGAACTTGCCGACTACGTTGGCCGGGAGTCCCATTTCGATCTGGGCGCGATTGATGGCGTCCTCCGCTTCGGCAAGGCCCACGCCTTCGGGCAGATTGAAGGAGAATGTGGTCGCGGGAAATTGTCCCTGGTGGGGAAGTGAGAGCGGCGTGATGCCCTCGGCAAAGTGCGAGAAGGCGGCAAGCGGAACGTCTGTGCCTTTGGGAGTGTGGACGTAGACCTGATTGAGAACGTCCGGACTTTCCCACCATTTCTGTTCGAGGGCTACGACGACGTGATACTGGTTGATCGCTTTATAAATGGTGGAAACCTGGCGCTGGCCGAAGGCGCTGTTGAGCGCATTATCGACAGCGGCGGCGGTGAGGCCGAGACGCGAAGCGGTGTCGCGATCGATGATGACGTTTTCGGAGAGGCCGGAGTTCTGCTGGTCGGACGTGAGGTCGGTGATCTCCGGCAGGCGGCGAAGCCGGTTGAGGACTTTAGGGCCCCATTCTGAGAGCACGGCCAGATCTTCCGTCTGCAGAGTGTATTGGTACTGGGCGTTGGCCTGGCGTCCACCGACGCGGAGATCCTGCGCGGACTGGAGCGTTAAGGTAGCACCGGGCATGCCGCTGGTCTTGCGGCGGATGCGGGCGATGATTTCGTCGGCTGTAGCCGTGCGGCCGGGCTTGGGCTTCAACTGCAGGAACATCTGCGCGTTGTTGGAGCCGCGACCGCCGGAACCTGCATAAACGTCGATCGTGTCGACATCGGGATCGCTGCGGACCTGTTGTTCAAACCACAAAGTCTTCTCGCGAAGGGCGCGGAAGGAGATGTGCTGCTGACCGGTAATGTTTCCCTGAAGGCGACCCGTGTCCTGTTGCGGAAAGAAGCCGGCGGGAATTTTGGTGAAGAGGTAAACGTTGACGCCGATGGTGAGCGCCATGACAATCATCGTGATCGCCGGATGGCGGAGGACCACTTTGAGGGCAGAGGCGTAGGTGCTGATCACCCAGTTGAAGAAGTCTTCCGACTTCCGGTAGAGCCAGCCGTGATTGTGTTCGACTTTGAGGAGGTGCGCGCACATCATCGGGGTTACGGTCAGCGACACCACCATCGAAATGAAGATCGATACGGAGAGGACGACGGCAAATTCGCGGAACAGGCGGCCGACGATGCCTCCCATCAAAAGGATCGGAATAAAGACGGCGACGAGCGATGCGCTCATGGAGAGCACAGTGAAGCCGATTTCGGACGCTCCTTTGAGTGCGGCGGGCATGGGCTCCATGCCCATTTCGATGTAGCGGGCGATGTTTTCGATTACGACGATAGCGTCGTCGACGACGAATCCGGTGGCGATGGTGAGGGCCATGACGGAGAGGTTGTCCAGACTATAGCCAAGTATGTACATCGCGCCAAAGGTTCCGATGAGCGAGACGGGAACCGAGATAGCCGGGATGAAGGTCGCCCAGCCATTGCGCAGGAAGACGAAGACGACCACGATGACGAGCGCCATCGAGATGATCATGTTGCGCTGGGCATCGTCGACCGAGGCGGCGATGGTTGTGGTGCGGTCGTTATCGACGGAGAGCTGAATCGTTGGCGGCAGCGCGGCCCGGAACTGAGGCAGAAGCTTGCGAATGCGATCGACGGTATCGATGATGTTCGCGTTGGGCTGCCGACTGATGAAGAGTAGCACCGCGGGCTTGCCGTTGGCGAGACCGAGGGCGCGAACGTCTTCGACCGAATCCAGGACAGTGCCGAGGTCCGAAACACGGACGGGCGAGCCGTTGCGGAAGGTGACGATGAGATTCTTGTAGTCTTTCGCATCGTTCAGCTGATCGGTCGTGTAGAGCGGAAGCGACATGCCATTGCTGGTGACTTCCCCTTTCGGGCGGTTGGCATTGGCGCTGGCGAGGAAACTGGCGGTCTGGTCAAGACCTACGCTGTACTTGGAAACGGGCTGGGGGTTGAGTTCCACGCGGACGGCGGGAAGCGAGCCGCCGCTGACCTGCACCTGCCCAACGCCTTCCACCTGGGACAGGCGCTGCGCAAAGACGGATGAGGCCAGATCGTACATCTGGGGCGTGGGAACCACATCCGAACGCATAGAAAGGATGAGGATGGGCTGATCCGACGGGTTGAATTTGCGATAACGCGGATTCGTCGGGAGATTCGCGGGCAGGTTGCCCGCAGCGGCGTTGATGGCGGCCTGCACGTCGCGCGCTGCGCCGTTGATATCGCGACTGAGATCGAACTGGAGTGTAACGTTGGCGGAACCGAGAGAGCTGTTGGACGTCATCTCGGTGATACCGGCAATGCGGGTAAACGACTTTTCGAGCGGAGTGGCCACGGATGCGGCCATCACTTCCGGGCTGCCGCCGGGCAGCGAGACACTGACGCTCAGCGTGGGGAAATCGACCTGCGGCAGGGGCGACATCGGCAGCAGGGTGTATGCGATTCCGCCAGCCAGCGCCAGTGCGATGGTGAGCAGCGTGGTTCCGACCGGCCGGTGGATGAAGGGAGTAGAAATACTCATACAGCGGTCACTCTCATGCGGCATCCCCGGATGGCACGTTGGGGAAAGACAACTGTTCCGGCTTGTGGCCGCGCAGGCGTCCGAAGAAAGCTGCGATGCGACCGAACCAGAGATAGATTACCGGCGTAGTGAACAGAGTCAGCATCTGACTCATGATCAGGCCGCCGATGATAGTGATACCGAGCGGCCGGCGGAGCTCTGAACCGACGCCGGAACCGAAGGCGAGCGGCACGCCGCCCAGCATGGCGGCGAGGGTGGTCATCAAAATCGGGCGGAAGCGGAGCAGACAGGCCTGATAGATGGCGTCCTGCGGGGCTTTGCCTTCCTTGCGTTCGGCTTCGAGAGCGAAATCGATCATCATGATGGCGTTCTTCATGACGATGCCGATGAGGAGCACGATGCCGATGAGAGCGATGATGTCCAGATCTTCTTTAAAGATCAACAGCGCCGCGATGGCGCCGATGGCCGCGGAGGGCAATGTGGACAGAATCGTGATAGGGTGGATGAAGCTTTCGTAGAGCACTCCAAGCACGATGTAGACGGTAACGATCGCGGCGAGGATCAGGATCCATTCGTTCGCGAGTGAGGATTCGAACGCACGCGCCGTGCCCTGGAAGTTGGCTTCCACGCTGGCCGGAACGCCGATTTCTTTGGCCGCTTCGCGGATGTGAGTAACGGCTGCACCGAGCGACGCTTTCTCCGCGAGGTTGAAGGAGATGGTGACTGCGGGGAACTGGCTCTGGTGGTTGATGGCGACCGCAACCGGAATGCGCGAAACGCTGGTGAACGAGGAGAGCGGAACCTGGGCCAGGCTGGCAGCGCCGGTGATGGCGGAGTTGGTGCCTGCGGCGGCTACGGTTGACGCGAGGTTGGCGGAAGCCGAACCGACCTGAACATAGATGTGGCTCAACGCGTCCGCAGCCTGCTGGAAGTTCTGCTGCGCTTCGAGCACGACGTGATACTGGTTGGTCTGCGTGAAGATGGTTGAAACCTGGCGCTGACCGAAGGAGTTGTAGAGGGCGTCATCGACATTCTGCGGCGTGATACCAAATCGGCCGGCCGTATCGCGGTCAATATTAACCAGGAGGCCGACTCCGCCGTTGAGCTGATCGCTCGCCACGTCGCGCACTTCGGGGATTTCGCTCATGCGCTCCATCAGTTTTGGGACCCATTCGTCAAGGGTGGCTTTGTCCGGCGCCATCATTGAGTACTGATACTGGGTGCGGCTGATGCGATCTTCGACGGTAAGGTCCTGGATCGGCTGGAGGTAGAGTCTGATGCCTGTGACAGAAGCGGCTTCCGTCTGCAGTCGGCGGATGATGTCACCCGCGGAAATTTTGCGTTCTTCGAGCGGCTTCAACGTGATCTGAAAGCGTCCGGAGGAAACAAGCGTATTGAAGCCGTCAACGCCGATGAACGACGAAACGTTTTTGACGGCGGGGTCTTTGAGAATCGCTCTGGCAAGTTCCTGCTGGCGTTCAGCCATGGCGGGGAACGAAATGGTTTCCGGCGCCTGCGAGATGCCAAGGATGGCGCCGGTGTCCTGGGCAGGGAAGAAGCCTTTGGGAACGATGCTGAACAGATAGGCGGTGAGGATCAGGGTTCCAAGAGCGATAAGAAGTGTAACCGGCTGGAAGCGGAGCACCACGCGCAGGATGGAACCGTAGACCTTGATGATGCTGACGAACACCCATTCCGAGGCGCGGTAGAAGACTCCCTGCTCGTTTTCAGGATGATGACGGAGAATTCTCGCGGCCATCATCGGCGTTAGCGTGAGAGAAACGAACGCGGAGATGATGATCGTCACGGCGAGCGTTACCGCGAATTCGCGGAACAGGCGGCCGACGATGTCCGCCATGAAGAGCAGCGGGATCAGCACGGCGATCAGGGACACCGTCAGCGACATGATGGTGAACCCGATTTCGGCTGAGCCCTTGAGGGCTGCCTGCATCGGCGTTTCGCCCATTTCGATGTAGCGAGCGATGTTTTCGATCATGACGATGGCATCGTCCACGACGAAACCGGTGGAGATGGTGAGCGCCATCAGGGAGAGATTGTCGACTGAATAGTCGAGCAGGTACATCACGCCGAAGGTGCCGATGAGCGAGAGGGGGACCGCGATCGACGGGATCAGTGTGGCGGAGAAGCTGCGCAGGAACAGGAAAATGACGAGGACAACGAGGAAGATGGTGAGTCCCAGTTCGAATTCAACGTCTTCGACCGATGCGCGGATGGTGGTGGTTCGGTCGGTGACGATGTTGAGGTCGACGCCCGCCGGCAGGGAGTTCTTGATGGTGGGAAGCAGGGTGGTGACCGTGTCGACGACACCGATGATGTTGGTGCCGGGCTGGCGCTGGATGTTCACGATGATGGCCGGGGTTTCATCGATCCAGGCGGCCTGCTTCGTGTTTTCCACCGAATCAACGACGTCGGCTACGTCTTTCAGGCGAACTGGCGCGCCATTGCGGTAGGCGATGACGATTTGAGAATATTCTTTGCCGGACTTGAGCTGATCGTTGTTATTGATGGTCCAGGCCTGCTGGGCTCCGTCAAAGTTACCTTTGGCAGAGTTGACGTTGGCCGTGCCGAGAGCGCTGCGGAGAGTCTCGAGGCTGAGCCCGTAGGAGGCGAGAGATGTTGGATTGGCCTGAACACGAACTGCTGGCCGCTGGCCGCCGCTGATGCTGACGAGTCCGACACCTTTCAACTGTGAAATGCGCTGAGCCATGCGGGTCTCGGCCAGTTCCTGCAATTGGGGAAGCGGGAGAACCTTCGAGGTGACTGCGAGCGTGAGAATCGGCGAATCGGCCGGGTTCGTTTTGGCATAAATCGGCGGATTCGGCAGATCTCTGGGCAGGAAGGTGCCGGCCCCGTTGATAGCAGCCTGTACCTGTTGCTCGGCCTGGTCGATGTTGAGATCGAGCGAGAACTGGAGGGTGACGAGCGAACTTCCGAACGTGCTCGTCGAGGTCATCTGGGTGAGGCCGGAGACCTGCCCGAACTGCTTTTCAAGCGGAGCCGTGACTGACGACGTCATGACTTCCGGACTGGCGCCCGGGTAGAACGTCTGAATCTGAATTGTGGGGTAATCGACCTGCGGCAGCGCCGAAACCGGAAGCTGGAAGAACGCAACTACGCCGGTCAGGATCACCCCGGCCATCATCAGCGACGTCGCGACCGGGCGCTCGATGAATATCCGGGAAGGGCTCATTGGGTGACGCCTGGTCCCTGGCCGCCGCGGCGGCCGCCTCCACCATTTCTTCCGCCCTGGCGGCCACCGGGACGCGAGGACGGATCGTCGGGGCAACCAATATCGAGCGTAGACATGTCAAGGGGCGCCGGCGCATCATTGACTGCGGGATCGAGGCCCTGGTTCGGACCACCGCGGGCGCCACGACCACTGCCGCCGCGTCCACCACGGCCGTTCGCTCCGCCTCGGCCACCGTTTCCGCCGCCGGGTCCGCCGAAGCCTGCTCCACGCCCGCCACCACCGAATCCTGCTCCACGGCCGCCGCCTGCGCCGGCATTTGCACCTCCGGCAAGACCCGCACCGCGGCCACTGCCGCCACGACCACCGCGTCCGCTACCGCCGCGACCGCCTCTGCCGCCACGTCCATTGATGTCTTCGGCCGTACGCTGACGGACGGTTGCGCCTTCTATGAGGCGGTCCGTTCCATCGGTCACTACCTGTTCGCCATCGGCCAGGCCGGTTGCGATCGCGCTTTCGGTGGCGTTTGCAAGGCGAACGGTTACCGGACGGTTGTGAACTTTGGAGTCGGCGTCAACTGTATAAACGTAAGTTCCCTGCTGACCGCTCTGGACGGCGACGTTGGGAACGATGACCTGGTCGCAGAGGGTGTTTACGAGCAGGTGGACGTTGACGAACTGGTTGGGGAAGAGCGCGCCATTCAGGTTGTCGAAGATGGCTTTCATTTTCGAAGTACCGGTGGTTGCATCCATCTGGTTATCGATTGTGAGGAGATAGCCGTCGGCGATCTTCTGGGAGTTATCACGATTCCAGGCTTCCACCAGGAGCTTCTTGCCGGCGTTTAGCTTCGCATTGACCTGCGGCAGAGCATCTTCGGGAACGGTAAAGAGTACGGAGATGGGCCGGATCTGTGTGATCACCAGCATTCCGTTCTGATCCGAAGCGTGAACGATGTTGCCGGGATCGACGAGTCGCAGACCAATGCGGCCCGAAATTGGCGCTACGACCTTTGAGTACGTGATCTGGAGGTTGGCGTTATCAATTGCCGCCTGATCCTGCTTCACGGTACCCTCGAGCTGAGCAACGAGCGCAAGCTGTGTATCGTACTGCTGCTGAGGTATGGCGTTCTGGGTGAGCAGCCCCTGATATCGCTTCAGATCTCTTTGCGCGTTGTCACGCAGGGCGGTGTCACGAGCCATGGTGCCTTCGGCCTGCTTGAGCTGGACTTCAAAGGGACGGGGATCGACGACGGCGAGGAGATCGTTCTTGCGGACCATGTCCCCTTCCTGGAAATTAACGGACATCAGCTGGCCGTCCACGCGCGCCTTAACCGCGACGACGTAGTAAGCGGCGACATTTCCGAGGCCGTTCAGGTAAACCGGCATGCTGCCCTTGCGGGCCTTTGTAACAACTACTGGAGTAGGACCGAGCGCACCACGGCCACCGCGACCGCCGCTTCCGCCGCGTCCACCACCACCTCCGGAGGTCTGGATGATCTGGCCGGGCTGTCCCGCTTTAATGACCGCATAGACGGCAACGCCGGCAACGATCAGAAAGAGCAGCAGCCAAATGAAGCCTCGCTTCTTTGCTTTGCCTTCAGACGCGCCTTGGCCGCCGAAAGAGGGAGTGTGGTCAGGGGTAGGTGTAGTGGTGTTCATTCGAGCCGATTCTGGATCCTGGTGCCGCGAAACATCTGAAGCCAACCCTTTTATACCTGTAACGGCGCGGCACGGCGCAGAGTCGGTTACCAGACTTTACAGAGTATTGCCAAAGTAACGATTGTACTGCCTGGAGCAAGGGCTAAAACAACTAAAATGTGTAAACGGCTGTAAAGCATCCCTCATTCCTCACAAAACAGGGCGAGAATGGCCCGCAGGTGTACAAAACGCTACGCGCGGGGAAATCGGCCGTGGCAAACTGTAAAGGAAGGGTCAGGTTCCCGGGCCCATCATCACCCGCTCGTCTGAAAGCCCGACAGCCGGGCAACCTGAAAATTGATAACCCAATGAATCACCGCGTCCTTTCTCCGTCTTTTGGCTTTTCCTTTGAGGATCTCTATCGGCGCGACGCGCTGAAGCGTCTGGATGGCGTTTTTCTGCGTGAGCTGGAAGCTGCCGATGCCGGCCTTCATTCGCGTCTGATTGCCGCCCGCGAGAATTACGCCGAACTGCCGCTGAAGCAGCAGTCGGATCTGATCATTGCAGTGGCGCCGCATCTTGATGATTTCGTCGGCAAGCTGTTCGGTATTGAGAAAGCTGTGGGCGAACTGCAGGCGAAACACAATGAACTGGCCCCGCTGTATGCGGTGAAGCGCAAGTTCATTCAGAAGAAGGCGCTGACCGGCTATACGGCGGAGAAGGCCTCCCTGATCGATGGTTACGCCATTGCGGCCGAGCTTGAGGCGTTCACGCTGGAGCCGCTGACAGAGCGTAGTTATGCCGAGCACGTGAATAGATGGATGGAGAACGAGGCCGAGCACGTCGAAGCACTGCGGCTGGCGGCTTTGTATGCGGCGTGGTCCGTGCTGACGCCTGAGGGAAAGAAAGTTCACCACAAGGGCATTCTGTTCCGTCAACCGCACAAGCTCGACATGATGCATCTGGTGCCATCGAGCGAAGTGGAATCGCACGGTCTGGTGCAGTTGCAGTTTCAGCCGGAGCAGTGGCGCAATCGCGAAGGCTTTCAGCTCACCGACGCGGGTACAGATCTGACCGGCGCGATGGATCAGGCGCATTACTGCATCAAGTGCCACAACCAGGGCAAGGATTCCTGCTCGCATGGGCTGAAGGAGAAGGACGGGAGTTTCAAGGCCAGCGTGTTTGGGGTGAAGCTGGCCGGGTGCCCGCTCGAAGAGAAGATTTCCGAGATGAATCTTCTGAAGGGTGATGGCGTGCCGATCGGGGCGCTTGCGGTGGTGACGATCGACAATCCGATGGCCGCGGCTACCGGACATCGCATCTGCAACGACTGTATGAAGGCCTGCATCTTCCAGAAGCAGGAGCCGGTGGATATCCCACAGGTGGAGACACGCACGCTGAAGGATGTGCTGGAACTGCCCTGGGGCTTTGAGATTTATGGCCTGCTGACGCGCTGGAACCCGCTGAACTTCGCGCGGCCTTTTCCGCGTGAGGCTACGGGGAAGAAGGTTCTGGTAGTGGGGCTGGGGCCTTCCGGCTTTACGTTGTCGCATCATCTGATGAACGATGGCCACACGGTGTTTGCCGTGGATGGGCTGAAAATTGAGCCACTGCCTTCGGAGATTTCGGGAGTCGATCCCCACGGGCAGCGTGTGCCGTTCCATCCGCTGTATGACGTGACCGATATCTACGAGCGGCTGGACGAGCGCGTGATGGCGGGTTTCGGTGGCGTGGCGGAATACGGCATCACGGTTCGCTGGAACAAGAACTTTTTGAAGATTGTGCGGCTGTTGATTGAGCGGCGGTCGGAGTTCCATATGTATGGCGGGGTGCGGTTTGGCGGCACGCTGACGGTGGATACCGCGTTTGAGATGGGCTTCGACCATATCGCGCTGTGCGCGGGTGCGGGGCGGCCCACGGTGATTCCGATGAAGAATGGACTCGTGCGCGGCGTGCGGCAGGCTTCGGACTTCCTGATGGCGCTGCAGCTTACAGGCGCGGCGAAACCGGATTCGCTTGCGAATTTGCAGGTGCGGCTGCCGATCGTTGTGATTGGCGGTGGGTTAACGGCGATCGATACGGCAACGGAATCGCTGGCTTATTACGTGGTGCAGGTGGAGAAGTTCCTGCGCCGGCATGAGACTCTGGTTGCGGAGCTGGGTGAGGGCAAGGTTCGCGCTCAGTGGACTCCGGAGGAAGCGGAGATTGCCAGTGAGTTTCTGACTCATGCGCGTGCGATTCGCGCGGAGCGAGCCTGCGCTGCGAAGGAAGGCAGGCGGCCACGGTTTATCGATCTGCTGAATTCGTGGGGTGGGGTTACTCTGGCTTACCGGCGGCGGTTGATTGATGCCCCGAGCTACACGCTGAATCATGAGGAAGTTTCGAAGGCGTTTGAAGAGGGCGTTCGGTTTGCGGAGTCTTTGACCCCGGAAGAAGTGGAAGTGGATGCTTCCGGCGCGGCTAATGCAATTCGCTTTAAGCGCGCTTCGGGCGATTCGGTGACGCTGCCTGCGAAGACGATTCTGGTGGCCGCGGGTACGCAGCCGAATACGGTGCTGGCTCGCGAGGACGAACACAACGTCACGCTGGATGGTCGTTATTTCCAGGCTTACGGCGAAGACGGCGAGAAGGTAAAGCCGGAGAAACTGACGAAGCCGGCTTCGGTTTATGTGCTGATGTCGGCGCGGCCGGATGGGCGTTCGATCAGCTTCTTCGGCGACCTGCATCCTTCGTTTTCGGGGAATGTGGTGAAGGCGATGTCGAGTGCCAAGCAGGGGTATCCGGTCGTTTCGCGCGTGCTCGCGAAAGCGGGGGCTTCAGCACCTGCGCCGGAAGCGCTGGCTGCGCGGCTGGACGATGAGCTTCGGCCAGTCGTGGAAGATGTGGTGCGGCTCACGCCGAACATCGTTGAGGTAATTGTGAAGGCGCCGATTGCGGCGCGGGCATTCCAGCCGGGTCAGTTCTATCGGCTGCAGAATTTCGAATCGCTGGCGCCTCGCACGAAAGATACGGTGCTCGGAATGGAAGGGCTGGCGCTGACCGGCGCTTCAGTCGATCGGGAGAAGGGGCTGCTTTCGACGATCGTACTGGAGATGGGCGGGTCTTCCGACCTTTGCGTGCTGCTGAAGAAGGGCGAGCCGGTTGTGTTGATGGGGCCGACCGGGACGCCGAGCGAGACTCCCGCGCAGGAGACTGCGCTGCTCGTGGGTGGTGGGTTAGGCAATGCGGTGCTGTTCTCGATTGGGCAGAAGCTGCGCGAGGAAGGTTCGCGGGTGATTTACTTTGCGGGCTACAAGAAGGTCATTGACCGTTACAAGGTCGAGGAAATCGAGCGCGCGGCGGATGTGGTGATCTGGTGCTGCGACGAAGCGCCTGGGTTTACGCCTGGTCGTCCTCAGGATGGAGCGTTTGTCGGGAACATCGTGGCAGCCATGGCGGCTTATGGGAGCGGACAGCTCGGACGTCCGGCGATTCCGCTGAATACGGTGGACCGGTTGCTGGCGATTGGCTCGGATGGAATGATGCGGGCGGTTCAGCAGGCGCGACACGGCGTACTGCGTGAGTTACTGAAGCCGGATCACGAGGCGATTGGCAGTATCAACTCGCCGATGCAGTGCATGATGAAGGAGATCTGCGCGCAGTGCCTGCAGGTGCATCGCGATCCGGCGACGGGCGAAGAGACGGTGATCTTCTCCTGCTTTAACCAGGATCAGCCGCTGGATAAGGTGGATTTTGGCAACCTTCGAACGCGTTTGACCCAGAATGGCGCACAGGAGAAGCTGACGAAGCTGTGGATCGACCGGTGTATGCGCGAAATTGGGGCTCGAGCTTAGCGGTTACCCGATTTCACTGAAGCGGGTCACAATGATGCCGCGCCGTTCGATGGTCTGCCTCACTTCGGGTGAAGTGAGCGCGGCAAGTTCGATGGCGCGGCTTTGTTTCAGGCGGGTTGGCGCATTTTGCAGTTCTGCGGTGCAGTGGCCTGGATGGCACATGAATTCCGTCAGGCCCGCTGGAAGAGCTTCGAGGGCTCGCACCATAGAGACGGTATTGAGTTTGCCGGTCAGTTCAAATCCGGCGAAGTGATCTGTGGATTGTAAGCCTGCCAGGCGATTGGTCATCGACGGCTGCATCACTTTCATCGCACGGGCGACTCCGCTTTCTGCATCGTGATCGAACGGTTTTCGAGCCCAGGGGATTCCGAATTTACGCGCTACGTGCGTGAGCGCGCGCAGAACGGGCGGAAACAGGTGCGAGTGCTTATGGGCATCGATGTGCCCTGGACGGATTC
Organism: Acidobacteriota bacterium; assembly: GCA_048498815.1. GTDB lineage: Bacteria > Acidobacteriota > Terriglobia > Bryobacterales > Bryobacteraceae > BOG-234. The sequence goes on along the minus strand of JBEHXG010000001.1, from coordinate 88,725 downwards.
CGGCGCTCAGGATCTTTCGTACCTGGGCCTCGGCTTCGGCCTTCGGATCAATGCGGCGGAGCAGCAGCGCCTGCGCTAGTTCCGCCAACGTTGAAGGCAGCGGCTGCCCGGGTTGCGACACACTCTCGCCCTGGACCATGACGAGATGGACACCAACGTCGAGCGCCGGCGTCTTGCGGGCCAGCGTTACGGCGTGTTCGAATGCCTCGCCATTCGCCATGAGGGTTGTGGCGCCGAGGACTCCGTCGCGATTGGCTTCGACGATGCCTTCGTTCACATCGCGCGTGAAACCGAAGTCATCGGCGTTGAAGATGACGCGAATCAAAAGAGGGTCAGCCGTATCGTGAGGAACTTCTTCGGGTTGGCGTGCGCGTCTTTGAGGAACGAGTTCAGTTCCTTCGTGACGCCGGTCATGGAATCGTAGAGGGCGGGATTCGACATCAGTTGTCCGATGGTTCCCTGCCCGCCGTTGATCTGATCCATGGCGATGCTGAGCTTGCGGGCGACGGCGTCAATCTGGTTGGCGACGTCTTCATCCTTCAGCAGTTTGCCCGCCGTGCCCTTTCCGGCGTTCAGATCGTCAATCATGCGCTTCGCTTCGGCGATGGTGTCGCGCGTGTCTTTGATCGCGCCGAGAGCTTCATCATGCAACCGGGTGTCGTAGAGCAGCTTGCCGGCGGTGCCGTTCTTCTTCTGAATTTCGGCAAGCATATCGTCAAGTCGCGCGATGGGCGCTTTGATCTGGTTGAAGAATTCGTGATCGTAAAGCAGATGGCTTATGGTGCCATCGCTGTTATGAACGTCTTTCACCAGTTGTTGGACTTCGCCGACCGTGGCGTTGAGCTTGTCGTATAGCGAATCGTCTTTGAGCAGTTTGCCGATGTTACCCTGACCGCTTTCCACAACTGTCAGCAGGCCGTCGAGACGCCCGAGTATTGTCTGGAACTGCGAAAGCAGGCTGGAACTCTGCGCCAGAATTTCCGGCACGTCCTGAGTCTGAAGGGAGCCCAGTTCGCCGCCGTCTTCCGCATGTTTCTTGTGAGTGCCACGCGTGATGTTGATGTACTTGTCGCCCAGCAGATTGGCGGCGCTGATGGCGGCCTGGGAATCTTCGGGAATGTCGGGAAGATACTTGTCCGGCACCACCATGTCGACTTCCACAGTGCGTCGCGGCGCAGTCGAGCCGGAGAGTTTCACCGACTTAATGTGGCCGACCAGAATGCCATTGAGACGCACCGGCGCGTTTTCCGCCATGCCGGCGGAATCCGCCATGAATGTGCGGAGAAGCGCCTGCCCTTCGAATAGCGTGCCGTTACCAGTGAGCAAAAAGATGAGCGCGCCGACCACGATCATGGAGATCGTAGCCACAATACCCGTCTTCAGCTTTGCCCATTCGACTTTTTGCTGCGATGCCATCGTTTTCTGCGTTTGGGTCGCTCTCTCGCGTCCTTTGCTACGCTGCTTCCCGTTCCGGTTTTTTCACGAATTTGACTACGTACGAGTCTTTGCAGGCTTCCAGTTCGGTCTGCGTACCCTCAAAAATCAGACGCCCTTCCTTCATCACCATGAAAATCGTTTTGGTGCCTTCCGGACCAACGGGATCAAGACGTCCACTACTCGGATTGTAGCGGAAGTTCGCTACCAGATTCCCGTCCTGATAGCGATGGGTGACCACGAGCGCCGTTGTATTGTTGGCGTCACGCTCCTTCACAATCAGCGCCATGATGGTGTGGGCGGTTATGGGGTCCAGGCCGGCAGTGGGCGAATCGTAGAGCAACAGCGGCGGATTCGTCACGACTGCGCGAGCGATCGCTACGCGGCGGCGCATGCCTCCGGAGAGTTCGCTGGGGAATTTCTCCATGGTGTGTTCGAGTTCCACGAAACGCAGTGAGTCGCGGACGGCGGGCTCCACCTTTTCGCGCGGCATGCGGTTCACCTTCTGATTCAGCAAGGGATATGCCACATTCTGCGCCACGGTCATGGAATCGAACAGCGCGCTTTCCTGAAACAGCATGCCGAGCTTCGCCCGGATGCTGAACATTTCGACTTCCGGTTTTTCGGTTACGTCTTCGTCGAATAGAAAGACCTTGCCGCCACGCAGCACATTCACGCCGAGCGCAGTCTTCAGTAAGACCGTTTTTCCGCTTCCCGCCGCGCCCAGGATGATGCGAGTTTCGCCGGCTTTGACGTCGAAGGAAAGGCGATCGACCGCCGGAGCGGAATCGCCGAATGTGACGGTGACCTCTTCGAATCGGAGAAGGCTGGCCGGAGATTGCGTTGAGTCTGCCATCACTGCCCCATCTGGCTGATCCAGAGAAAGATGCGGGCAATGAAAAGATCGAGAATGAAGATGATGACGGTGGCGTAGACGACCGCCTGCGTTGTCGCTTTACCTACGCCCTGCGTGCCGCCCGTGGTTCTCAGTCCGCAAAAGCATCCGATTAGCGAAACCGCAAACGAGTAGGCAAAGGGCTTGCTTAAGCCCTGGCCAACGTCGCTCCAGACGAGTGCATGCCAGACGGTGGACCAGTAGAGCCTGCCGGGCACGGCAAAGAGCATCCACGCCATGATGCCGCCGCCGATCATGCCGACGAAATCGTCGATTACCGTAAGACAGGGCAACATGATCGCGGTGGCAATCATGCGCGGTGTCACGAGTTTCTGGATCGGGTCGGTGCCAAGCGCGCGCATGGCGTCGATTTGCTCGGTCACCTTCATGGATCCGAGTTCGCTCGCGATACCCGAAGAGTTGCGACCCGCGACCATGACTGCCGTCAGCACGGGCCCAAGTTCGCGGACCAGAATCAGCGAGACGAATTGCCCGGTGCGTCCGGTCTGGCCGTATTCCTGAAGGCCGCGACCCATCTGCATGGCCATCACGGCGCCAGAGAAGAAGCCTACGAGGAGAACGACCGGAACGCTGCCCACGCCGATGGACTCCATCTGGAGCAGGATGTCGTCTACGTAATGCGGGCTGCGGAAGACGTTGCGAACGGCGCGGCCGGCCAGTTCGTAGAAATCCTGAACGGACTGGATGGGGCCCTTCAGAGTATCAAGCACAGAAACGATCGCCAGCTTTCACGCTAGCATATAGCGGGCAAACTGAAGGCCGTTCCGGAACTCAGCCCTGCAGGACGAGTCCGGATGGAAGATCTTCGCCAAAGATTCGTCCAAGGGCACGCTCGTCGCGTTCGGCTTCGCCTTCGAGTTGCGCGATGGATTGCGGGTCGGCGATGCTGGCCTTCACCGCAGCGAAGGTGGCGGCGGCGACGTCGCGTACGGGATCTCCGGTTCTGCGGGCAAGGGATAGCAGGGCGTCTTCGGCTTTTCGGCTGGAGAGCAGCGCTTCGATCCAGCGCGTGGCGATGGCCGGTGTGAGCGACTGATTGGCGGGGCCGTAGAACAGCTGTCTTGCTCCGAGACGCGCCACACACCAAAGAATATTGTCAGTGAAACCAGACTGGCGTCCCTGTTTGATCAGTGCATCGCCGAGCTGAATTCGGTTGGCGGCGGGGATCAGTTCCATGCTGGAGGCGGCGCGCCACATTTCCCGCAGCAGGCTGGAGTTCACGCGCTGGAGTTTCGTTCCCGCCTTGGGCAGTAATACGGGCAGCAGACGCTGCACCATGTCGGATTGCTGGTTGCGGTTGAGTCCGCCGGCGAGGCGACCCCAGAAGATCCACCAGTCGATTTCGTTTTGCGCCTGGTTTCCGAATTTCAGGCCGCCGCTGAAAATGCGGCGCGCCTGCTCGACGCGGAATTCGTCTCCGGGAAAACCGAAGCCCGGGCGAAGACAGAAACCGGTCAGATTGAGCCAGCGGATCTCGTGCGCCGCACTTCTTCCGCGCGTTTCCACGATTTCCAGAAATACGTCAGCGAGACGGCGCGCTACATCGACCGGCCAGGAGTTGCGGCCCAGGCCGAGCACGGCTTCGAGGCGCGCGGGCAGTTCCTCCGGGGCGATGTTGCTGGTTGTGAAGGTTTCGCGTGCAAGAGCGCACGCGGTTTCGACGGCTTCGGCGCTGACGACTGCGGCAGGTCCGCCTGTCGACCGGGCGCGTGTGGCCGATTTTCGAATCTGGAACTGCAGGCGCCAGCGATTGTCACTGATTTTGGAATCACACCAGGTTTCGAGCGTGCCGGTTTCAGTAAGGCGCGCGCCCAGCTTCACCGGCACCAGACGTTCGCCGCCTTTGCCGAAACGGATCACGGCCTCGAGCGGCGCATGGGCGTGGATCTCTTCGCTTTCGTTAAAGCGCACGACTTCGCCTGCGGCATCACCGGTACGCGTCAGTGAGCTCAGAAGGCGGAAGGATACGGGTTTGTTCGCGACGAGTTGCAGGCCTTCGCGGTCTATTTCGATCGTGTCGCCTTCCTCCGCGCCACGGGGGAGCAGACAGACCGCAGCGCCGTCATCGAAGCCGACATAATAAGCGCGAGGCAGGCCACCTTTTACCAGCACTCCCGCGCCAGTGGAGCGCACGTAAGAGTAGTAAGCCGCGCCGCTGGCGACGGCAAGATCGAGGTCGCGATTTTCGAATATTTCCGGCCGCTTCCCGTACCAGGAGGCGAGCAGATCGGCGACACGCTCGCGCAGAATATCGGGGATGAAGAAGCCGCCGTTGAAGAGGATCGCGTCCGGTGCTTGTCCGGCAGATTCGAGGAATGCGGCCAGATGCCGGCTGATCGCGGGGTCGGATACGTATGGCAGACCGAGTTCGCGGAACAGACTGCGCTTTTCTTCCTTCGGCAGCTCCCCGCGTGGCGACATTGGCAGGAAGCCATCGAGTGCGAGCTCGAGTGCTTCGGCGCGGGTGATTTCGGTCTTCAGTGAGCCACCGATCATCGACGATCCGCTGCCCAGTACCTTGATCTCCGCCGACTGGCGATTCGGATCGCACAGCAGCATTTCCTTCGCCGTTGAGCATTCGCGACGCAGTCCACTGCGTTGTTTGATGGATAGCTGCTTACCGAGTTTGGTTTCCGCCAACCAGGCGAGCGTGAGATCCAGATTGTCACCACCAAGCAGGAGATGCTTGCCGACTGCCGTGCGGGTGAAGTCGATGCGGTCACCTTCCCGGGATACACGGATCAGTGAGAAGTCTGTTGTGCCACCGCCGACATCGCAGATCAATACGATCTGCCCGTCAAACAGCAGTTTCCGTGACCGCGCGAAGTTATTTGCGATCCACGAATAGAACGCCGCCGCCGGTTCTTCCAGCAGCGTGAGATGTTCGAGGCCTGCTTCGCGCGCGGCCTTCACGGTCAGCTCACGCGCTTCTTCGTCGAACGAAGCGGGGACGGTCAGCACGATTTCCTGGTCGCGCAGCGGGCCGAAGCGGCCGCTGGCATCCCAGGCATCACGCATGGTGGCGAGCAGACGCGTGGACACTTCCACGGGTGAAAGCGCGCGACCGGCCTCGCCGGCGTCCCAGGGGAGAATTTTCGCCGTGCGGTCTACGTCAGGGTTGGAAAGCCAGGACTTCGCGCTGTGAACCAGGCGCGTGGGTACGATCGCGCCCTGATCGCGCGCATAGGTTCCGACTGGCTGACCCTCATCGAGATAGAGAAGGGAGGGGAGCGTCCGGCGCGGCTCCACACGGCCCGGCGCAACCTGCTGCGGGACATCGAAGATATGGATCGGGGGAAAGCTCGAATCTTCCGCGTCGGCCGGATCGATCCAGGCCATGGCGGAGTTGGTTGTTCCCAGGTCGATGCCGACCTTCATTTTTCCGGTCATTTTTCGCGTACGCTGAACTCCAGCTTCCAGCGGCGGCCGTCGCGGGCCACGCACCAGAGTTGCAGCATTCCTGTTTCAGTGATCAGAGTCTCGAGAGTTACAGCGACGAGTGCGCCGCTTTCACCTTCCAGCCGGACGGAGATGGGGGCGAGTTCCTGGAGTTCGTCACTAAAGTCGTCTATGATCTCTCCGGGGGTGTCGTGTTTGCGTGCTGAAGACTGGAAGAAACGGAATTCGGCGGTTTGTCCGATGACGAGTCCGAACTCGCGCGCGGGCATGCTCACGGAAGTGCCCTCTTCCATGCCGAACTGCGCTACGGCGAGTGCTTTCACCGGCGTTCGAATGCCGGGAACTGAAGGCATGGCGGTCTCAATTCCGACGTAGTATGAGCGGGGAATGCCGCCACGAATGCGCACGCCTCGGCCGTGGCGGGCGCTGCCGTAATAGGCGGCTCCCCGCGCGACTGCGTGCATGAGATCTTCGCCGGTCAGTGGCTGAACTTCGGAGAATCCCTCTTCGCTCAGCCAGCCGTTGAGGACAGAGAGCAGACGCTCGCGCACGAATGGCGCATGCAGTACACCGCCGTTGAAGAGGATGTGGGTCGGACAGGCCAGTCCACCGGGCCCTGTTCGCGGGGTATCCGACTGGCGGAGGAATTGTGCGAGGTGACGGGTGATTGCGGCGTCGGCGGCATAGGGCAGGCCCATCTCCTGCAGGCCCGCGGTGCGGTTCTTGTGGAGCGATTCCGTGCTGGATACATGCGGCAGGAACGCCTCAAGTACCTGCTCCACCTGGTTGCGACGGAGCGTGGCTTTGATTGTGCCGCCGATCAGGCTTGATCCCCGACCGAGGATGGTGACGGGGACCTCTTCGACCGGCGCGGCAGGATCCAGCAGTTTTTCCTTTGCGAGACGGCAGTTGTTCCAGAGGGCCTGGAGTTGGGTCGCGTCTATCCGGATACCGCGTTCGGCCAGTTCCGCGGCGACCGTGTGAGCAAGCGCAAGATCGATGTTATCGCCGCCCAGCAGAATGTGATCGCCGACGGCGACGCGATCCAGCTTAAGTTGTCCATCATTTTCGCCGACGGCGATGAGAGTGAAGTCAGTGGTGCCGCCGCCGATATCGACTACGAGAATCAGATCGCCTTTGCCGATGCGCTGGCGCCAGTCTTCGTGCCGCTCAATCCACGCATAGAACGCAGCCTGCGGCTCTTCCAGCATGGTTACGGATTTGAAGCCTGCCGCCTTCGCGGCTTTTTCGGTGAGTTCGCGCGCTACCGCATCGAACGATGCGGGAACTGTGATGAGCACTTCCTGATCGGCCAGCGGATCAGCGGGACGCTCGTGGTCCCACGCCAGGCGGAGGTGACGCAGGTATGCAGCCGATGCGTCCACCGGCGAGAGCTTCGGCACGCCTTCTGCCGCATTCCACGGCAGGAGCGGAGCAGACCGGTCAACAGCGGAATACGAGAGCCAGCTTTTGGCGGACGCCACGAGGCGGCGCTGCACTTCCGCTCCTCGTCGTTGCGCGAAGCGTCCCACGATGGGGCGGCCGTTAGCATCCCACGGCAGCGCAGTCGCACCAGGCGGAAACTCGTTTTCTCCCGGGATGTAGAGGAATGACGGCAGCAGCGATTCCGCCGCTACCTCGTTCGCGTTGACCAACTGCGGAATCGTTGCTGCGGCGACGCCGCCTTCTTCATGCACGTCGCGAAAGGCCAGGGCGCTGTTGGTGGTGCCGAGGTCGATACCGATGGAATAGCGGGATGCCACGATGCGGCGCTTACTCCACTTCGATTTCGGCAGGCGCGAGAATTGTGAGATCCTGCTTCGAACTCAGCTTCGGCAGCGTGACAGCGGAGGCCCGCCAGCCCCGATGACGCAGGGAGCCGCCCTTCGGCTTGCCTGAAGCCGGAACGTTGCCGATGAATCTTGCAAGGGCGGCGTCGCCCGCCGGTGCGGTTACGGCGCTGCCTTCCACGGCATCGATTACTGGCTGAGGCGCGAAGTGGCGTATGAGTAGTTCGCGTGTTTTCGTGTGAACGTCACGCGCGGCTGCTCCGATCTGATCATCGGAATATGGGGCCAGATCTTCCATGAAAAAGTCGAGAATGCGCCCATCGCGCTGCAGAATACCGAGGAGTTGGAGAGCGCCGTCCTGCGGGGTTGCCACCGGGGCGGGCGGGGGAGGCGGCGGTGGCGGCGGGGCTTTAGGTTGTAGGCCGAGGTTTGCGACCAGGTCATCGGGCAGCTTACCGCCGAACAGGAGCGCAAAAAATGCGCGAAAGGCCATTACGATTGGGTTCAAAGTAGGAGTGCTCCGGGGATTGCTATGAACTTTCAGGATATCAACCGTCCAAACGGGTGTTTCGGGATGCCTCTAACACGAGAGCGTGGCAAATGAGTGACAATAGAGGCGATGAATTTGAAGAAGCTGGCGCTCTTTCTCCTCCTGGCCGTTCTGTGCGGCGCCCAGCAGGGGGACTGGCAGACCGCAACCGACCTTCCCGGTATCGATTGGCAGGGGCTCACCGGCGTCCGCAGGACGGCTGCCCTGAAGCTGGTGCGCGGCGAAGCCTGCGCGTGTGGCTGTGACATGAAGATCGCGGAATGCCGCATGAAGGATCACTCCTGCGCTACCAGCCGAAAGCTGGCGAATGCCGTGGTCAAGGGCGAACTCGCAGGTAAGACCGATGCGGCGATTCGGGCCGATTTGAAGAAGATTGCGACGGAGCCGCCCGCCGTTCTGGACGACCCGGTAAAGATTTCGACCACGGGAGACCCCGTACGCGGACCGGAGAATGCGCGGGTAACGATCGTTGAGTTCTCGGATTTCCAGTGCCCGTTCTGCAGCAAGGCTGTGAGCGAGACCAAGGCACTGATGCGGCAGTTTCCTAAGGACGTCAAGCTGGTATTCAAACAGTTTCCGCTCGACGATCATGCTCAGGCGGAGTTTGGAGCCGAAGCCGCGTTGGCGGCTCAGGCTCAGGGAAAGTTCTGGGAAATGCATGACCTCCTATATGCCGGGTATCCGAATCTGTCGCGAACCCGCGTGATGGGCTATGCCACGAAGCTTGGGCTTGATGTGAAGCGCTTTACGGCTGAATTGAACAGTCACAAATACAAGGCGCGCGTTCAGGCGGAGGAGCAGGAAGGCGAAGAGGCCGGTGTGGGCGGGACTCCGACGTTCTTCATCAACGGAAAGAAGTTCAACGAGACGTTTGACGTGGCGACCGTTGCGCCGCTGATCCGCAACGAACTCAAGTAGCGCTTACGTTACCGGGCCGGGATTGAACGGGGAAAGCGCGTTGCCGAGACCCCAGTGCTCGGCCCAGGTCTTCTTTCCGCTTGCACTCGCCAGCAGAAACCGGAACAGATCCATGCCTGTCTCTTCCACCGTGGCGTGGCCGGTTGCGATACGACCTGCATCGATATCGATCAGGTCGTGCCATTTTTCCGCCAGCGCGGTGCGTGAGGAAACCTTGACTACAGGTACAAGGGAAAGTCCATAAGGACTGCCTTCGCCCGTAGTGAAGACATGCATATTCATCGAAGCAAGTTGCTGCGTGCCGCAAATGAAATCGCTGGCGGGAGTAGCTGCAAAGACCAGACCTTTCGCAGTGACTTTCTCTCCGTGGGTAGCCACGGCGCGGATTGCGCTGCTGCCGGCCTTTGCCACGCTTCCAAGGGCCTTCTCCACGATGTTGTTCAGCCCGCCGCGCTTGTTGCCGGGCGTCGTATTCGCGCTGCGATCCGCCGAGCCGCTGGCGAGGTAATCGTCATACCACTGCATTTCGCGGATGAGGGCTCGTGCAACTTCCATGGTTTCCGCACGTGGCGTGAGCAGATGGATGGCGTCGCGTACTTCGGTGACTTCGGAGAAGATGACGGTCGCGCCGGCGCGCACCAGCAGATCGGCCGCAGCGCCGACGGCCGGGTTGCAGGTGACTCCCGAGAACGCATCACTGCCTCCGCACTGCAGGCCAACGATCAGGTCCGATGCTGAGCAGGTTTCGCGCCGACGGCGATCCAGTATTCGCAGCCGCTTCTCCGCTGCTTCCATGATCTGCGCCACCATGTTGCCGAAGCCTGGTTGATCCTGAAGGCGGACGACATTCGAGCTTTCCAGCACGGGAAAGTCGTTGCTGAAGAGGAGCGCGGGCTGCATTTTTTCGCAGCCTAGACTCACGACCAAAGGCTCGCCGCTCAGGTTTGCATGCAGCGAGATGTGGCGAAGCGTGGAAATTGGAATTGCTGCGCCCGGCGCATTGATTGCCACACCACATCCATAGGAATGCGTGACCGCGACTACATCATCGACGTTCCGGTAATGCGGGAGTATCTCGGTTTTGATTCGTCGCACCGCATAATCCACTGTCGGCGCGACGCACTGCACCGTGGTGGCGATGCCAAGAATGTTGCGCGTACCGACGCTGCCATCAGGATTTCGATATCCCTGAAACGTGAAACCTTCGAGCGGCGGGAGCGCCGGAGGTATGGCAGTGCAGAGCGGCAGCCGATCGAGCGGAGGCGGCGCGGGCATATCCATCAGGTGTTCGCGAACCCACGCGCCTGCCGGGATCTTATGGTTTGCGTAGCCGATGAGCTGTCCATAGCGCACAATCGGATCGCCTGGATTCAGCGGAGCCAGCGCCACTTTGTGCGATTGCGGAATACGTTCCGTCGCAGCGATTCCACCGGGAAGGTCCATACCCGCGGCAACGCCTTCGGGATGCACGATGATCGCAACGTTGTCGCGCGCATTCACGCGGATATACATAAGTTGATTCTACGGGCTCTTAAAAACCGGCCAGCTTGCGGACCGTATCGAGAGTGTCGATATCCGCGAGTGTCTTATCTTCGCGATACCGCCGAACGCGCGCAAACCGCAGTGCAAAGCCACTCGGATATCGCGGACTGATTTGTATATCACTATATGCAATCTCTGCCACGATTTTCGGCTGTACAGTCACGACATTCCCGTCGCGGCCGGTTTCGATTGCCAGCAACTGCCCGGTCTGCCAGCGAAGCATTTCCTCCGTCATACCTTTGAACGTCTTGCCCAGCATGGCGAACCCACCCGTTTCGGTATCGCGCGCGCCCAGGTGCAGATTGCTCAGCCAGCCTTCGCGCCTGCCGTTGCCCCATTCGGCGGCCAGGATCACGAGATCGAGCGAGTGAACCTTCTTAATCTTGAGCCAGCTTTGGCCACGGGCCCCGGCCACGTAAGCGGATGTCGTTGCCTTCGCCATGATGCCCTCGTGGCCGAGTTCAAGCGCGGCGGCGAGAAATGCAACTGCCTCTTCAGGATGTGACGCGGTTGTATGCGGTATCAGGTTTTGTCCCGGGACCAGGGTGCGCAAGATCGTGAATCGCTCAGACTGCGGATGATCGATCAGTGGCTGGCCATCGAGCAGGAGGATGTCAAACCAAATCGGTGTGAGCGGCAACTCCTCCCGCAGACGATCCAGGTCTTCACGCCGCCCGAATCGTCGCATTGTGACCTGGAATGTTCGCGGTCTGCCATCGGGCGCGAAACTGACCACCTCGCCATCGAGGATTGCGTCACGGCACGGAAGAGCGCGCACCATCTCCATCACTTCCGGTACCGAAGCGGTCACCTCGTTCAGCGCGCGCGTGTAGATGCGGACGTCATCGCCCGATTTGTGCGCCTGCAGCCGAGCGCCATCGAGCTTGTATTCGAGCGATGCGTCGCCGAGTTCTGACATCGCAGTCTCAGGATCGGGAGAAGGCTGGGCCAGCATCGGATGCACCGGCTGAAAAAGCCGGATCGTCCAGACAGAGAGGGATGTCTCGCCGGATTCCAGCAATCCGCGGGCAACCCGGGCAAGGCTGCCGGCCATCATCGCCGCCCGACGGATGCGACCCACATCCACGCCTGTGGCTTTTGCCAGGCCCTCAAACATGAGGCCCGCGAGCGCTCCCTGACGCAGACCTCCGAGCAGGAGCGCGGAGAGGAATTGCTGTTCTTCGGCGGTCGCTCTTTCCAGCAGCGACGTCAATTGACGCCGACGTCGCGGTTCGGCTCCACGCCCACTGACGTCAGCCAGCGAGTCGAGGGCGGCATCTACATCGGCGATTTCGAGCGATGCGTTTTCTGCCGGCGCTATCCGTGCCGCGCGGAATGCCGCTGAACCAACTCCGATGCGGCCCTGCCGCGTAACACCGGAAAGCCAGGAGACGATGATTTCCGCCTCATCCGGCCCGGCTTGTCGCAATAGTTCCGCCAGCAGCGCGATCTTGGCGAGACGACCTGAAACAACAGCGATACTGCGGGACGCCTCCACAACGCGTGCAAACAACATCGGCAACCTCCATTCTCCGGCCAGGCATCACGCGATTTGCTGCTCGCGAAGGTAGACCAGGCAGCGGATGAGCTCATCCACCTCCGCCTGGCGGCGCACGTAATAGCGGGCGTGCGAGGTCTTCTTCAACCCGACGCGAACTGAAACGACCTTACCGCGCAGCGCGAATGCTGCTTCGTCATTGTCATCATCGCCAACGAAGATGACGTGATCGCAGGCCAGCCTTTCTCTTTCATCAGCCAGCGCATCGCCTTTGTTCGGAGCGCCGGCGTGCACGACGTTGACGACCTGCTTGCCGCCAAACACATGCGAATCCCGCAGTTCACTCGCGGCTGCGAGAATCCGGCGTCGTGCCGTACTTTTGTCCGTCGACTGCCGGTAGTGGATCGCGAGAGATAGGCCCTTATCTTCAAGCTGAACGCCCGGAAGCACGCTGATCAGCTTGCGAAGCTCGGCCTTCCATTCGGGAAACGCGGAGGTCTCTCCTCCGTCAAAGGCTGCGCCTTCAGCGCCATGATTTCCAATCACACGCGCAAGTTGCAGGCCCTGCAATCGGTCTCGAACATCGTCACCGGCACGGCCCGACACTACAATGCACGGATAAAGCGTTGACAGGCGCGCCAATGCGCGGCGTGTTTCATCCCGAAGGTTTGCCTTTTCCGGCTGGTCCACAATCGGTGCGAGAGTACCATCAAAATCGAACGCGCAAAGCGTATTCTCCCTGGCGAGCTCTTTCAGGACCGGACGCGAAGAAGACGAGAGTATGTAGCGCACCGCACTAGCCGACCGTTTCCGCCCGCTCCGCAAGTCGCCCTGCTACGCGCTCCTGATTACGAAGACGCGCCGCATCCACCAGCATCTTGCCGGCCCAGCGGTAAACGTTGAATTGCGCCAGCAGGGAACGCATGGATCGCATGCGATCCTTTTGTTCCGCGACCGGCATATGGAGGGCGACTGCGAGCGCTTCGCTGCTGGCCTCCATGTCGTAGGGGTTCACGATCAACGCCTCGGTCAATTCCTTCGCCGCGCCGGTAAACTCGCTCAGCACGAGCACACCTTTCAGATCGCTGCGAGCCGCGATGAACTCTTTCGCAACAAGATTCATTCCATCATGCAGACTGCTGACATAGCAGAGATCAGCCGCGCGATAAAAGCGGAATACCGCTGGTGGTTCGTGATGCGCGCGAAGCAGGATTATCGGCTTGTAGTTATCCGTTCCAAAGCGGTCGTTGATTCGCACCGAGAGCGCTTCTACAACATCATTGAGTTCCCGGTAGCGGTCAATCTCCGTCCGGCTCGGCGCCGCCAACTGGACGAAACTGAACCTGCCACGAAATTCCGGATACCGCTCCAGAAGGCGTTCCACTGCCAGCAACCGCTCCTCAACTCCTTTCGTGTAGTCGAGGCGGTCTACGCCAACACCGAGCAGCGCGTCCGGACGGAGGTTCAGGTCGTGCCAGATCTGTGCGCGACACTCCTCCGGGGAAGGCGCAGAGTCCGCCCATCGCACCGGCCATTCGATCGCAATCGGATACGGCCGGACGAGCGTCTTGTGCCCTCTCATTACAACGCCGTTGTTTTCGCGATCAATGCGCGTCTCCAGGTATCGATCCACGGAATCGAGAAAGTTGTTGCAATGCTGCTGCGTATGGAACCCAAGGATGCTGCTGCCGAGCAGGCCCGCCAACAGTTCGTCACGCCACGGGCAAATCCCCATGCGCTCCGCATTTGGCCACGGAATATGCCAGAACATCAGTACCGTCGCTGCGGGCAGACGTTTGCGAATCATCCCGGGCGCCAGCGCGAAGTGATAATCCTGAACCAGGATTATAGGGTCATCGGAATCCACTTCCCGGCAGACGGCGTCCGCGAACTTCTGATTGACGTTCGTATACTGCCGCCAATCTTCAGCTCGAAACACAGGCCGGGTGTGGGCCACATGGCAAAGCGGCCACAGCCCTTCATTTGAAAAGCCGTAGTAGTAGCCTTTTTCCTCTTCCTTTGACAGCCAGACGCGCCGGATGTCATAAGATTCTTCACCCGGCGGTACGCGAACATGATCGCGTCGGTCGACCGTGTCGCGATCCGCGGTACCGCTGCCGTGGGCGATCCACACTCCGGAACACGCGCGCATCACGGGCTCGAGCGCGGTCACCAGTCCGCTCGCCGGATGCTGTACCTCAATGCCACCGTCCTTTCTGCGCTGGTGAACGTACGGCTCGCGGTTCGCAACGATGACAATCTTCTCTCCGAGCAGATAGCGATTCAGCGTCTGCTTGAGACTCTGCGGGGTCCAGGGACCCTGAATGTCATCGCGGTCCCCGGCCATGCGTCCCGCCAGTTCGCGCAGGTCGCTCATGATCGGCTGGAACTCACGCTCGGACTGCCTGGCGCCCGGATCGTCCGCATCGCGCAGTCGTTTGCGCAATTCGGCGATCCAGCTGTAACGCGCCCACCGCGCGGCAAATGTGGGCAATACGAGCACAAGAAACGCGAGCACTCCAAATACGACAATCAGCAACTTTCGAGCTTCCGCCGCGCGCCTGTCAATGAAGCTGAGATCCTGCAGCAGGATCGCGAATCCCAGATCGCGCCCATCACGTTCAACAGGCATCACGCTGACGTGAACTCGTCCGCTCGGCAGCGATGCAACGGTATTCCACCCACCCTTATCCCGTGCGCGACTGCCAATTACCCAGCATCCAAACTCATCCGGAAATCCGGGCGTATGCGCGCGCTGTGTGAGATCTGCGTTGCACAAACTCACGCCCATCACACGTTCATCACGGGAAAGGTCCGCGAGTTCGCTCCCGAGCGTCTTCGGATCAGCTTCCCATGCGTTCGCGAGGGATTGCCGCGCCCCTGTGAGTACGAGACTCGAATGTGCATTTACGTCCCGCTCAAACCATCGCCGGACGGTAGAGTCCACGGCCCCTGAGGCTGCCCAAAGCAGCACGCTCAAACCGACCAGCAGTGCCAGTACAACCTGGGCGATACGCGATAAAAGAAATTTCATGGAAGGAAAGTAAATTGCTCAGACCGGACGCATGCGACTGGAAGATATTGGCCTGATAGGCAATTGCCAGATTTCCGCTCTCGTGCACAACGCGGGAGACATAGTATGGTGCTGTCTTCCAAGGTTCGATTCAGAACCTGTCTTCTCAAGCCTGCTTGATGAGCAAGATGGGGGCCGTTTTCGCATAGCTCCCGCGGGTGGGGAAAGCGGTACGCAGCGTTATGTTCCGCACACGAATGTTCTCGAAACGGTATTCCACAGTGCGACAGGCGATTTCCGAATCATCGACTTCATCCCGCGCTTTATTCAGTTTGGGCGAACATTTCGGCCCACCCAGATCGTCCGCATCGTTGAGCCAATCGAGGGAACTCCGAGAATCGAAGTTGGCTGCGATCCGATGCTCGGCTGGTCACGCGAAAGACCCGTTCCAATTCATGGCTCGCACCACGTACGCTATGACGGTTTCGCCGCCCAATTGCGCCTTACTACCGATGTGCCGCTCTCTTATCTGGGAGGAAAACCGTTCACCCTCACGGGACGCCGGCACTTCATCCTCTCCTGGGGCGCGCCGGTCGAAGAGCCGCTGGAACCTCTCTGCGACCGCTTTCTCAACGAGACGACGCGTTATTGGAGGCAATGGGTAAAACAGTGCGACATCCCCCCGCTCTTTCAGGCCGAAGTTGTCCGTTCAGCGCTTGCGCTGAAGCTGCATTGCTTTGAGGACACCGGCGCCATTGTGGCAGCGATGACCACATCACTCCCGGAATCCGCCGCCAGCGGACGCACCTGGGACTACCGCTATTGCTGGCTGCGTGACTCCTACTATGTGCTGAATGCATTTGGCCTGCTCGGGCAGTTTGAGGAGCGCGAACAGTTTGTGCACTACCTGTTAAATGTCGCCGGGGGATCGCAGGGCCTGAATCTCGCGCCTCTCTATCGGGTTGACGGATCGGAAGATCTTACCGAGTCGATTCTCGACGCATGGCCCGGATATAACGGTGAGAAGCCCGTCCGTATCGGCAATGGCGCAGCCAAACACCTGCAGCACGACATCTATGGCGAGCTCGTACTCGCACTCACTCCGCTTTTCCTTGATGAGCGCATGAGCGCCGACCGCTCACCGGCAGCTTTGCAACTAATGGAAGGCCTCGCGCGGCGCGCCGTCTCTCTGGCCGGCGTTCCCGACGCGGGGATCTGGGAGTACCGCACCGAGTGGAAGCCGCAGACGTTTTCCGCGCTGATGTGCTGGGCGGCGGCCGACAGGATGGCCGGCATTGAAGAATTACACTTGCCGTCACACGCAGGCGAGTTCCGCGCCGCGGCCAGCCGCATCCACGATGAGATCGTTGCGAATTCCTGGAATCAGCAACTGGGCAGCTTCGTCGCTCACTACGGCGGAGAAGATCTGGATGCATCGCTGCTGCAGATGGTTCGTCTGCGCTTCCTGCCGAACAAGCACCCGAAACTCAACAGCACAGTCGACGCCATCACAAGAGATCTCGCCAGAGACGGCTGGCTCATTCGCTATTCGCTCAATGACGGTTTCGGCAAACCTTCGGTCGCCTTCGTCATCTGTACCTTTTGGCTCGTGGAAGCGCTCGCCACGCTCGGCCGACGCGAAGAAGCGCGCGCAGTCTTCGATCGCGTTCACGCCGCCATGTCGCCGCTGGGTCTCCTTTCAGAAGACTACGACACCGGCATCCCGCGGATGTGGGGCAACTTCCCGCAAACGTATTCGCACGTCGGCCTGATCCACGCCGCCTTTGCGGCGTCGCCCCAGTGGACGGAGATTCTTTAAAAATGCACCTCGCTATAATTAGTAAATCCCCGCATGAATCCTCTGAACGTGGACCTGAAGCAGACGGTCAATCTGCCTCGCACGAATTTTTCCATGAAGGCCAACCTGCCTCAGGCAGAGCCGAAGATGCTTGCCCGCTGGGCGGAAGAAGATCTGTACGGCCAGATTCGCCGTTCACGCGCCGGTAAGCCGGTCTGGATTCTGCATGACGGCCCGCCTTATGCGAATGGCCGCATTCATCTCGGTACCGCGTTTAACAAGATCATCAAGGATTTCATCGTCAAATCGAAGACCATGGCGGGCTTCGATTCGCCGTATGTACCGGGCTGGGACTGCCATGGTCTTCCGATCGAACACAAAGTCGATCAGGAACTCGGCGGCAAGAAGGCGCAGATGTCCCCGGCGAGCGTTCGAAAGGCCTGCCGCAAGTATGCGGAAAAATTCGTCAACCTGCAGCGTGAGGATTTCAAGCGCCTCGGTGTGCTGGGCCGCTGGGATCAGCCCTACCTCACGATGGCGCCGAAGTACCAGGCGGTCATCGCTCGGGCGTTCGTGGACTTCCTTGATAAGGGTTATGCGTACAAAGGGTTGAAACCGGTTAACTGGTGCATGAGCTGCGGCACTGCTCTCGCGGAAGCTGAAGTTGAATACGCGGACCACAAAAGCCCCTCTGTCTGGGTTCGTTTTGCGCTCACTTCCGATCCCGCGCTCATCGATCCGGAACTCGCTGGCCGCAATGTTTTCGGCCTCATCTGGACGACGACACCCTGGACGCTTCCGGCTAATCTCGCAATCGCGTACCACCCGAAATATCAGTATGTGGCGGTGGAAGCAGGTAGCTCCGTTTACATCGTCGCCGCCGATCTGCTCGAAACCACAGCTGCGAAATGCGGCTGGGACGGCGGCAAGGTTGTAGCGCGCTTCCCCGGCAGCAAGCTCGAAGGCTCTTCGTTCCGGCATCCGTTCATGGACCGCGCATCCATCGGCATCCTCGGCGAGCACGTCACACTCGAACAAGGCACCGGCGCCGTTCACACCGCGCCTGGCCACGGTCAGGAAGATTACGTCGTGGGCCTGCAGTACGGACTCGAAGTCTACTGCCCGGTCGATAGCGCGGGACGAATCTACGATCCCGGCACGAATGCCACGGTTCCCGCGGAACTCATCGGAAAAACAGTCTGGGAAGCGAATCCCCTCGTTATCGGCATTCTCACCGAGCGAAACGCGCTGCTCGGCCAGGAGAACATCAGCCACTCCTACCCGCACTGCTGGCGCTGTCACAACCCAACGATTTTCCGCGCCACCGAGCAATGGTTCATCGGCATGGACAACCACCAACTGCGGGAACGCGCGCTCGACGCCATCCGCACGGTGAAGTGGCACCCGGAATGGGGCGAAGGCCGGATCTCCAACATGGTTTCCGGACGCCCGGACTGGTGCATCTCGCGTCAGCGCGTCTGGGGTGTGCCGATTGTCGTTTTCTACTGCAGCAAGTGCCGTCATCCGCTGACGGACCGCGCCGTACTTGATAGCGTGGTCGATCTCTTCGCCACTCATTCCGCGGATATCTGGTTTGAGCGCACCGCGGCGGAGCTTGTCCCCGCGGGCACCGCGTGCTCGAAATGCGGTACGCATGAATTCACGAAGGAAAACGACATCCTCGATGTGTGGTTCGATTCCGGTTCCAGCCACCTCGCTACGCTCAACGACGAGTACGGTCTGCGCTGGCCCAGCGACTTCTATATGGAAGGCGGCGACCAGTACCGCGGCTGGTTCCAGAGTTCACTGCTCATTGCCGTAGGCATCAACGGCGGCGCCCCCTACAAAGGGTGCGCGACGCACGGCTGGGCTCTCGACGGCGACGGCCGCGCAATGCACAAATCGCTCGGCAACGCGATTGAACCCGCGGAAATCATTAAGGATTCCGGCGCCGAAATTCTGCGGCTGTGGTCCGGATCGGTCGATTTCACCGAAGATGTACGGATCTCGCCCACGATACTCACGCGGCTCTCCGAGGCTTACCGCAAGCTGCGCAATACTTTCCGATACATTCTTGGCAACATCCACGACTTCGATCCCGCACTCGACGCGGTCCCGGGCAACGAACTCAGCGAACTCGACCAATGGATTCTCGTTCGCACGGAAGATCTCATCGCGCGCTGCAGACTCTGGTACGAAGAGTTTGCCTTCCACAAGGTCTATCGCGCCGCTTACGACTTCGCAACCGTCGACCTCAGCAATGTCTACTTCGACGTTCTGAAAGACCGTCTCTACACCTCCGCGCCGAAGTCGCACGCGCGACGCAGCGCACAGACCGCCCTTCATCGCGTCGGACAGGCCCTCGTCAGAATTCTCGCTCCAATCCTCAGCTTCACAACTGAAGAAGTATGGGGACACCTCGGCGGCTCCGGCAGCGTGCACGCTGCCTACTTCCCCGAACCTGCCGATCTCACCCAGGGTCTCGGTGCAGACCAACGCGCCCGCGTCGAAAACTGGAGCCGGCTCATGCCGGTGCGCGATGAAGTTCTGAAGAGCCTCGAAGCGGCGCGCCAGGAAAAGACCATTGGTGCGCCGCTCGAAGCGTCCGTGCAGCTGGCCGCTGACGACACGCTCTACCCGTTGCTTGCCGAGTATCAGGCAGAGCTTCCGGGCTTATTTATCGCATCGCACGTGGTCCTGACCCGCCAAGGTGAGCCTGGCATGAAGATAACCATCGCCCGGGCGCCCGGCGTGAAGTGCGAACGGTGCTGGCGCTATACGGACGACGTCGGTTCCGACGCAGAGTTGCCCACCATTTGCGCCCGCTGCGCCGGGGCGATTCGCGAAACGCTGTGAACCGCTTCGCGGCCGCGCTAACGGCAATCGGCGTCTTCGCGCTGGATCGCTGGTCAAAGCACTACGTGCTGGCGAACATCCGCGAAGACGACGTCAAGACTGTAATCCCGGGCTTCTTCAACCTCGTGCACTCCCAGAATCCCGGCATCGCCTTCAGCATCTTCGCGGACAACTCTGGTCCCTGGCACACGCCCGCGCTGGTAATCTTTTCAATCGTCGCGCTGGCAGTTCTGGCGGCTATGCTCTGGAAAATTGACCGTCTGGATCGCCTCTCCGCCGCAGGCATGTCTCTCATCTTCGGAGGCGCGCTAGGCAACGTGTATGACCGGATCCGCGTCGGATCTGTAGTGGACTTCCTCGATTTCTACCACGGCAGCTACCACTGGTATATCTTCAATCTGGCGGACACTGCTATCTGCGTCGGCGCGGGTCTGCTGCTGCTGAGTTCGTTCTTCTCGCGCAAGGGAGTGCAAGCCTGATATGTTTCCCCGTCTGTTCCAGATCGGCAGCTTCTCACTGCCAACTTATGGCGCACTGGTCGCCATCGCCTTTCTTACCGCGCTTTGGATGACATCGAAGTTCGCCAAAGAGCGCGGTGTGAATTCAGAAAAGGTCGTCAACCTCGGCGTTTACTGCGCGCTCGTCGGTATGCTGGGCGCGAAGGTCATGATGATTGCGCTCGATCCAGAGTACCGCGCGCATCCGGGCGAAATCTTCTCCATCGAAACGCTGCAAAGCGCGGGCATTTTCTTCGGCGGATTCATCGCAGCCCTGGTCTTTGCGTACTTCTACATGCGTTCACAGGATCTGCCGGTACTTCCCACGGCCGATCTCTTCGCTCCCGGACTTGCTATTGGGCACGGGATCGGACGCCTCGGCTGTTTCGCAGCAGGCTGCTGCTGGGGCAAGCCAACGGGACTTCCCTGGGCAGTGACATTCGCCAGCAAAGACGCTACTACCGGAGTTCCCCTCGACATTCCTTTACATCCAACGCAGATCTACGAAGCCTTCGCCGAAGTCGTCATCTGCGCGATCCTCGTCTCACGCCTGAAGAAGCCCCATGCCGACGGGCAAATCATCGGCCTTTACTTCCTGCTTTACGGTCTCGTGCGGTTCGCTGTAGAGTTTCTGCGCGTACATGACGGATCGAACCCACTCGGTGGACCGTTCGTTCTCGAGCAGTGGATCGCGCTGGCGGTGGCAATCGCGGGAGCATGGCTGCTGTCGAAGCGAGCGCCCACTGTGCAGCCCGCCTGATCTACGGCGCATAGCGGAAAATTTCGATCTGCGGGCGCCCGCGCGAATCCGCGATCATGCGCACCGGAACCCTCCGCAGGCCGGCGTGGGCTGCCGTTACGTCCAGCTTTTCGCCGACGCCGGGGATGTACTCATGGCCCGCCGGACGATCCAGGAAAAGCGCGTTGGCGTCTCTGACGTCGGTTTCGAGTTGGGTCTCTGGCTGCGCTAATACCCATAGCTGAACGATCGGCAACTTCCCGCTGTGCATCAGCCAGGTGTTATCGCAGAGCCCGTAGTCGATGGGGTAAACGTGGCCCGGTGCGTTTTCAAGAGCTGCGGACATTGCGGTATTGGCATCGGAAAACAGCCCAAACGCACCGAAGCGATGCAATTGCTCCAGGTAAGTGGTGAAGATAAGCAGGTTGGAGCCGACCAGCAGCGTCGCCACACTCGCAGAGAGCCAGCGCCGGGGAATACTCCCAACAGCAACCGCCACCAGCAGCTGCGGCATCGGATATAGCAAAACGATGTGATGCGCGGCGCCCGTGTAACGCGTGAGCAGAATCATCGCGAAGGTTCCGGCGCAAAATACGGCGGCGAACAACGCCCCCCGGAATTCCCGTGATCGAATTTTCCACAGCGCGAATGCGAATGATACGACAACCGCGGGCAGGAACAGAGAGTGAAAACGGAGTCCGTCATGCGACGTCACACCATCCATCGGAGCGACTACACCAAAAAGACCGGACCCGTCGAGCGTGTATCGCAGAGAGCTGATCTTCCCGGCCAGGCCTTCCAGCGAGAAGTGCACATTCGACTTTGTCGTTGTCCCATGCTGCCGCAGGTTATAGATCAGTAGCGGGAGCGCACCCAGCATCATCGCGCCGAGGCATCGCGAAGCCGCCAGCGCATTCGGAATCCGCCGCCGCACTGAAACCGGGTAAACGAGCAGTGCCCCCGCCGCCAGCCCCGTAAGGGCCCATGTAAACACCGCCTTGTTCCAGAGTCCCAGCCCCAGCACAAAGAATGCAGCCTGCGCTCTGCCGCGAATAAACAAAGCCAGGCTCAAGAGCAACAGCAGGTGCTCCATCGCCACCGGGCCCCAGTCATAGGTATTTGTCAGCAAGAAAGCTGGATCAGTAGCGAGCAGCAGGGCAGCGATAGCCGCAGCCCACGGATTCGCAATCCGTCGAGCCAGATCATACAGTAAGCCGACACAGGCTGCGCCAGCCAAGACCATTGGCAGCCGGATGCTCCACAAGCCCGGCGCGAACAGGTGCAGAATCGGCCAGTACAGCAGCCCCTTCAGGCTTCCCGCATAGTAAAAAATCATGAGCGGGAACCGATGATGGAACACGCTCATACTGAACTCTTTGGCAACTCCGCCAAATGTTGCTATACCAAAGACGGCCTCATCGCTTTCGATCGAAGCCAGCGGGATCAGCAGGCACCCGAGGCAAAACGCGATGAGAGCCGCCGCTATCCCGGCGCGCTTCACTGCGCAGGCATCCGATCCGGAGGAACCCACCGCGCACGTGCCTCCCGGGACCGCACCACATCGAAGCTGTAGTATTCCCGAAACAAATCACGCCGCGATTCAAACTCTCCCACCACGCGGCGTACAATTTCCAGCCGTGCGCACGAATCCGGAAGCGCCGCGACACACTCGCGGATCCGGTCATGCCAGAAAACGGTCAGCGTGTCGTGATATCCGGAGTCCTCAGTATTCGCGCCGCCCTGGCTAACGTTGTACTTCGGAATATTGGCGCGCATACGCTTCAGCGCATCCGGACCATCCAGGACATAAAACGCTCCCATGGCCAAATGAGCCCCATGCGTCCAGCCGGATTTCGGCCACGTGCCATCCTCGAACCCGGCGATCAATGCGTTCAGCGCCGCTTCTGACTCCAGGAACGAATGTGTCACGGTCGCCGGTATACCCTGACGTAATCGACCAGCATTTCCTGAGGAAACACCGTCTCCGTAGCCACCGGACCTGCGAAGTTACCCCCCACCGCCACGTTGAGCAGAATGAAAAACGGCTGATTAAACACCCACTGCGTGCCCTCCGGAATATCGGTGTCCCGGAAGGTGGCGTAGGCCGTGTGATCCACGAAAAATGTAACAGAGGCTGCTGTCCACTCGATCGCGAAGAGATGGAAATCGTCGGTAAACTTCCTGCCATCCGGCAGCGTATAGATTGACGTCTTCGGCTTCCCGCCCGAATATCCCGGCCCATGCAGGCTGCCGTGATTGATCGAGGGTTCGCGGCCCAGACTTTCCATAATGTCGATCTCGCCGCACTGCGGCCAGTTCCGGTTATTGAATGAATTCCCCAGCATCCAGAACGCAGGCCACAACCCTGCGCCTGAGGGCACTTTGATACGAGCTTCCACGCGCCCGCCCGGCCCCGCCGCGAACAGCCCCTGCGTCTTGATTCGCGCCGACGAATACTGCCCGGGCGTTCCCGCAGCCGCGCCCGAGACCGGCTCGGCGTGAATCACGAGATTGCCTTTACCATCCATGTGAGCATTCGCCGACTCCTTCGTATAGCTCTCCAGTTCGCGATTGCCCCACCCGTTGTTATTGCCGGTATCGTAGGTCCACTTCGCGGCGTCCGGCGAAGCACCGGCCGCGCCATTGAACTCATCGCTCCACACCAGTTGCCATGGCGGCTGCGCAGACGAAAAGCCGGGCGCGACGAGCAAACAAACCAATATTGGCCAGAGTTTCATGAAGCGATTCCTGCGATGAAGCCGGATTCCAGTTTAACCAACGTCCTGTAAACTAGTAGCTTCACCTCTATGACGCTCGAAGAATTAGAACGCGAATACGCGCCGCTCCGGGAACAGGCATCTGCCGTGCGGAGCTATCTTTGACGCGACCCGAAAATCGCGCGAAATAGACGCCCTCTCCGAACAAATTGCCGCACCCGACTTCTGGGCGAATCCCGAACGCAGCCAGAAAGTCATGCAGGACCGTAAGCGTCTTGAAGAAGCCGTCGACTCGGACACGAAAATCGCCGGCATGACCGACGATATCGATACGCTGTTCGAACTGGCCCGCGAAGGCGAGTCCGTCACCGCCGAAATCTCTCGCGAGATGAAGAACTACGCGGAACTACTCACCTCGCTCGAGACCCGCATGCTTCTCTCGGGAGAGAACGCGCATCTCTCTGCCATCGTCACCATCCACCCCGGCGCGGGCGGCACCGAATCGCAGGATTGGGCGGAGATGCTGCTGCGCATGTACCTTCGCTGGTGCGAGCGCGGCAGGTTCGGTGTCGTCATCACGGACCGTCAGGAAGGTGAAGGCGCCGGCATCAAGTCGGCCACGTTCGAGGTCAACGGTCCAAATGCATTTGGCCTCCTTCAGTCTGAGATCGGCGTGCATCGTCTGGTGCGCATCTCGCCGTTCGATGCCAATGCGCGTCGCCACACGTCTTTCGCCTCCGTTTTCGTCTTCCCTCAGATTGACGACGAAATCCGCATCGACATCCGCCAGGAAGATCTCCGAATCGATACGTTTCGCGCTGGTGGCGCCGGTGGACAGCACGTCAACATGACGGACTCGGCCGTGCGGATCACGCACTTTCCCACCGGGATCGTGGTGCAGTGTCAAAACGAACGCTCTCAGCACAAAAATCGCGACAGCGCGATGAAGCAGCTTCGCGCGCGCCTCTATGAATTTGAGCTCGAAAAGAAGCGTGAAGAGACACGCAAGACGGAAGCTTCGAAACTCGAAATCAACTTCGGCAGCCAGATCCGCAGCTATGTCCTCGCGCCTTATCGAATGATTAAGGATCATCGCACCAAGCTTTCTATCGGGGACGTGGACCGCGTGCTCGATGGCGACCTTGAAGAACTCCAGCACGCCTTCCTCGTCTGGCGCAAAACCGGTCGCATTGCCGGAGCAGCCACAGACGAAATGGAGGACTAGCGATGAGCGCCCACATCGCGAGGGCTGCCGCTTTACTGCGGGAAGGGAGGCTGGTTGCGATCCCGACCGAGACCGTTTACGGCCTGGCCGCAAATGCGCTGGACGAAACGGCCGTCAATCGAATCTTCGAAGCCAAAGGGCGGCCTCACTCAAGCCCGCTCATTGTACATGTGGCGGACATCGCAAGTGCGCGTGAACTCACGCTCGCATGGCCACCCGGGGCCGAAGATCTGGCGACGGCCTTCTGGCCCGGTCCTCTGACAGTCATTCTCCCGAAACACACCATCGTTCCCGATATCACGACAGCCGGCCTGCCGAGTGTTGCCATCCGCATCCCGGCTCACCCGGTAGCGCTCGATCTGCTGCGCGAAGCACAAATCCCCCTCGCAGCTCCCAGCGCGAATCGATTCACGGAACTCTCGCCTACCACCGCACAACACGTGCGCGACGGCCTCGGTGACGCAGTCGATTTCATCCTCGACGGCGGCCCCTGCACAGTGGGCATCGAAAGTACGGTGGTCTCATTTGCCGACGGCGCGCCGCGAATTCTGCGACCTGGCATGGTGTCGCAAACCCAGATTGAAGGCTTAATCGGACCGGTCTCAACCGGAGCCGGACCAGAGTCTCCGGGTCAGCACCCAAAGCACTACAGTCCCCGCGCACGGGTCGTATTGGGCGAACCGCCACCGGAAGGCCGAGGCGTCAGACTCAGCTCTCTTCCGAACGAGCCAGGCGCCTTCGCCGAAAAGCTCTACGCCTTGCTGCACGATCTCGACGCCCAGGGCTACGAATGGATTGCGCTCGAACTCCCTCCCGACAAACCAGAGTGGGCAGGCATCCGCGACCGCCTCATCCGCGCGGCCCATTAATCATCCGCGCATCCCATCGAGCAATGGCCTCTTCCAGCGAATCCGCTTCCGGCTGGCCGAGGAAACGAAGCGCCGCCCGCAGCTCCTCCCCGCGTCGCACTAAGTCCAGCGCCGGGGCCAGCGTCTGCTTACTCAGCTTCTCGCCAGCCGCGTTCACCACAATCGGCACGTGCAGATAGCGCGGATGCGGATACCCCAACATTTTCTGCAGCAGCATCTGTCGCGGCGTTGAATCGAGCAAATCGGCGCCGCGCACCACATCGGTAACGCCCTGATCCGCATCATCCACCACAACCGCCAACTGATAAGCGAAGAGTTCATCTGAGCGGAGCACGATGAAGTCATCCACCCCTTCGCCTTTCGGAGCACGAACCCTCCAGGCCACAGGCTTATCCGGATTCGTCACCCCATCTCGACATCCGCACACCTCGCGCCGCGAACACGTACACGGATAAACGAATCCATCACCGCGCAGCCGCTCAAACGCGGCGCGATACAACTCCGTTCTCTCAGACTGATAAACCACAGGAACGGCGAATTCAAACCCAAACGCCCGCAGTGTATGCAGGATCGAGTCCGCCGCGCCCGGCACACAGCGCGGAGTATCCACATCCTCCATCCGAACCAGCCAATCGCCGCCGGAAACGCGAGCGTCAAGATAACTCGCCAGCGCCGTAACGAGCGAGCCAAAATGCAGCGGACCCGTGGGGGAAGGCGCGAACCGCCCGCGATACCCGCTCATACGAACAACGGAAGAATCTCGGCCGACCGCCCGCGCAGGCTGTAAGTGACCTCCCCGGAAAATGCCGTCGCTTCGGGATTCACTTCCACCACGCGGGCGCCTCGATCAAGAGCAAGCGGAATCAAACCTGCCGCCGGATAAACCTGCGCTGACGTTCCTGCCACGACAAATACGTCCGCACGCCGCACTGCAGCCTCCGCGCGTTCCATAACGCCATCCGGCAGGATTTCCCCAAACCAGACAACACCCGGCCGCAGCATCCCGCCGCACGCGCACCTTGGCGGCAAATCGTCAAGCTCCGCGCGCTCTTCCCGTTCCTCACCACACTGAAGACACCTCACACTCCAGATGTCGCCATGCAGCTTCACAACATTGCGTGAACCTGCCACGTCATGCAACCCGTCCACATTCTGCGTGATCAGCGTGAACTCTTCGGCCCGCCGTTCCATCGACGCAAGAGCATAGTGCCCGGCATTCGGAACGGCGGCGGCAATTCCGCGCCGCCGGTCCTCGTACCACTGCCAGACAAACTTCGGGTCGCGCCGGAATCCCTGCGGCGTCGCCAGATCTTCCACGCGATACTGCATCCAGAATCCGCCATTGGCACGAAATGTGGGAATCCCGCTTTCTGCCGAAACGCCCGCACCCGTAAGCACCGCAATCCGCTTCGCCGCGCGGACCACTTTCACTACTTCAGATTTAGGGTCTTCTTCAGCCACGCAACCATGTCCGCCTTGTAATGCTGCTGATCGGCGTCCTTCCATCCACCCATGCCATGCCCGCCGGCCTCAACGGTTACGATTTCGCACGCCGTGCCGACCTTATGCAGTGCGTCGCACATCATCGGTGATTGTTCATAAGGGACCTGATCGTCGCGCGTGCCATGGATCTCCAGAAACGGAGGCATGCCCCTGTGGATCGCGTTGATTGGAGACACTTCCTTCAGCTTCGCGTAGCTCGCTTCGTCATAGCCTTCTACACCGAAAAACCAAATCCCTCCGCCCTTAGTCTTATGCCCGTTGATCGACGTCATGTTGAACCGCCCGGGATACTCCGCCCGCTGACGCGCCACCTTCTCGTAGTCGACCACGCCATATATATCGACGACCGCCGCCACCCTCGTAGCCGGCGTCTCATGTGCCGCCGCATAATCGATGAGATATCCACCGGCAGACTCACCACTGAGCACCAGCTTGTTCACATCCACCTTATAAGTCTTTGCGTTCGCCTTCACCCACTTGATCGCAGCGTCAACATCTTCCTTCGCCTGCGCGAAGTGAAACTCCGGGCCCATGCGGTAATCGATACTGAACCACGCAAAACCCGCATCGGCCAGAGGCTGAAACGTAGGAGCCATATTCGTAGCGCGTGTTCCGCCATCAAAGCCGCCACCATGCACCAGGATCGCCGCCGGAAACGGACCCGGTCCATCCGGAACATGCAGATCAAGCAGCAGCGGATGCCCATCCGGCCGTCCGAATTCCACACCCTTCTGATCCAGTGGAGCCGCGCTCAACGCCGCGGCGCACAGAGTTGCAACAAAGAGGATTTTCATTTACCGCAAATTGTATCAACGCCGGGATATGCTGGTCCGTTGAACTCTAATATGAGGCGAGCGTTGATAAGCGCCCTCGCGATCACCACAGTGGCCGCCGCGGCCGTTTTCACCGCCGGCGCGATAGCCGCCGAAGGTGCGCTGCATCCTGTGAGACAGGAAGTAGCGAAGGTGTGTCCGTGCTTCTCGCACGTACACTGCGAATCTACCTCCATTAAAGCAAGCGATGGCGTGAACCTCAGCGCTTGGTATTACAATCCTGATCAGCCAAACGGAGCGGCAATTCTTCTGCTCCACGGTATAGGAAGCAGCCGTCAGGATATGGTTGCGCTCGGCTACCTCTTCCTCCGCAAGGGCTACACTGTCCTCGAACCCGACCTTCGCGGACACGGCCTCAGCGCCGGCTTCACAACCTACGGAGTCCTGGAGGAAAACGATGTCATCGCCTGGCTCAACTGGCTCTCGCAAAATGATCGCGCAGCGCGAATTTATGGATTCGGAGCATCTCTCGGAGCAGCGGTTATTCTCGAATCGTTAAAGCGCGAAAGCCGTTTCCGTGCAGTAGTGGCTGAAAGCTCGTACGTGGACTTTCCATCCGTGGCCCGCGAACGAATCGGCCGGGAACTCCCGCGCGGAACACGCTGGATCGCGAGCCCGCTCGTTGCATCCGGCATCGAATGGACCCGCTGGAGGTACGCCATTGATCTCAACAGCGCCTCGCCGGCCGATGGGCTTCGCAACACCAAAGTCCCCGTGCTCCTGATCCACGGCCGGGCCGACAACAAAACCGCCCCCGCCAACTCACAGCAACTCGCCGCCATTGATCCCGCCGCGCAGCTCTGGCTCGTCCCAAACTCCGGCCACGCCGACGCCTGGAAAGTCGCAAAGGAAGAGTTCGAAGATCGTGTGCTCGCCTGGTTCGCTAACCATTAGGGTGCAACCGCTATTGTTACCGCGTTCGATTGAGCGACGGCTTCCGTCCCCGGATCCGATGCGGTAATCGTCAACGCCACGCTGTCTCCCGCCGCGATTCCCGACGGGACCTGCACATTCACCTGATAGAGCGACGCAAGAGTAGCCGTCAAACCGGAAAACACCACAGGAGCATTTACTCCGCCAATCGTTGCCGTAACCACTGCCTTAGTCCGATACAAAATGTCGGACGGCGCAGCCGCGCCGTCGCCCGGCTGGGTTTCCCCATTGGCCCCCACCAGGGCGCCCAGGCCCGTCGCGTAAATCGCCAGATAATCGCCGGCATGGGCAGGATTCGATGCCGTGATCAACTGACCCGTCAGCGCATTTGCCACGATGCCGGAGCCCGAGCCCGACGTGTCAACCGTGTATATCGCGGGCTGCAATTCCGTCACCGTCAGGTTCACCGGCACCGATCGGGCACTCCCGCGAATTACAACCATCGGATACGCAGCATTCGGCGCAATATCTTCCGGCACGAGCGCATTGATCTGCCCCCCGCCCGCATAAAGCAATGGCATTGGTACTCCGGCCAGAAGGACCTGCGTTCCATTGAGCGTCGTTGGCAACGGTAATGATGATGCTGGCAATCCTTCGCCGCTCGCCAGCTTTCCGCCATAGATCGCGATATAGCTTCCCGGCGCAACCACCAGAGGAATCGCCTGACCCGCACTCGCCGCGTTCGCAATGCCGGCTGGTTGCGGCGCCGCATTTGCACTCGCCGCCGTGACCGTCACCTCCGCACTCGCCGCGTTCGCCATCAGCGCGCTCGCGGTGGCAGTCACCTGTAAGCGCGTGGAAGCTGCAGGAATCATGGGATTCCAGGTACCTTGCCAAACCCCGTCGCCGATATCAACTAAACTGATGCCCGCATCGCCATTGCTGAACGACACCTGGACCGCTCCGCCCGCCGCTGCCGTAACGGCGTGCCCGCAGTCGTCCATAACGAGCGCCTGAACCGTGACAGGCACGTCCGCCTGGAGAGTTGATCGATTCGCAGGCGACTGAAGCACCGGGGTCAAAAACGTGGATTTTCCCGAAGTGCAGCCTGTCCCTGACTTCAACGCCGTAACGCCGATCGTCGCAGCCGATCCGTCGCCAAATGCAAGCGTCACAGAGCCCGCCCCCTCGGTCCCGGAAAGTGTGTTGAAATCCGCGGCGATTTGAATGGTGTTCGCCCCGGGGTTCAACTGCCCGTTGGTCGGGCTGACAGACAACCAGCTCTTAGCGTCAGCCGTGAACGCTGCAGCCATAAAACTAAGTGACGAAGTCGATGGATTGTAGATCGAGACCGGTGAACTGCCCAAATTGTCAGTAAGCAGCAAAGCGGCCGGTGCAACGGCAACGACCCCGAACGCGCCGCTGACATGCAGCACAACGGTGACTGTCTGCGGACTGTTCACTGCATTTGGCGCGGTGATATCGATCGAGCCAAAGTAATCGCCCGCCACGAGTCCCGCGGGATTCGCCGAAATTGAAAGCGGTGCCTGCGCCCCGCCTGCAAGGGTTCCGCTCGCTGGCGCGGCCGCCAGCCATGTTGCGGACGAATGCGCAGTCCAGTTGACCGACCCGCCTCCGATGTTTCTGAGCATTACCGTTTCAGCCTGCGGTGCCTCTCCGCCAATGGCGGCAGTCATTGCCACACCCACGCGTGAAACACGAAGCTGCCCGGCCGTATTCGTCACCGTCAGCACAATCAATGCGGTCTGGGACACCCCCGTAGCGGAATTCGTCACCACAACACGGCCGTTATAGACGCCAGGCTGGAGACTCGCCGGATCGACGGAAAGTACAATCGAAGCCGTCACTCCCGTTGCAACTGTTCCCGAACCGCCTTCCGCAATCGACAACCATCCGCGATCGCTCGTTGCCGTAGACTTGAACGAGAGAGTTCCGCCACCGGCATTGGAGACCGCAACCTGACCCGCCATGCGGGTTCCGTCCTGTGTCGCAGTAAACGTCTGAATTCCTGCAGAAACAGCCAGCATCGGCGCCATCGCAGGTGTGACGGAAAGCGTAACGGGGAGGCTAACGCCGCCGACTGTGACCTGACCGTTGTAGCTTCCCACGTCGAGTCCATCGGCAGTCACGGAGACACTTACCGACGCCGGTGTTGCTCCACTCCCCGACACACTTGCCGAAAGCCAGTTCCCCGCGCTGGTTGCGCTGACCGCAAAGCTGGCGCCCGAAGGCGCGCTGAAAACGGCAATACTCTGCGAAGGCGGCGCGGCCCCACCCCGCTGATAGCTGAAATTCAGCGCCGCGGGCGCGAGCGTGTAGCGAATCGGCGTCGACGAAACCTGCATTACCACTGGAATCGTGATAACGCCTGCGCTCGTGTACAAGCTCACCGTGCCCGTGTATTGACTGCCGCCCGGTATTCCTGTAGGGTCGGCCACAATCCCGATGGTCCCCGAGAACGTGCCGGACTGCGCAGACGTGGAAACCAGCGCGAGAGTACCGCCGAGGGGCGAGACGCTCAGCCATCCCTCTCCTTCATCTACGCTGACGCTGCTTCCCCACGAGACCCCGCTCGAACTTGACTGGCAGGTGATCGTGATGGTCCGCGTGACCGGTCCGCCGTTCACTCCAGCCACAATCGTCAAAGAGGTCGGCGTAATCGTAATGGCGTTCGAAGGCGGGGTCGGAATACCGCCGCCTCCACCGCCGCCGCCTCCACCGCCACTCCCTCCCCCAGCTCCACCTCCGCCCGAAGCGGGAGCGTTGACGACGAACGTCTGAGTAATCGGACTAGCCGGAGCAAATGCACTGTTTCCGGCCTGCGATGCCGTTATCGAACACATCCCGGCCGCAACCAGCGTGATCGTTGTGCCGCTCACGGTACACACCGAGGCGCTGTTCGACGCAAAGCTGACTGTCAGCCCTGAAGAAGCCGTCGCAGAAAGCGCGGGTACAACAGCGCCAGTAACCTGGTCGCTCAACACGCCGAACGTGATCGTCTGCGAAGCAAGAGATCCCACAACGAACGTTTGCGTAACCGGAGCCGCGGCAGCGTAAGCGGAATTCCCGGATTGCGAGGCGGTAATCGAACAAATCCCCGTGGCGAGAAGCGTTATCGTCGATCCATTCGCCGTACAAACCGACGGGCTATTCGAGGTATACGTGACCGTAAGGCCCGACGACGCGGTAGCAGCCGGTGACGGCGGCGGCGCGCCGAGCAGTACGTTGCTCAATGCCCCAAACGTGATCGTCTGCGAAGCGGGCGAGTTGACGACGAATGTATGTGTAACCGGCGTGGCAGCAGCGTAAACGGAGTTTCCCGACTGTGACGCAGTGATCGAACAAGTCCCCGGGGCAACCAGCGTAATGACTGATCCATTCACCGTGCACACCGACGGACTGTTGGAAGCGAAGCTGACTGCAAGTCCGGAAGAAGCTGTTGCAATCAACGCCGGTGCCGTGCCGGTCACCGCAGTATTACTCAAACTTCCGAATGCGATCGTCTGGATCGTAAGCGTGCTGATGGTGAACGTTTGGGTCACCGACGTAGCTGGTGCATAGGAGCCGTTTCCACTCTGTGAGGCCGTGATCGAACACGTGCCCGCCGCAATCAAAGTGGCGACACTGCCGTTGACAGAACACACCGACGGGCTATTCGACGTATAAGAAACCACCAGGCCCGACGAAGCCGCAGCAGTCAATACCGGAGGAATTCCGCCCAGCATCACGTTACTCAACTGTCCGAACGTAATAGTCTGCGGCAACAGGCTCGCACTGATCGAATTTCCCATCACCACCGCGCGAATCCGATCGTTATTCGTGTCCGCGATGTAAAGGTTGTTCGCGGGATCGATCGCAAGTCCGGACGGATAGTTTAACCCGGCCGCAACTGCTGGTCCGCCATCGCCGCCAAACGAGCCGACCGAACTGCCCAACCCGGCCACCGTAGAGATCAATCCGGTACCGGCATCCACACGCCGAACCGAGTTGGTCCCCGCGTCGCTCACAAACAGATTCCCACCCGCGTCCACCGTAATCCGACGCGGATAAACCAGCCGCGCCGTTACAGCGGGACCACCATCCCCGCCGCCAGCCACCCCACTAAAACCCCCGGCGCCAGCCGCGGCATACACGGTCCCGTTCGTGGCATCAAGCCGCCACACCCGATCCGTCACCAGATCGACAAAATAAACGCCCCCGCTTCCATCTACCGACACGCTTTCTGTCTCCAGCAGCAGTCCAAGCGACGAAGCCCCTTCCGCCGCGGGCGCCGCCGCATGAACCGGACCCGCCACCGTGGAAATCAAACCTGTGCCGGCATCGACTCGCCGAATTGCCGTGAGATCCGAAATGAACAGATTTTCCGCTGCATCCAACGCCAGTGCGTTCGGAAATACAAGTCCGGCAGAAAGAGCTGTTACTCCATCGACGGAATAAACGTCAGAGCCATTTCCCGCAACGGCGCTGATCTGGCCGGACACCGCGTCCACGCGCGACACGCGATTCGAGGCATCGGAGAAATACACATCGCCCGCGCGATCCAGCGCAATAGCCCTCACCGGATATCCGCTCGAGGCAACCGCACGAACAATCCCGTTCTCTGCCTGCACCTCATAAATTCTCCCGCCCGAGACAAAGAACAGATTGCCGTTCGCATCCGCAGCAGCCTCTGTTGGAAAGCCCGCGCTCACCGCCGTCGCCACGCTGCCGTCCGCAATCGCGCCAAACCCTCCGCCGGCTACCGTAAGAATGTTCCCGGCAGCACCGGCGCCCCATTGCGTGCCATTTCCGCTGTTTCCGCCCTGAACCACGGGAAACGCTTTGCCCAACACAAAGATCGTGGCCACACGCGCGTTAGCCGAAGTGTTCGCGGTGAAACGATAACTCAGCGCTCCGCTACCGGAACCGGAAAGCGTGGTCACCGTCAGCCACGCCGCGCTGCTCTGCGCGGACCAGTTCACACCCGCGGGCACTCCAACCACCACCGTCCCCGTGCCCGCCTGCGCATTCAGCACAGCTGATGACGCAGAAAATGCAACGGGCACACCCGCCTGCGTAATCAGCAACGTCTGGCCCGAAATCGTAATCGATCCCGTGCGCGGCAGTATGGAATCGTTCGCTGCAAAACTGTATGCCACAGCGCCATCGCCCAAACCATTTGGCGTAGTCACCGTCAGCCAAAAGGAGTCTGACGAAGCAAACCAGGGTGCATCATGTGCGGCAATCGTGAACGAAGCCGAGCCGCTACCGCTCCCCGCGCCAACACGGGCAGTCCCAGAACCAAACACAACGCGAGGCGTCGATAAATCCACGAACCGTATCGCCAGGTCTGAATCGTCGGATATATATAGATTCCCGAGCCCGTCCGAAGCCAGCGCACCGTTGTTCGTCAAACCTGCATAGACAGCCGGCCCACCGTCGCCGGGCGCTGTCGCATTTACGCTTCCTGCAACGACCGCAATTGCCCCGGTGGAGGCATCAATACGGCGAACAATCCCGAGCGAACTGTCATTTACGAACACGTTCCCGGCGGCATCGCAAGCAATCCCCGATGCGCCCGGCGTCAGCGACGCATTGATAGCAAGCCCCGCCACCGTGGTGATCCGGCCTGACCCGCCATCCACACGATGCACGAGACGCGTCCCCAGGTCAAGGATCAGCAGATTGTTTTGCCCATCCAGACAAATCTGCAACGGGCCGGCGAGGTTCGCCGATGTAGCGGCAACTCCATCGTTGAGAGAATTACCGCCCCCCGCGAAGGTAGATGTGATCCCTGTACCGTGATTCACTCGCCGCACGCGACCGGAATCTGCAACGTACAGGTTCCCCCCGCTATCCAACGCAACGCTGCCGGGCGCAATGAAAGACGCAGTCGTAGCGCTGCCCCCGTCTCCCAGAGCGGCCGACACGCCATTTCCCGCCACCGTGGTGATCGCTCCGGTCACCGCGTCCACACGTCGCACACGAGAATTACCGGTATCAGCGATAAACAGGTTTCCCGCGGCATCCACAGCAACGCTGCCGGGCGACTGCAGCTGCGCGCCGGTTGCGTCCCCGCCATCGCCGCGAAATCCGGCAACACCGTTGCCCGCCACCGTCGCAATCAACCCCGTCTGTCCGTCCACGCGCCGAATACGATGATTCGCCGTATCCGCGATATACAGACGACCGCTGCGGTCAACGGCCATCCCGCCATGCGGAGCATTCACCGCAAGACTGATCGATCCGGCCAGTGACGCCGCAACGGCCAAACCACCATCGCCGAAAAATCCACTCACACGATTTCCGGCAATCGTAACGATCTCACCTGGAAACGTCGGTCCCCACGACGTAAATGCCGGCACATACAGTGGCGACGAACCCGTCTGCACGAGTTCGAACTCAGAACCCGCAACCAACAATGCCCCTGATCTTGAGCCGGCTGCGCCATTGCCCGTGAACGAATAACTCAAAGTCCCGGGACCCGTGCCGCTCGCCGGCGAAACAGTCATCCAGGCCGCGCTGCTGTAAGCGGTCCACGCAAATCCTGCGGGAACATTCAGACTGACCGTTCCGGTTCCAGCTACCGGAGTCACAATCGCTGAGGACGGCGCAAGCCGAACCTTCACCCCAGCCTGCGTCACAACCAGCGACTGCCCAAAAATGCTGATCGTCGCCGAACGCGGACTCGCCGAAGTATTCGCCGTAAAACTGTAAGCCAGCGTTCCCGAACCAGACCCCGAGTTCGGCGTCACCGTTAGCCACGAAGCATTGCTGACGGCGCTCCACTGCGCGCTGGCAGGCAGCACGAGTAATGACGTGTACCCGATACCCGCATCGCTCCCTGCGGTCGCAGTCGCCGACTGCAGCGCCACCACGGGCGAGCTCAAGTCGACAAAACGAACCCGCCCCGCATCCGCAATGAACAGGTTTCCAACCCCATCCACCCAAACGCCCGCAACCGCGCTGAGCCCGGCCGCGGAGGCCGGCCCGCCATCGCCGCCCGATCCGCCACCAGCCACCGTAGTAATCACGCCAGTTACGGAATCGACTCGGCGCACGCGCCGGTTCCCGTAATCGCCAATGAAGACATCGCCGAATCTGTCCGCCGCAACGCTCGATGGACCACTCAGCATCGCCGAAGTTCCGGGGCCGCCGTCGCCGCTGAATCCGTCACCGCCCGTACCTGCGATCGTCGTGATTACACCCGTGGCCCCATCTACACGGCGAACACGATTGTTCCCGGAGTCAGCAATAAACACATTGCCGACGCTATCCACCGCAATACCAAGTGGCGTCGATAGCCCGGCAGACAGCGCCGCTCCGCCGTCACCGCCAAAGCTGGAAACACCGGTGCCCGCGATACTGCCGACCAGGCCGTTCGATGCCGTCACCGTGCGGATCAGGTTATTTCCATAATCCGCAATATAGAGATTTCCCGCCCCATCGAGGGCTGCTGCCTGCGGAGCCATGCCCGCACTTACCGCCGCCCCCCCGTCGCCACTGCCAGCCGTGTCGCCGTCACCAGCCACGGTTGTGATCACGCCCGAGGACGCGTCCACCCGCCGAACTCGATGGTTATAGCTGTCGGTGATGAACAGATTCCCGCCTGTGTCTGCAACAACCGTTCGCGGATTCAGCGTGGCCGATACTGCCGCCGCGCCATCGCCGAGCGCACAGCATCCCCCGGTGCCCGCGATCACGCTCAGGACCTCTGTACTCGCATCAACGCGATACACGCGGTCATTGGTCGAATCCGCAATCAGCAGATTCCCATTCAGATCGGTGCTCACACCAGCCGGTGAAACGGAGGCCCGCAGCGCGTTCACTGGTGGAGTCGCTCCTGCTCCGCCGCCTGCAATTGTTTGAATCGAGCC
The DNA here is from genome assembly GCA_048498815.1 of Acidobacteriota bacterium. Lineage (GTDB taxonomy): Bacteria > Acidobacteriota > Terriglobia > Bryobacterales > Bryobacteraceae > BOG-234. The sequence goes on along the minus strand of JBEHXG010000001.1, from coordinate 51,878 downwards.
GTATCCTGTGCTGTTCCATGGCGCATAATTACCGCTCAACCCGGGCTGCTCCAGGGTAAACACGGTCCCCGCAACTGTAATCGATGCGATCCGCCCATTCGTCTGTCCATTCGCCGTATATCGATAGGCGAGCGTGGCGCCCCCCGTGCCGCTGGAAGGAGTGACGGTCAGCCAGTTCGCCGTGCTCGCCGCGCTCCAGGCTGTTCCATCCGCAACGGTCAAAGCAAACGTTCCGCTGCCTGCTGCGTTGAGCGCAATTTCCGATGGCGGATCCACAGCGCCAGGCTGCACAGCGCCCTGAGGAAGGATGCGGGGCCGCATAGTCGCACCCGCGATGACACGCGGACTCACGAAATCAACAAAGTACCCGCCGCTGTAGAGATTTCCGAACGCATCCGACGCGATTCCCGCGCCACCCGCCACGCCGCCAACGACCTCAGCACGATCCGAAGCAAGCCGCATCACCGAGCCCGCATCGTCAATGAACACATTCCCGCGTCCATCAACGGCAACACCTTCCGGAGCCACCAGGCCGTTCGCGATGGTGGTGATCACACCTGATGCCGCGTCCACCCGTCGAATCCTGCCGTTACCCGTATCGGCTATCAGCAGATTCCCGTTATCGTCCACGGCAACGGTCTGCGGACGAAATATTCCGGCCCTCACCGCCTGCCCGCCATCTCCCGGCGAAGCGAATCCATTGCCCGTTCCAGCCACCGTGTGAATCGTGTTATCGTCGACACGAACTTCCCGAATCCGCCCGTTCAGGGTATCGGCAACATAAACGTTGCCCGCCCGATCCACCGTAAGCCCGGAGGGCATATCGAACCGAGCCTCTGAAGCCCGGCCCCCGTCACCAGAAAAACCCGCGACACCGCTGCCCGCAAAGATCGAAACAGAGCCGCTGACCGCATCCATCTTCAGGATTCTCTGATTCCCCGTATCCGCGATATAGATGTTTCCCCGAACATCCACGGCGATCCCACCGGGCCCGTTCAGCGAAGTATCCAGGCGAACCGGCGCAACTGCACCGGAACCTGCGTCCACGCGATAGATCTGTCCGCCGGCACGATCCACCAGCAGAACATTGCCATTCGCATCCACCGCGACGGCCGCCACCCGAATCGCCGCAATCTCCCGAACCTCGCCATAGTGATTCGTTCCCCAAGCCGTGAAGCGCCCCGATAGACCTGTCTGCAGAACGGGATAAACGCGATCCCGGGAAAACACCATGCCCATACGAGCGCGAACGCTCGCGTTGGCCGTGAACGAGTACCCGGAGCCTCGCGGACTCAGCCAATCGGCGCTGGAGGTCACAAGCGTAGAAGGCCCACCCGCGCTAAACGAACTTGAGCCTTCCGCGGCAGGCAAAACTGTCGGCTGCGCGCGCAAGGTGCCGCAGAACAACCCCAACAGAAATGCAGACAAAAGACACACTACGACCCGGAACTTCATAATGGAGAAATCCAATGCTGCCCGCGACCGTGTCAGTGCGGCGAACTTCTAACGTGGGGTATTAAGTGGCAGAAAAGCCAGAGGTGGGACTCAATACAACGGCGTTTAACACTGACACCGGCGCAAAGCTATTTATTCGATAACCCGATTCTACAGCCTTCCGGGCGAATGCGCACGCGGAAAGAGTGTGCCATCTCACCGATGGCACACTCGTCTTCTAAAGCACAAAACTACTCGGGGAACTAGTTGTCGGAAGGCTTCTCCACACGATCAATAACAAATAGATCGACAGGAGCCTTAGTGTTTTCAAGCTTTAATCCCAACTGTTGCTGGAACGCCGCATAGATATCAGGAGGTGCGTCCGCGCCCGCTTCGGCCAGCGGAGGAGGCGCGCCCATTGCGGACGCTTGTGCGGCATCGGGCGTCCACTTAACAACAAAATCGTAACGCTTATCACCTAATCCTGTCTCATCCACCACCGGCTGATCCAGCACGTTAGCCTGCAGAAATTCTGCGAATTCGGCCATAGTGGCATTGCGAACGTTCAGGCCCCGGGGACCGCCTCCGCCAAAGCCCGGCAGCCCCTTCGGGTTGCTGGTATCTTCCGTAAGCTTGATACCGAGCTTGCCAACACTCAGCGCGTACGCCGTAAGCACTTTCTTCTCACGATGAAACTTCAGCTGAAACCGATCCGCCAACATCTTCTGCACCATGGGCATCAGCTGACGAATCCCCGGAATCCCCTCGGTATCCGGCTTTCCCGTTATATCGTACTTGTCGGAACTCATCCACGAAGTCCCGCCGGAAATCTGCTTCGGGTGTAGCCCATAGGAGATCTTGATCAGATCCTGCAGCGTAGTGTTATGCGTCATCAGCCATCCGCTGCGATTCACCGTAAACCCAAATCCCTGCGCCTCCTGGCTCGGCTTAATCGTGGTCACCTCAAACTGCGGTTTCGCATCCTCTGCCATCATCTTCGGGGGAGGTGGCGCATCGGGAATCGTCCATGCAGTCTCCGGAGTCGCGCGCGTCAACACCAGCGGCAACGGAACGCCCTGACTAAAAGTCCCTTCCATCGTGTTACCGTCGGCGCTGAGTTTGCCTTCGTAGCTGCCGCCAATCGGCGCAATCGTCATCTTTACTGTCGATCCGCTTCGCGTAATCGGCGTAACCGGAAGCGGCGGACTTGGCTGGTCGATGCTGTAAGCCTGCCCCTGCAGCTTGTCGTTATCTCCCACCGAAATCCTGATCACCAACCGCAAGGTCTGTGGGCCGGGCGTAATCGAACCCTGCCAGGTTCCGACAATGTTTTGATTCTGCGCCTGCAGTCCGGCTCCGGCGAACGCTGCGAGCGCCAGCGCCCAAATGGATCTTCTCGTCATTCCTGTCTCCCTTATATGCGCCTTCATTTGTCAGACCATCGATTGGACGCCTTATTACAGGAATTGTTCCCGCCGGCTGTGATATCGTTTCATCGACATGTCCGTTACCCGCCGAACATTTCTCGGAGCTGCGGCAGCAGCGGCTTCCCTGGCTGCGGACTCCGCCAACACCCGGATCAACAACATTCCCATAGGCCTGGAGCTCTATTCCGTCCGCTCGGCACTCGCTGCCGACCCGAGCGCCACCCTGCGCAAAGTAGCCGCCATTGGTTACCAGGTCGTGGAATTCTTCGCCCCCTACTACAACTGGACCCTTGATCAGGCCAAAGAAACGCGCAAATTGCTGGACGACCTGGGTCTTAAATGCAACTCCACTCACAACAATCTCCCCGCCTTTCAGCCCGCGAATCTGCAGAAGACCATCGACCTCAACCACGCCATCGGCTCCCGCTTCGTCGTAATGTCCAGCGCCGGCCGCGTCGATACGCTGGATGACTGGAAGCGGCTCACGCAGCAGACCCTCGCACCGGCACTGGACGGATTTCGCGCCGCCGGCCTGCGTGGCGGCTATCACAATCATCAGGCCGAGTTCACTGCCCTGCCCGGCGGCTCGACACGCCCAATGGATGTCATCGCGGCCAATACCCCCAGGGACTTCATGCTTCAGTTCGACATCGGCACCTGCCTCGAAGTCGGTCAGGATCCCCTGGCCTGGATCAAAGCCAATCCCGGCCGCATCAATTCGGCGCACCTCAAAGACTGGAACAAAGAGCGCGGCTACAAAGTTCTGTTTGGGGAAGGCGCGGTTCCGTGGAAAGCCGTTCTCGAAGCCGCCGCGTCAACGGGCGGAGCCGAATACTTCCTGATCGAACAGGAAGGCAGCGACTACTCCGAATTCGATACGGCCCAGCGCTGCCTCGACGCCTATAAAAAGATGTTTTCCTGAGGCCGAGCGAGACGGACCCGCGCTAATCTTGTGTGAGTCTCATGCGATTGAAGCTGCTTTTCCTGGGGTTACTTCTCTGGGCCGCGAACGGCCCTGCGCAGGTCATCCAGTACGAATCGAACGGCGAAAAGTATCAGACGCTGACCCGCAAAGGACTCACCGTCATCGTCACCCACCTGGCTACTGACGTCGCCGGCTATGCCCTGCTGCAGGTCTCAATCGCGAACGGCTCCACGATCCATTGGGTTGTAAAGCCGGAAGAATTTCAGTATGTGCGCGCGGCGGCAACTTTGCCGGCGCTGACAGCCGATAATGTCGTAAACGTCATGCTCGACCACGCCTCGGGCGGCGATGTCATCAAGCTGATCACGTCATACGAGAAGTCTCTCTACGCAATCCCCAACATGCGATCCAACAACGGCTACGAGCAACGCCGCCAGGGCGGACTCGCGTTCGGAGCCTCCCCCCGTCTGCGCGCTGCCGCGGCGGCTTCGGCGATCACCCTTGCCCAGGTGCGCCTCGCACCCGGCGAATCGACCGATGGCGCGGTTTTCATCCGCCTGCCCAGAGACACAAAAAGCCTCACCGGTGGACACATCCTCTTTCACGCCGAGGGCGAAACCTTCGAATTCAACCCGGATTAAATCAGGAAGAACCTGCGGCGTCAGCCGCGATCCAATCTACTGCGCTTCCGAAACCCTGGCAAAAGTAGCCAAAGCCATCAGCGGGAAATACAGCCGATAGCAGTGGTAATTGAGATAGAAGACCTTCGGGAATCCCGTACCCGTAGCCAGCTCCTCGAGCCACCCGCCATCATCCTGCTGCGTCCGCGTCAGATAATCGATCCCGTTCTGCACGCTCGAACTATACGTGTCGCCGCCAGCCATCAGCGCCATCAGCGCCCAGGCCGTCTGCGTCGGAGTGCTCTGCGCCCCGACAAAACGGTTGCGATCATAACTCTCGCAGCTCTCGCCCCATCCGCCATCCGCATTCTGGAGTGAACGAACCCATTCATTCGCACGCTGAATATGCGGCTCGTGATCGTCTTCGTTCATCGCCCGCAGCCCGCGCAGCGCAAAGCACGTGCCGTAAAGATACGCCACGCCCCACCGCCCATACCAGCTGCCATCCGCTTCCTGCGTGCGAATCAAATACTCAATCGCCCTCTGGCAAGCCGGATGCGATCGATCGAACCCATTCGCCGCGAGCGCCTCCAGCGCACGCCCCGTGATATCGGCGCATGTGGGATCGAGCATCGCGTTGTGATCGGCAAACGGAACGTGTTTCAGAATCTCCCACGTATTGTCCACATCAAACGCCGCCCAACCGCCATCCTTCGACTGCATCGCCAGCAGCCAGTCGATCGCACGACGCCGCGTAGCCTCCTGCGCCCCCCGGTCGCCTGCCGGCAGATACTGCATCGCCAGCAGAACCATCGCCGTATCGTCGATATCCGGATACCAGTCGTTCTGAAACTCAAACGCCCAACCCGAAGGCTCCGTATCCGGACGCTTCACCGACCAGTCGCCCTTGCGCCGAATTTCCCGCGCCTGCAGCCAGTCAGCCGCGCGCTGCATCGCCGCCGAATCTTTCGCTCCCGCCTCACCCAGCGCATACGCGCCGATCGCCGTATCCCAAACCGGTGAAAAGCACGGCTGGAAGAACAGCGTCTTACCGTCGTCGGTCATCAGCCGGTCGAACTGACGGATCGCCTCAACGCGCAGCGGATGATCCTTTGGATAGCCCAGAACATCCAGCGCCATAACCGAGTACTGCATCGGCGGATAGATTGCCCCTAGCCCTTCGGAGTACTTCATCCGCTCCAGCATCCACCGCTCGCACTTGCGAATCGCGTCGCGCCGAATGCGCGCAAACCCATACCGCTCCCAAAGCTTCAGAATCCGGTCGGAATGGATGAAAGTGGTCCGCCAGCTTAGCCACGGGTCGCTTTTCTCGAACCGAGCTGACTTCCCCGGCACGAAAATTTCATCCAGATTGAAACCTTTGGGGACCGGCCTCTTGGGATCGTGCGCATGCACAATTGCCAGCGACACAATAATCGCCCGGGACCACGACGACATCTGGTAAATCGTGTTACCTGGCAGCAGCAGAATCTCCGGCGGTATGCTCGGCACACCCTCACGCGGATACAAACCGAACAGGCTCAGGTTGACCTTGGTATAGCTGTTCGCGGCCTGAATACCGCCCAGCGCGAGAATGCGCTCCCGGAGTGCTGTCAGCCGGTCCGTGATCTTCAGCGCAGGCACGCCAATCGACGCCAGCTTCAGCGCAAAGTATGCCTTAACGCTGGCGCTGATCTCGCTCGGCCCCTTCGCATAAATCGCAAAACCGCCGTCCGCATTCTGCTGCGAAAGAATCCGCTCCGCCGCCCGCTGCACCTTCCCCGCACTCGGCGGATTCCACCGCCCATTCGGAGCCGGCGGATTCAGCCACAGCTGAAACAGAATGTAGTCGGACTCAAGCGTGGTGTCGGCCGTAAGCAGCGCACACCAGTAACCCTCCGCCTGCTGAAGAGAAAGAAACTTCTCCGCTGCGCGCTCCATGCTCTGCCGCGTGGCTGCCAGAATACGTGCGTTCGCCTGGCTTGTAAGCGTCGTCATCTTGCCCGCGTTATCTTGCAATGCTGAGAAGCTGCGGAGGATTGTTCAGTTCCGGAGGCAGCGAGAAGCGAACATCCTCCTCCACCATCTCCACTTCTTCCATACTCCCGTAGCCCTGCGCCCCCAGCGCGGCCACAATCTCTTCCACCAAATGCTCCGGAGCCGAGGCGCCCGCTGTGACACCCACGCTCTTCACGCCCTCCAGCCACGCCGGATTCACTTCAGACCAATCGTTCACCAGATACGAATTCACAGCATAATTCTGGCCTACTTCCACCAGGCGCTTTGAATTCGAGCTGTTCGCCGAGCCCACCACCAGCAGCAGATCGCAGAACTGCGCCACACCCTTCACCGCCATCTGGCGGTTCTCTGTGGCATAACAGATGTCCTGGGATTTCGGTCCGCGAATCAGCGGGAATCGTTCCTTCAGACGCGCCATGATGTCCCGCGTTTCGTCCAGACTCAGGGTCGTCTGCGTGAGATAAGCCACCCGCGTCGGATCGGGCAGATCCAGCGCATCCACGTCTTCCACCGACTCAACCAGAATCATCTTCGAAGGCGCCTCACCCAGCGTGCCAATCACCTCATCGTGATTCTTGTGGCCAATCAGGACGATCGTATTTCCTTCCTTGGCGAACTTCACCGCCTCCAGATGAACCTTCGTGACCAGCGGACACGTCGCGTCGATAATCGCGAGCTGCCGCGCCTTACCCTCCGCCCGGACTGCCGGCGACACGCCGTGCGCGCTGAAAATCGCCCTGCCGCCCGGCGGAACCTCAGAAAGCTCTTCCACGAAAATCGCGCCCATCTCGCGCAGCTCATCCACTACGTGTTTGTTGTGAACGATCTCCTTACGCACATAAATCGGCGCGCCATAGAGATCAAGAGCTATTTTCACCACGTCAATCGCCCGCACCACACCCGCGCAAAAGCCCCGCGGCTTGAGCAGATAAATCTTCTTCTCGCCGGTGGTATTAGGGTGAATTGTCTTAAGTGACGGCATGGCTACTTTTGGAGGGATGGAAAAGTCCAGTATATCATCGGGAATCATGAAAACCTGGCGTTTCCTGCGCGGCTTCGGCCTTGAAAACCTTGAATGTGTTGAGGTTCCGGCTCCGGAGCCCGGCCCTGGACAGGCCCTCGTCCGGGTTCGCGCCTGCTCGCTCAACTACCGCGATCTCGTCGTCTCGAAAGGGGCCTATGGACGCGCCGTGAAAACTCCGCTCACGCCGCTTTCCGACGGGGCAGGCGAAGTAGTCGCCGTCGGGCAGGGTGTTAGCCGCCTCAAGCCGGGCGACCGCGTCGCCGGTATCTTCATGCAGACCTGGCTCGATGGTGAACCCGACGATGCAAAGGCCTCGAGCGCCCTCGGCGGAGCCATCGATGGGATGCTGACCGAGCAGATTTGCCTCGCCGCCGATGGCCTCGTTAAAATTCCCGGGCATCTGAGCTTCGAAGAAGCCGCTGCGCTTCCCTGCGCCGCCGTCACCGCCTGGCACTCCCTTTTCGATTCCGGCAACCTCCGGCCCGGCCAGTCCGTTCTCGTCCAGGGTTCCGGTGGCGTCTCCGTTTTCGCCCTGCAGTTCGCCAAAATGGCTGGCGCCCGTGTCCTCGCTACTACCGGCAGCGACCACAAAATAGAAAAGCTCCGCACCCTCGGAGCCGACATGGTCGTCAATTACAAAACGAACCCGGATTGGGACCGCGCCGCCCGTGACTTCACCAGCGGCGCCGGCGTAGATCACGTAATCGAGGTCGGCGGCGCCGGTACCCTGCCGGTTTCACTCAAGGCTGTCCGCCGCGGCGGTCACATCGCCCTGATCGGAGTTCTCTCCGGCGGAGGGGAAATCGACCCCCGCTTCATCTTCGTCAAACAGGTGAAACTGCAGGGCATATACGTTGGTTCAAGGGCCATGTTTGAAGCCATGAACCAGGCCGTCGCGGCGGAATCCCTTCGCCCCGTGATCGACCGCACGTTTGAATTCAGCGAAATCCCCAAGGCCTACGACTATCTCGCCGGCGGCCGGCACTTTGGCAAAGTCTGCATTCGGGTGTGAAACCGGGTATCCACCCGTGACGTATGGATATCAGGATTCCCCGCTATAATTGTGGGTAAGCAGGAGACGGCCTTAACATGAGTTTCTTTTTCCGGTCGGAGATTTCCCGTCAGAGGACGGCCATGCTGGCGGTAACGGCCATGCTGCTACCGTCCCTGTTCGTCGCACCGGTCTTCGGCGCCGACAAGAAAAAGAACCCCGACGAAATCGGCAACCGCGACGTCGGCAAAGGCACCCTCACCAGCCCCAACTTCTACTCGATTGAACACGAAATCGCGGTGGGCAAGCAGATTGCCCAGGAAGTCGAGCGCCAGGCCAAGATCGTTGACGATCCCATCGTCGCCGAATACGTGAACCGCGTAGGACAAAACATCGTCCGAAATTCGGACGCCAAGGTCCCGTTCACCATCAAAGTGATCGATTCTGAGGAGATTAACGCTTTCGCGCTCCCCGGCGGCTTTTTCTTCGTCAACACCGGCGTCATCAACGCTGCCGATAACGAAGCCGAAATGGCCGGGGTCATGGCGCATGAGATCGCGCACGTCGCCGCTCGCCACGGCATGAAGCAGCAGACCAAAGGCGACATTGTCAACTACGCCAGCATCCCCATGATGATTCTGCTGGGCGGCTGGACAGGCTACGCGATCCGCCAGGGCATGAGCATCGCCGTTCCCGTCGGCTTCCTCAAATTCTCACGCGGTGACGAGGCCGAAGCCGACATGCTCGGCCTGCAATACATGTACAAAACCGGCTACGACCCGAACTCCTTTGTCGACTTCTTCGAGAAAGTCCAGTCGCAGGAAAAGCGTAAGCCCGGCTCGATGTCAAAACTCTTCTCTTCGCATCCGCCAACCGCGGACCGCATCAAATCCGCGCAGAACAACATCGCCACGCAGCTCAAGGACCGCCCGGAATACGTCGTCAGCACCAGTGAGTTCAACGACGTGAAGGCGCGCGTGATGGGTATGCACGGCCGCAAATCCGGCCCTGCCAGCAGCGATCCGAAGGATGCCAACAAGCCCACCCTCCGCCGCAACCCGAACAGCACAATCGACGACAACGGCCAGGAGCAGGCGCCAAAGGCCGACTCCGATGACCGGCCGACGCTGAAACGCCGCGACTAAAAACGCGACGCTAATTGCCCGATTGTTTGCCTAGTTCCCGCTGGAACGCCTGTTCGCGCTCCTGCACATAGGCCTTGTATCCCGCCGGGTCGATAAACGGATTCGCGGCACCCGGCTTCAGCTTCGGATACTTCGCAAGCATGCCGTAGTAATCTCCGTGCGCACCCAGAAAGATATCGCACGGCAGCGACTTCAGCACCTGAAACGTCCGCGCAAAATCCGCCGCGATCTGCGGATAAGCCATATTGTTCACCAGCTTGTACCCGGCGTTCACGTTCGGACTCCCGATGATCACCACGTCATAACTCTTCCCGCCGTCGGTAGCCTTAAAAGTCCACGTAGTGCAGCCGCGCGTATGCCCGGGAGTCTTATGCGCAGTCAGCGTCATTCCTCCCAGCGCCACCTTATCGCCATCGTGCAGCACCCGCGCCACCTTCGTCGCCGGATAACGATTCGACGCAACATTCCCATACTGAAAATCCTCGGCGCCGCCGCTCTCCACAACCGGGACATCCGCGTCCATCACCATGTACTGCGCGCCAGTCTGCTTCACGATCGCCGAACTGCCCGCATCGTGGTCCCAGTGCGCATGGCTGATCAACAGGATTTTCGTATCGCTGTACTTAAAGCCCAGTTTCTCCACCGAAGCCTGAATCAGCGCCGGAGAACTCTCCAGACTGCTGTTGATCAGAATGTTGCCCGCGGGTGTAGTCACCAGATACGAGGCCAGCCCCTTGCTGCCGACGTAGTAGAGGTTGTCCGCAATCTTGTGCGGTGGAAACGGTTCAGTCCAGTCCGGAGACGACTGAGCCGAGAGCAGTCCGGAAAAAGCCAGGAAGGCAAGAGGCAGCACGCGAAATCGCATGACTGCCAGCCTATCAGAAGTCGAGCCGGCTAATCAGGCGCTCCAGCTCCAGCTGCAGACCGGCCTTCTGCTGATCGAGTTCCTTCTGCCGATCCCGCAATTTCGCAATTGACAGTTCCTGTTCGGTGAGCTTGCGTGCGTATTCCTGCACTACCTGCTGCTGCCCGGCGACCTGAGTCAGGCTCGAAATATTCTCCCGATTGCGCTGCTCGTCGCGAGTAGTCGAATCGATCTCGACAGTCACCCGCGAACGTTCGGCATCGTTCGCAACGATCCGTGTTTTCAGATTCGCGATGTCCTGAAGCTGGCTCCGACCGGCATCGGAAATATTCTGATTGCGCTCGTAGACAACCAGCTGATCCGGATTCAGCGAAGAAACCTGTACCTGCTGGTCATAAACATTCTCCTCCGTAACCGGGAACGCCACATTCCCGGAGGCTGGCACAGCAACCTCAAACCGGTAAACATCGCGAGTCGTTTCAAAGGGCTTCGCCGTATCGATCAAGCGGTAGTTCGGCCGCAAGGGATGCTCGATGATAAGCGTTTTCGCCCGCGCATCCGTATTGTGGACCGTGTACGTCTTCTTTGTGATCACCGCACTGCTCGTGTAGAGGATTCCGTGATGCAGATGAACGGTACGAATATTGTCATTACGGGAATCCAGTGACGTGGAAATGCGCGTCCCCAGATCCACGCCATAACTGATGAAGCGCTTGTCCTTTGCCTTCAGTGTTTCCACCAGTGCTTCCCCGGCATAGGCGCCCGCATCGAATACGGTGATTGGACCACCGTCAAGAGTCTGCCCCGTGTCGTTCGTCAACTCTGCGGCACTCAGTGGATTGGGACGTCCCGCGTCCGAATAGATGATGAGTTTGCGCGTCGCGATCTTCTGCTGCAGGAATGGCAGCATCGCCGATTCATTCTTCTTCACCGTGACCGGGTTGCGGATCGAATACTGGAACAAGTCGGCGATTTCTTCCGCCGGCCCCGACTCTGCCACAGTGCTCGCGCTTGCCGTTGCGGCATAAGGCTTCGCGGCGGATGGCGGCGGCGCCGCACCCGGTATTCCCCCAACCACGCCGCTGATTGCACCGAGCGTCCCACCCACGCCTCCGCCTCGTCCTCCCGATCCGACCGCCAGGCGATTCGCCGGCGCCGCCTTCACAGCCATCTCCGAAACCGCTCCCGAATACACCGTAGGCGCAAGCGCAGCATCTTCTGCCAGTTCTGCGCCCTTTCGCTCGATGTACTTCGGCGCATATAACTGACTGACGAACGAAATCGGCTTTCCCGAAACCAGCGCAATCTTCACATTCGTCCAGTCCTCGCCGGTCGTGTTATCCACAATCGCCCAGCCCTCCAGCGTCCCCGAACCGCCCTTATCATCCAGCAGCAGCCGGTAACTCGACTTCCACGCCGGCATTGGCATGATGTAATTCGCCTGCACTTCACGCGACTTTGCATCGGTTGAATCGATATAAACGCTGCGCTTGTCCTTCGAACGCGAACTCGTCAGCGCTGCCAGATAATCCTTAAACTGCATCTGCAGGTTTACATCGCTGAAGCGCATCGCGGTCGCCGCGCTCAAATCCACATTGCGCAAATCGCCGGAATCCGTCAGCAGCGTCAACTGCTCGCGCTCAGCGTGATCCCGATCTGCCGGAATCAGCCGCGCCGAAACAATACTCCCCGCAACCTTCTGCGGTCCGAATTCAATCTCCAGCCGCGCGCCCTTCAGCTGGTCGATCACCCCCGCCAGCGCCTGCCCCTCCTCAATACGAAACGGAAACTCATTCAGTTTCTGATCCAGCGGAATGCTCGAGTCGTAACGCAACCCTGTAACCTTCCCGCCCTGGTCGTTGACCGTCAGCGACTTCAGTACATCGTTCATCGAAGCCGCATCGAAATCCAGCCGCGCCGATTCCCCCGCCGCCAGCGGACCCGACCGCTCAAAATACCCGACGCCGTGCTTATAAAGCACGACGCTTCGCACCGGTAACTCCGCGCCGGGCGCAAGCGCCGCGCAAAGAATCAGAGCCGCAAAGGCACGGTTTTGCATAACCAGTCAGACGCCTCCCGTTCGAAAATGTTCCACGTGGCGACTACTCGCCCATCACCTTTACAATCACCCGCTTCGGCCGTCGACCGTCGAACTCCGCATAGTAAACCTGTTGCCACGGACCGAAATCGAGTTTGCCTCCCGTCACCGGCACGATCACTTCATGATGAATAATCAGGCTCTTCAGGTGAGAATCGCCGTTATCCTCACCCGTCTGGTGATGTTTGTAATCTGACTTAAACGGAGCCAGCCCCTCCAGCCACGCATCGATATCCTCAATCAACCCCGACTCCGCATCGTTCACGTAAACGCCTGCCGTAATGTGCATTGCGGAAACCAGAATCATTCCGTCGCGGATTCCGCTCTTCTTCAGCGCCGCTTCCACCTGTCGCGTCATATTGATGTACTCCCGGTGTTTTGCCGTGTGGAACGTAAGGTACTCGGTATGGAACTTCATAACCGGATGTTACCCGACCGCCTTGACATACCCTCCGCGCAACGTCAGACTTTTAGATGTGACCCGTATCGGCGGCCGCCTCGCTATCTGTGTGCTCGTGTGCGCCACCGCCTGGGCGCAGCAGCCACAACCCGGCGGACTTCCACCGGACTCACAGGCCCAGACACAGGACGACGGAACAACTCCCCAACCCGCCCCGGCAACGAAACCAACCGCGCAGCCGAAGGACCCCAAAACCGGCCTCGAACTAACCCCTGCTGAGCAGATGGACCGCGCGCTCGACCAGATTGACCCACTCAAACCCTACTCGAAGAATTCCGACAAAAGCTCCGACGACGCTGACGACGATAACCGCCTCACGGATCGCGAAAACCCGGCCGATCCCGACAAACCACCGGCCACAAAGACTCAAAATGGTGCATTGCCAGGCTCCATCGCAGCCACCAACGCGAACACACCGGACGGCGCCGGCTATACCGGTCCGGCAGTTCTGACCCGAAGCTACACTCTCGCCCGCCCCATGAATAACCAGCAACTGAGCTGGCAGGCCTCCGTTGGCTTCATGTTCTCGCAGGACCGGGGTCAGGCCAACGGCGTCGCCGCGGCAAACGGAACCTACCCCTCGATCACCACCAACGGACGCACCCTCACCTGGGGCCTGACAGGCCGCCACATCTGGAAGAGGGACCAGCTCGGCGTCAGCTACGTGGGCAACTACTCGGACTACACATCGGGCGGACTTTCCGGGATGAACAACTCGCTGAACCTCGATTTCGCCCACATAGTCACGCGACGCATCTCCCTTCAGCTCGTACAAAGTGTTCAGTTGCTTTCGCAGAACTATTCGCTGGAAAACCCGACGCTTACCCCTGGTAGTTCCGTCGCCAATATCAACCTCGCCACCAGCCCCAACGTCGAACTTCCCGGCGACACCACGCGGCAATCCAACTCCACCGCCAGCCTGACCTTCCACCAGACTCACCGCCTTTCCTGGCAGATCAGCTCCGGCTACTTCATCATTGGCCATACCGGCGCCGGATTCACTGGCTCACGCGGCTACCAGGCGGGCGGCGACCTGAACTATCGCATGACTCGCAAAGCGACGGTCGGTGCCTTTTACTCCTACACCGATTACCGCTTCTCGCACGACGTTTCTCATACCGACTCACAGGGTTTCGGCGCGATTTATTCCTATGCCCTGACCGGCGCCACCCAGTTGCGCACACGCTTGGGAGCTTCACACCTGGAAACTCTGGGGCTCGCGGTCGTCCCCCTTCCGCCTGAAATCGCAATATTTCTTGGTCAGCGGAATGCGGTGATCGATTCCTATTCTCATCGCTGGATTTCCGATATCTCCGCGGAACTCGTTCACGACTTCCACCGAAATCGTACGGCTACGCTGTCTTACGCGCGCGGCCAATCCCCGGGCAACGGCGTTCTCTTTACGTCCGCGCAGGAGAGCATATCCGCCGGCTTTGCCATGCGTCTGTTCCGCCGGGTCCCGATCTATGGAAGCGCCACGCGATCCACCCTGACTTCCGCCTCCACCAGTTCGGTCGGTTCTTATTCGAGCGATACGTTCTCTTTCAGCACTTCCCGTCAGCTTCACCGGGGTGTAACCAGCAACCTCACGGTCGATTACCGCCGTTATCAGCTCGTCGGCTCGCCTCTCCTGCAGCACGATCTTCGAATTTCCCTCGGCCTCAACTGGTCTCCGCCTGCCAACCACCTGCAGTTCTGAATTTGCCACCGCACCCACGCAGTATTGCTAAAATGCATACACACCCGAAAATCGGACACGGAAATCCGCGTTCCGCACGGCTGTAGCGACCCTGCGCATGGATTTCGACCAGATCCACACATTTCTCGAAATCGTCCGGCTGAAGAGCTTCTCGAAAGCGGCGCAGACCTGCTATCGAACTCAGCCCGCCATCAGCGCGCAGATTCGCCAGCTCGAACACGAGCTGAAATGCGAACTCTTCGAGCGCTTCGGCAGCCGTATCTCACTGACAACCGCCGGCAAACTCTTTGCTCAGTATGCCGAGCAGGTAATGGATATCCGCCGCCAGGCCCAGAACGCCCTCAACGAACTCGAGTCCACGCCGCGCGGCGAACTGGTTATCGCGGCCAACGAAGCCACCTGCATCTACATCCTGCCGGGCGTTTTCGCCGAGTACAAAGCTCAGTTCCCCGGCGTACAACTCCAGGTGAACCGTTCCTACGGTTCCCGCGTCGTCGAGGCCGTCATGGAAAATGTGGCCGACTTCGGCCTCACGCAGCTCCCCGTTGCGGAAAAGCGCGTTCAGATCGTCGATATCTACCGCGATGAAATCCGCTGCGTCGTACCGGCGAACCACCCGCTCGCCTCCGCCGCAAACGTGGCCTGCGAGGATATCCTGCCTTATTCACTCCTGCTGCCGCAATCCGGCATCACCCGCACCCGCCTGAACTCCTGGTTCGAACGCGTCGAAGACGAACTCCAGGTTTCCATGGAGCTGGATTCCACCGAAACCATGAAACGATTCGTCATGGCCGGACTCGGGATCGCTTTCCTCTCCGGCGCCACGGTCGAGGCCGAAGTGGCGGCAGGCGAGCTCAAGGCTATCCCGCTTGCGCCCGAACCCCTGGTCCGCAAACTCGGTCTTATTTACCGCAAAGACAAAGCACTTTCCAAAGCCGCCCTTGGATTCATTCAGGTCACTCTCGCCCATTTCGGCTCCCAGAACCTCAGCGCCGTCCGCCCCGGAGCCAACTGAGAACAGCGCAGTGACCTGTCCCAATTGCCAATCTGAGTTCGACGCGCCTCTCGCCTCCTGCCCCGATTGCGGCATTCAAATCGCGCGCAAGATTACCGGCATCCTCAAGACATCCACTATCCTGATCGGCACAGATTGCGTCGACGGCGTCTTTCGCTCCGTGCAGGACGTTCCCGAGCCGTTGCGCACACGCCTGCTGGAATCCACCAGCGGCGAAAACTCCGGCACCATCGTCATCGCTGACCGCGAAGGCCGGCGTCAGTGGACGGAAATCGTAGCACATCGCGAGAATGTTGCCGCAATGCGCGGCGAACATCAGCCTGCCGCCCGGGAGCCTGAAAACGATCCGCCCGTAACGCCCCGTCGCCCGCTCGCCAAAGTCTCCTGGGCGGCATGGGCCGGAATCCTGCTTTTCCTGGCTGCAGCTGTGCTGATCTCCTCCGTCTTCCATATAATTCACTGGTAAACTCACCCGAATGAATAGAAAAAGAGTGATCGTCTTCGGCGCCTCCGGTCAGCTTGGCGTCGAACTCTGCGCGGAACTGTCCCGGCGCGGCTACGAAGTCCGTGGGTATGAACGCGCCCGGATCGATATCTCGGATGGCGAACAGGTCGAACGAGCGCTCGCCGAATTCGATGCTGCAACCGTCTTCAACGCGGCGGCCTACAATCAGGTGGATGTTGCTGAGCGCGAGCCGCTCGCAGCCATGCAGGCCAACGGACTCGCCGTTCGAAATATCGCCCTCGCCTGCCGCCAGAATGACGCGCGCCTCGTGCATTTCTCCACCGACTACGTTTTCGATGGAACCGCCGGCCGCTCCTACGCGGAAGCCGATCCCGTCCGTCCCCTCGGTGCGTATGCCGTCTCCAAGCTCGCTGGCGAACTCTACGCTCAGGCCTATCTTGACCGCCCCATCATCGTCCGAACCTCCGGGGTCTTTGGGCCGGGCGCGCTCCGCACGGCGCGCGGAAACTTCCCCGAGCTGATGTTGCGCCTCGCGCGCGAAGGCAAGCCCATCCGGGTCGTCGAAGACCATGTCGCGTCCCCTACCTACGCACCGCTCCTCGCGAGTCGTTCGGTCGACCTGCTGCAGCGCAATCTCGATGGCGTCTTCCACATCGGCGGCGGCCAGCCCATCTCCTGGTTCGACTACGCGCGCCTCATCTTTGAAAAAGCCGGTATTGAGGCCGACCTTAAGCCCACGAACGAACGCGAATACCGCACCGCGGCGCGCCGTCCGAAATTTTCAGCGCTGGATAATGCCCGCATGCGCGAGTGCGGTATCGAGCCCATGCCGCCCCTGGCCGACGCCGTAGCCGCTTATCTGAAAGCGCGGGAAGCCTGAGCCGTCAAAACAAATTACGAATCAGGAACAGCAGATTCGCGGGCCGCTCGGCAAGTCTTCGCATGAAGTACGGATACCAGGCCTCGCCAAACGGCACATAAAGCCGAATACGGTACTCATCTTCCACGAGCCTCCGCTGCAGGTCGCGTCGCACGCCGTAAAGCATTTGAAACTCGAACGCTTCGTGCGGGATGCCATTAGTTGTTACAAATCTCTCAATACGATCCACAATCCGCTCATCGTGCGTGGCGATCGCCGGATAGTAACCCCTTCCCTCGGCCGCCGCGCCCAGCAGATGATGCGCCAGCCCAATATAATGTCGATCCACATCCGCCTTCTCCGCAAACGCGATCTCCGGCGGTTCCAGATAGGCGCCCTTACACAGGCGAACCCGAATTCCCTCCCGCACCAGCGCGTTCAAATCGTTTCCGCTTCGATGCAGATAAGCCTGCAGAACGACGCCGCACGCCCCGTAGCGCGAATGCACGCGCCGCACCAGCGCCAGCGTTCGCTCGGTATAGGCGCTGCCCTCCATATCCACCCGAACAAACCCACCGATCGCAGCAGCGCGCTCCACCAGCACCGACACATTCGCTTCGCATGCGCTCTCATCCAGATCGATTCCGAACTGGGTCAGCTTCAGCGAAACATTTGGCTCCAGTCCAGCCTGATACAGAGCATTCAACCCGGCCAGGCAAACTTCCCGGCACGCCGCCGCCTCCTCCAGAGTAGTGACGTTTTCTCCCAGGTAATCGATCGTCGCCGTAATCCCCTGTTCATGGATCCCGCTGCACACCCGAAGCGCGTCCTCAAGCGCTTTGCCGGCGACGAATCGAGACGACAGTCGCCCCGCGATCCGGGAATGCTCCACCCATCGCCGCAATCCCTTATGGCGCGACAGATAGACGAGCGTGGCGCGTAGTGCCATGGCAATTTCCTATCGGGTCGAATTAAAAACCACTACCGCCGACGCGTCCCGAAACCCGAGACGGCGATACAGGCGCTCCCCCTGCGAAGTCGATTGCAAAATCACACGCTGCAGGGCCGTCTCGCCCATGGCCTGCGCAACAGCGTGCCGCGTGATCGCCTCCGCAAACCCACGCCCGCGCGCCTCCGGCACCGTCGCCACGTTATAAACGCCAACGGCCTCCTCCGAAATCACAGTAGCCGCCGTAGCCACCGCTGCACCTCCGCGATACCCCACCCAGCACGCAAACTCCCTCCGCAACATCGCATCGTCGAACACCTCCGCAAACCAAACTGGCGGCACGTGAAAACAAACCGAACCGACCGCGCGGAATTCCTCCATCTCCGCCGGCGAATCCACCCGCCGAATCTCCAGCGCAGGAGCCGTCCGGCGCGCCTCCTTCAATCCATGCGCCGACATTCCGGTCATCTCCGCCACCGCCCGCAATCCAAAGGTCTCGCACGCATCCACCAGCCCCCGACGCACCGGCCGCGCCAGCCACTCCTCGCCGATCCAGAATGACCACGCGTGCCCGCGACCCGCAAAGAAATCCTCGGCCGCAATCAATCGCCCCCGCAACTCCGCCACCGTCTCGACCGGACGACTTAAAAAAGCCGCGTTAAACATCTGAAAAGCCACGCCCAGCGACGCAATAGTGACGCCTGGCAGCTCCGTTACCCGCCCCCTGGAACGCTCTGCGGCCAGCGCGCGAAACGACTGCCGCAGGTTGCTCTCCATCGCCTCAAATTCCGTCAGCACAGGAACTCGTATATGATGCAAGACTATGGCATCCAACACGCCACGCGCAACGTCCCAGTCGCAAAAGCCCTCCGCCCCCGACCAACGCCCCAGCGGTGTTCGCCATGGCGTAGTCGCCTTCGCCGTCGCCATCTCCATGGTGACCTATATCGATCGCGTGGCGCTTTCAAACTCCCGCAAGCAGGTCGCCGCGTCGCTTCACCTTACAGATCAGCAGATCGGCTACGTCTTTTCCGCCTTCGCCGTGGCCTATGCCCTCTTTGAAATCCCCAGCGGCTACATGGGTGACCGGATGGGCCCGCGCAACGTTCTGCTCCGCATTGTCCTCTGGTGGTCGGCCTTCACTGTCGCCACCGGCCGCGCGTGGAATTTCATTTCGCTCTGGATCACCCAGTTCCTCTTCGGCGCCGGCGAGGCCGGCTGCTACCCCAACATCGCCCGCGCCTTCTCTATCTGGTTGCCGCAGTCCGAACGCGTCCGCGCCCAGGGCATTATCTGGATGTTCTCCCGCTGGGGAGGCGCCGTGACCCCCATCCTGATGGCCATCCTCTTCAAATACATGGATTGGCGCATGGCCTTCGCCTGCTTCGGCTGCCTCGGCGTTGTCTGGACCGTCGCCTTCGGTCTTTGGTTTAAAGACAACCCGGCGGAAAAGAAGGGCGTTAATCAGGCCGAACTCGACCTGCTCAAAAACAATCCACCACCTGCCAAACATGCCGGCATCCCGTGGCGTGATCTGCTTGCCTCCAGGACCATTCTTCTGCTCTGCCTGCAATACTTCGCGATCAGCTTCACCTGGTACTTCCTCATTACCTGGGAACCAACCTTCATCGACGAGCGCTTCCATCTGGACGTAACCCGCAGCACGCTGCTGAAAACCCTGCCGCTGTTGCTGGGCGGCATCGGCTCCATGACCTCCGGACTCCTCGCCAAACCCCTGGCGCGTATGTGTGGCAGTGTGAAAAAAGCTCGCCAGTGGTGCGCCTGCTTTGGCTTCGCCGGAGGTTCGGTGTGCCTCGTCATCGCCACACTGCTGCATGACCCTTACTGGGTCGTCTCCGCCATTGCACTCTCCAGCTTCTGCAACGATCTCGTAATGCCCTGCGCCTGGGGCGCCGTCATGGATATCTCAGGCAGCTACGCCGGCACCGTCGCCGGCTCCATGAATATGATCGGGAACCTCGGCGGCGCTCTCTATGGCACCGTCTCCGGTTTTGTTCTGCAGCAGTCCAACCGCAACTGGGACTATGTCCTCTACATGGGCGCCGCCGTTTACCTGCTCGGCTTCATCATGTGGACTCAGATCGACCCGGTCACCCCCGTGACATGGCGCGCGCACTCTAGCGAAAGCTGATGTGCAGCTTGCCTTCGGGCGTGCTGTAAACCAAATCCAGGTCGCGAGGTTTCTTCTTCCCGATAGGGAAAAACAGTAGACCGGTTACCGGATCCTTCGTCGTCTTCGCAGACAGGAGCTTGCCCTGCAGCGCCGCGATGTCTTCCTTCGACACCGACGCCGATCCCTTCACCTCCGTCACACCCGTATTCCCCGGAGTGGTCAAATCAGTTCCGACCACGTGCTGCTTCTCGCGATGCAGCACCAGCCCGCCGCCCGCGCCCAGAATCTGCGCTGCCACCATGGGGCCGCTGCTGTCGCTGCTGGATCCCACCCGCATCAGGAAATCGTCCGGTTGCACTTCGAACTGCCGCCCGTTCCTCGGCGTGACCGTTACTTCGATTACCGCAAAGCTTTCTGTGAAATCGGATCCCGTCAACTGCTTCACGGCGGCCGCGTCCTGAAAAACGGCCGCGACTTCGACCGTGCCATTCGACGCACTACCCATCGGAGGATGGGCCGACGCGCCGCCCAGCACTGCGGCTACCGCCATCCCCAGCAAAATCAGCCTTGGTCTCATGCTTTTATTTTGACCGATTTGGCGGGAACAATTCGCTCTTCACAATCCCGTCGCCCTCCCGGATGGTAATCAGCCGGTCCA
This sequence comes from Acidobacteriota bacterium, assembly GCA_048498815.1. Taxonomy (GTDB): domain Bacteria; phylum Acidobacteriota; class Terriglobia; order Bryobacterales; family Bryobacteraceae; genus BOG-234. The sequence continues at coordinate 31,090 of JBEHXG010000001.1, read as the reverse complement.
CTTCCAGATCCTTAAACTCTTCAAGCGCGCCACCCAGCCACTGCACCGAAATGTCCACCTTGTTCTCGGACCCCAGCCCAAAGTGCAGCCGCGAGTCGTTCACCGAAAAATAACTCGACTGCGCCGCCACCTCCTGAACCTGCTTTTTCCCGCCATACGAAGCCACCACGCGTGTCCCGATGCCGCTTCGATTCGACTTCGTTCCGATCACCTTCACCTTAATCCAGTGCCGCGGCTTCCCGTCCACATGCAGATCGTTCCGCAGAAGCGACGGCGGCTCATTCATGTTCATGATGAGCACATCCATATCGCCGTCGTTATCGAAATCCCCAAAGGCGCAGCCGCGGCTGGAATGCAGTTCGGCCACGCCAGGCCCGGCGCCTTCCAGCAACTCCTCAAACTTCCCGTTACCCAGATTGCGGAAGATCACGCGCGGCGTTTTATCCCCCATAGCCGGCACCTTCTTCTCAATCCCCGGATAAGGGCTCCCCGTCACCGCGAGAATATCCGGCCACCCGTCGTTATCCAGATCGACGATCCCGGCGCCCCACCCCACGTAACGAGTCTCTACCCCTAAGCCCGCGCGTAGCGTAGCTAGCTCGAAATTGCCGGTCCCGTCGTTCACATAAAGCTCGCTCGTGTCCTCGGCAAAATGCGTCTTGAACAAATCGAGATGTCCATCCAGGTTGAAATCCCCGACCGCCACGCCCATGCCCGCCTGCACCTGACCGTTCTCCGCCAGCGCGATATCGCGCTCCAGAGCGTCGTCGTGGAACGTCCCGTTATGCCGGTTGTGAAAGAAGAAGCTCGGGGTGGAATCGCAGGCCACGAAGATATCCGGCCAGCCATCGTTATCGAAGTCTGCCGCGACCGCAGTCATCGCAAAGCTGTTGCGGCCTTCCAGCAGCCCAAATGCTGTCTCCGTCGCATCGCGGAACGTGCCATCGCCGTTGTTGCGATACATGTATTGCCGCGGAGCAACCAGCCCGCGCGGCCCGCAAAACACCGGAAACGTCTGATAGGTACACCCACGGTTCGCACCGGGCCGCCCGACCTTCGCGACGTCGAAGTCCACATAATTCCCCACAAACAAATCGAGATGCCCGTCGCGGTCGTAGTCGATAAATGTACACCCCGAACCCCACCGCACGCCCTCATGCAGCAAGCCCGCCGCCTTAGTCACATCGGTAAACGTGCCATCGCCGTTATTCCGATAGAGCACGTTTTGGCCGTAATACGTGATGAAGATATCCTCGTGCCCATCGTTGTTGTAATCCCCGATGGTCACGCCGGCCGCCCATCCGTGCCGCACCAGGCCGGCCTTTTCCGTCACATCGGTAAACGTGCCGTCACGATTGTTCTTATAAAGCCGATTCGTAGTGCCCGGGGGGACCGCCCCGGCATCCAGCCTGCTCCCGTTGAGCACAAAAATGTCCAGCCATCCGTCGTTGTCGTAATCGAAAAACGCAACGCCGCACCCGGTAGCTTCCAGGATGTAGTCCGCGCGATCCGTGCCGCCATAAATCACCGGATGCGTCAGCCCCGCGCTCGCAGCCACATCCGTAAACTGCGCCAGAAACGGAATACCCGATGGCTTCCCGCGGGGCTGGGCCCTCACGCCACGCGACGCCGATCCCGACACCTGCCCAAGCGCACGTCCACCCCCGGCCATTGCCGCCGCACGCAGCCAATCCCGTCGCGATAATCCCCGCATCCTCATTCAGTCAGCCAAATCAAGGTTATCGCGCGCAATTTCATGAGAACGAAATACATCAGCCCTTTCCCGCATGTAAGAATCGTGAGGAGTGAAGATCATTGAACTGATGTTCTTCGATGCCGGAGGCGGGCACCGAAGCGCCGCCAACGCGCTCTGCGAAATCGCGCGCCGCCAGCAGCGCCCCTGGGACATGCAAATGGTCAACCTCCAGGAACTGCTCGACGAAACCGACATCTTCCGCAAGCTCACCGGCATTCGCCTCCAGGACATCTACAACCTCATGCTGAGCCGCGGCTGGACGCTCGGCTCCAAAGAACTCCTCGTCCCGATGCATGCCATCATGCGCCTGTTCTGCCCCAGCCATATCCGTCTGCTTGAACGCTTCTGGAGCGCGCGCAGGCCCGACATGGTCGTCTCCGTAGTTCCCAACTTCAACCGACCGATGTTCGAAGGCCTGAGGCGCGCCCACCCGAACGTCCCCTACGTCGTCATCCTCACCGACATGGCCGATTTCCCGCCGCACTTCTGGCTCGAACGCCAGGGTCCGCACTACGTCATCTGCGGCACCGAGCGCGCGCGTCAGCAGGCGCTCGATCACGGGCACCCGCCCGAGCACGTCTTCCTCGTCTCGGGAATGATCCTCAATCCGCGCTACTACGAAATCCCGCCAGTAGACGTAGCCGCCGGGCGAGCTGCACTCGGCCTCAAACCGAACGTCCCGACTGCGCTGATGATGTTCGGAGGCGCAGGCTCAGCGAGGATGCTCGACATCGCGAAGCGCCTGAACGCGGGCAATCTTGACCTGCAAATCATCGCCATCTGCGGCAAGAACCAAAAGCTTCAGTCCGATCTCCGCGCCGTTAACAGCCGCATCCCAATGCACATCGAAGGCTTCACCACCGAAGTCCCGCGCTTCATGCAGCTGGCCGATTTCTTCATCGGCAAACCGGGCCCTGGCAGCATCAGCGAAGCCATCGCAATGGGCTTGCCGGTGATCGTAGAAACCAACGCATGGACACTCCCTCAGGAACGCTTCAACGCCGTGTGGGTAGAAGAGCAGGGTGTAGGAATTTCACTGAAGAACTTCCAGCGCGAAATCACCCACGCGACAAAGCGAATGCTGGACCCGGCTCAGCTAACCGCATTCAAAGCCAGCGTTGTAAAGCAAAAAAACCGGGCGATCTTCGAAATCCCCAAAATCCTCGCGCAGATTCTCGAAGCCCGCTAACCCAACGGTTCCCAGACAGGTCGCGGATCCAAAACGAACCCAGCCACCGGTCCTTCGCCGGGAACCAGCGCGTCGCCCTGCAGAATCGAAACCTCGGCATCCGGCCGATAAATCTCAACCGTTCGATTCTCCGGATCGATCAGCCACCCCAGCGCTGCACCATTCTCAATCCACTCCCGCATCTTCTCGCGCAGCACGGGCAGCCGATCCCAGGTGGATCGCAACTCAATCACAAAATCCGGAGAGAGATGCCAGTATCGATCCCGGCGCTCCACGCTCAATGCTCGTAGCCTATCGCGGGCAGTCCATGCCGCATCGGGAGACCGCCTGGCTCCATTTGGCAATACAAACCCGCCGCAGGAATCCGTTACGATACCTCGCCCATCATTCTTCGCCCAATTCCCCAGCTGGAGGCCGATCTCGTGGTCTTGCGCAGATGTCGATGAATAATTCGGAGGCATGACAACGAGTTCCTGGTTCGCCGTCATCTCAAAAAACAAATCCGGATGCTCAGCGCAGAACGCAGCAAACTCCTCGTCGGTCATGGGCGCGGACGTAAGGGTGGCAGGCAGATACTGTTCCTCAAGTACAAGCGCCATAAGCTAATAATGCTCCCGCAGGATCCTACTCGAACTTAATCTCGCGGATCACCAGCGTGGGCAAAGCCTGCGTCCACGAATCCGGCACCGTATCGAACGCCAGCCGAAAAGCCTTCGAAGCCCCCGGCGCAAGCGACCCCGCCGATCCCCCCACGCCCCCCACAATATAATCGTTCTCCCGCGCCACCACCTGCCCGTTCCAGTCGTAAAACACGCAGGTAACCAGCGCCTGCTTCACCGTCCGATTCCCGTGATTCGCAATGCTCCCCAGAATCTCCACCACCCTCTGGTTCACATAGCTCTCAGACGCCTGCATATGCACGCCCTCAAGCCCCAGACTCGGCAAATACTGCCGCGCCTCCTGCGTCAGCACCGGCTCCGGCGGAGGCGCCGGCTTCGGACCAAACGTCAGCCACGCCGCAATACCCGCCACCAGCAGCGCGCCAATCCCGAACACAAACGCAATCGGCGATATCTTAACGTCCCGCAAGCGTCATCTCTCCGATCATCAACGTAGGCGCCGACACCGAGCCCCGGAACTCAAGATCATTGCCGATTTCCGCCACTCCGGTCAACATCTCCTGTAGCGTGCTCGCAATCGTCACCTCGGAAACCGGAAACGCCAGTTCGCCGTCGCGAATCCACAGCCCCACCGCTCCACGCGAATAATCGCCCGTAACAGTATTGACACCACTGCCGATCAGTTCGGTCACATAAAAACCGTTTTTCACGCCCGCAATAATCTGCTCCGGCGTCTTCTCTCCCGGGCGCACATAGAAATTCCCGTGTCCGATTCCCGCATTGCCCGTAATCCCGCGTGAAGCATTGCCGGTCGTCTTCATCCCCAGCTTGCGGGCAGAATACGTATTCAGCAGGTAATTCTTCAGCACACCATTCTCGATCACCGGCGTCACACGCGACGGAACGCCTTCATCGTCAAACGGCTGACTCCCGAACAACCCGGGAATGGTCGCGTCGTCAATCAGTGTGAAGTTCGAAACCGCAATCTTCTCTCCCAGCTTCCCCGCCAAAAACGAAGCCTGCCGATAGATCGCACCGCCCTGCACCGCATCGAACAAATTCCCCAGCAGCGTACGCGCCGTGCGCGGCTCGAAAATCACCGGCACCTTCTGCGTCTCCATCTTCACCGCGCCCAGTCGCCGGATCACCCTCTCCGCCGCAGTGCGCCCGACCGACTCCGGCGACTCCAGCCCGCTGAAATTCCGCGCCATCGTGAACCAGTAGTCGCGCTCCATCGCGCGCTCACCCGCCGCATTCGTATACGTTGCAACCGGCACCGCCGACACGGAACAATACGTCGATCGATACGAACCCAAAAACCCGCGGGAATTCGCAAACACGCGCCCGCCGATGTTCGAATCGAACGACCCGCCCTCGGAATTTGTAATCCGCGGATCAAACGAAAGCGCCGCCTTCTCAGCCCGCTTCGCCGAGTCAATCTTCAGCGCGGCATCGAGGCCCGCAACCTCATCGCTGAACAGCTTCAAATCAACCGAAATCGAACCCAGTTCGCCAGGCTCAGGCAGCCCCGCATGAGGATCCTCCGTAGTCACATGAGCCAGATCGACCGCCGATGCCACCATCTTGCAAATACCGTCGGCACTCAGGTCAGACGTATACGAAGATCCCATCCGCCGGCCAATCAGCACACGCAATCCGGCGCCGCGGGAGCCCGCTTCCTTCAGCGTCTCAACCTCGCCCATGCGCACGCCGCAGGAAAACTCCTGCCCTTCGGAAATCGTGCACTCGGCGTCGGAAGCCCCGCGCTCGAGCGCCTGCCTTATCGCCGACTGCGCAATTTCCGGCAGATCGCTCCAGCCCGCGCTCAAGCCGTGCCCCCAACCGTCATGCGATCGATCCGCACCGTCGGAATCCCCACACCCACCGGCACACTCTGCCCTTCCTTACCGCAAATTCCGATCCCCTGATCCAGTTGCAGATCGTTCCCCACCATGCTCACGTACTTCATTGCCTCCGGGCCATTCCCGATCAGCGTCGCATTCCGCACCGGCCGCGTGAGCTTGCCATCCTCAATCAGGTAACTCTCCGCAGCGGAAAACACAAAGTTCCCGCTCGTGATGTCCACCTGCCCACCCGAAAAATTCGCGCAATACAAACCGCGCGGCACAGACTTAATCACGTCCTCCGGCGCACTGTCCCCCGCCAGCATGAACGTATTCGTCATGCGAGGCATCGGAATATGCTCATAGCTCTCGCGCCGCCCGCTGCCCGTAGCGTGAGCGCCCGTGACGCGACTCGAAAGCTTGTCCTGCAGATACCCGCGCAGCACGCCATTTTCGATCAGCACATTGCGCTGCGATTGGTTGCCCTCATCATCTACATTGAGCGAACCGCGCCGTCCGCCAATCGTCCCGTCATCCACAACGGTGCACAGCGGACTCGCCACCATCTGCCCGATCCGGTCCGAAAACGCCGAGACGCCTTTGCGATTAAAGTCCGCCTCCAATCCATGCCCAACCGCCTCATGCAGCAGCACCCCAGGCCATCCCGGACCCAGCACCACCACCTGCTCACCCGCCGGAGCCTCCACCGCACCCAGCTGCACAATCGCCTGTCGCGCCGCTTCCCTCGCAAAGTACTCCGGCGTGCGCTCGGTCTCAAACCAATCGAGCTCATACCGCCCGCCGCCACCCGAGTGACCTTGCTGCGGGACGCCATCCTTATCGCGAGCCAGCACGAACACGCTCATGCGCGTCATCGGCTGCCGATCGAAATTCAGCATCCCGTCGCTCGTCGCCACCAGCACCTGCCGCAAACTATCCGCGTACGAAACCTGCACCTGGAAAACACGTGGATCGTACGCGCGCGCCGCAATATCCGCACGCTGCGCCAGCGCCACACGCATCCGGAACTCCGTCTCGCCCGGCGCCGTCACCACGGGATACAAATTTCGCCGGGGCCCTTCCTCAAGCGGCGTTTTCTCCACCTTTGACGGACCCGAAGCAATCAGCGCCGCCACCTGTGCCGCATGCCGAATCTTCTCCGGACTCAGGTCATCCGAATACGCATACCCCGTCCGCTCGCCCGAAAGAACCCGCACACCCACACCAAGCGAAACACCCTGTGTGGCGCTCTTCACGATCGATTCATCAATGCTGATCGAGCTCGTAGCGAGGTATTCGAAATAAAGATCGGCATAATCGCCGCCACGCGAAAGCGCTTCAGAAAGATAACTTTCCAGATCGTGCTGTGTGATGCCGAACTTACTTCCAAAAAACGAATCGGATAATGGCATGTCAATTCCAGAGTAGCAACGCAGGCCCGAACCCCTCGCCAATCTGCAACGGAAGCGGAGATAATGACACTGATATCTCTGAGAACAGATTTTCCGTGAATTCCAGCGCCCTTCGCGCCGCGCTGTGCAGCGTTCTTGCGTCACTTCTGCTGCACGCCGCCGCGCCGAAACCTACACCCGACGAAGTGCAGCTCGCGGCATCCATCGCCGCGGCTCCATCTCCATCCGCGGCCGCCGATGCAAAACGAACTCTGTGGACCCCCGGGCTCGCCTCCGCGATCCTCTCCGCCGGAACGGCGCGTGACGGCGCCAATCCAGACGGAGCCGAAACCCTTTATCGCCTCAGCCAATCCATTGCGACAACAATAGGCGACAACATTACGGCCCCCATCGCGATGTCCACCCTGGGCAATGCACTCATGCGCCGCGTCGCCTATACCGAAGCTATCCCGCTGATCGCACAGGCCCTCGCCATGCAAACCGCTCCCGACCAAATCCGCGACGCCGCAATCACCGCAATCACTCTCACTCTCTGCTACAACAACACCGGACAAATCGAGGCCGCCGTAACTGCCTCAGCCCGCGCGGTCGATCTCGCCGCCGCCTCAGGCGACGAACTTCTCCTCGGCCGCGCCTACTCCGCCGCCGGCTCAGCCGAAACCTGGGCTGGCAACAACCGCGCGGCGATCGATCACCTGCGGCGTGCCCTCGCCATCGCGGAAAAGCTCAACAGTGCGAGCGGCGAGGCAGCAGTGCTCAACAACCTCGGCAATGCAGCCCGCCAGGCCTTCGACTACGAAGCCGCCGCCAGCTATTATCAGCGCAGCCTCGATCTCAAACGTCAGCAGGGCCCCGGCGCTCGCCTCGCATCAACGCTCAACAACCTCGGCGAACTTGCTCTGACCCGCGAACGCTATGACGAAGCGGAGCGCTGGTTCCGCCAAACCCTCGACTCCATTCACACCGCGCAGGATGAAAACGTTCGCCCCGGCACTCTCGTCAATCTCGGCGTCGTCGCGCAGTATCGCCACGAGTATGAGAAGGCGCTGTCGCTCTTCGACCAGGGCATCGCCGAGGCGAAGAAGAACGCCGACATCGGCTCCCTCACAATGGCCAATCTTTTCGAAGCATCCGCCCGCCTCGAACACGATCGTCCCGCCGAAGCCCAGGCAAATATCGACGCCGTACGGGATCTCGCCGTCACCGCCGGAGATCGCCGCACCACCATGCGCATCACCGTTGCGCAGGGCAACATCTATGAAAGCGAAGGCAAAATCGAAAACGCTCGCGCCGAGTACCTCTCCGCCATCCGCGACTACGAAGATCTCCGCCTCGATATCGCCGGCGACGAATCGGTGGCTTCGAACTTTGACGACAACACCCGCTACGGCTATGAGTCCCTCATCCATCTCGAAGCGGACGCCAAAGAGACTGCCCGCGCATTCCGCTACTCAGAGCTGTCAAAAAGCCGGGTTCTGCTCGACGACCTCATCTCCGGCCGCCAGGCCATGACCCGACTCCTCACCCCCGAAGAAACAACGCGAAACCAGACTCTGCTCGCCCGGCTCTCAGAACTCAACGTCCGTCTGCGAAGCACCCAGGGAGCTGCGAACAAAGTCATCGCCACACAGATCGACCAGCTCCGTCAGGAATATTCGCAATTCCGTACCGCCGTCTACGCCGGCCATCCTGAACTGGCCCTGCGCCGCGCCGATCCCGAAGCCATCACGCCGGAGCGCGCGGCCGCCATCCTTCCCAACGATCGCGCCGCTTTCGTCGCCTACTCGATCGGCGAAAGCTTCGCCTATGCGTTCGTAATCTCGCGAAGCGCAGGTAAACCGGTCGTGACAGTTCACAAATTGAACACCAACGTCTCAAAACTCGCGGCGCTCGTCACGAAGTGGCGCAATCAAATCGCGGCACGAGAACTAGGATTCACAACACTCGCCACCGAACTCTATAACATCCTGCTAAAACCTGTTCAGCCCGATCTGACCGGGCGCGACACGATCATCGTTTCCCCGGACGGAGTCCTTTGGCAGCTCCCGTTCGAAGCCATGCAGGACGCCCGCGGCCGCTTTGCCGCGGAAAACTGGCAGTTCTTCTACGCGCCCTCGCTCACAGTTCTCGATCGCATGCGGTCCGCGACCAGCGCCATCTCCGCGCGCCTGTCTGTCCTCGCGCTCGGCGATCCCACGGGCGACCTCCCCGAAGCCGCCGCCGAAGTCGCTGCGGTAGGCAAACTTTATCCCGGACGCGCCAGAGTACTCTCGGGACGCGCCGCGACCGAAGCAGCCCTCAGATCGGATGCCTCCGCCTATTCCGTTATCCACATAGCCGCCCACGGCGTCTACAACGATGCCCGCCCACTCTACTCCTGGCTGGCCCTCGCGCCATCAACAACAGCCTCGAAATCGACGGACGACGACGGCAATCTCGAAGCCCGCGAGATCATGGATCTCCGCCTGTCCGCCCGCCTCGTCGTCCTTTCCGGTTGCGAAACCGCCAGAGGCAGCGGCTCCGGAATCGGCGTAGCCGGCATGTCCTGGGCTCTCTTCATCGCCGGGGCCCCAGCCACTGTAGCCAGCCTTTGGAAGGTCGACTCCCGTTCCACCGCGCAGTTGATGACCGGTTTCCATAAAGGCCTGGCCCAGGGCCAAACCATCTCCAGCGCACTCCGCGCCGCCAAACTCGACCTCCTCCGCAATCCGGCCTGGCGCCACCCCTTCTACTGGGCCGGCTTCATCGGCATCGGCGCGGGCAACTAGCTCGCGCCGTTCCTCCGAAGCAACGCGGCGACCTCATCGTGCCCATAGCGGCGCGCCCACGCGAGCGGCGCAGCCCACTCGGATTCCCCGGAGTTCACCTTCGCCCCGTGCCGCAGCAGCAACTCCGCCATTTTGATCTTTCCGAATCGCGCAGTCCATCCGAGCGGGGTAGAACCCATGTGGTCATCCTGCGCCTCAACATCGGCGCCATGCGCCAGAAACATTTCCGCCTGCCCGCAATCGTCTGTGCGGGCAAAATGATGTAGCGGAGTAATCCCCAGCCAGTCCGGCGCGCTCGCATTCATTCCGTGCCGGAATAGCAACTCATTCAGCTCCCTGGTCTTCCCGCCAACCGACCACCCCGGAAACGTCAACCGCTTCGGCAATTCCGGACAATACCGAAGCATCAGCCGGACAAATCCAATCTGCGCTTCCCCCGCCGCATTCATCAGCGCATCGGGATCCTCCGCCAGCTTCGGGTTGGCCGCAAACACCGCCGCTGCCGTACGCACATCGCCGTAGTACGCGAGCAAATGCATGCCCCGCGAAGCCCCGTATGAGCAAAGCAGGTCCACCATCTTCTGATCTTTGTTGTCGATGGCGCGGCTCAGGGCATCCGCCGAACTTTCCACCGCCGCATTCGCGTTGGCTCCGTTCTCCAGCAGCAACGCCGCAATCTCGTGATACCCCGCTGCTGCCGCCGCATACAGCGCATGCCCCTGAGGAGCAATCCCCGGTTCCGGCAGATTCGGATCCGCCCCCGCCTGCAGCAGCAACTTCACAATCGCGATATGCCCGGCCTCGGCGGCATTCCGCAACGGGGTACCCGAGCACGGGTAATACGTCACGTAAGGATCGACCCGATTCGCCAACCCGGCGTAGCGCGCCAACAACTCCCGCACCAGCGCCTCATCGCCGATGTGACAGGCCGTGCACAAGTCCACCTCAGCCCGGCATGCCCGCAAATGATCAATCGTCGCCCGTGGCGTCACCGGCCATTCCTTCGAAACCTCAAGGCGTCCGCGAAAATAATAGTCTCCGGCAGCCAGCTGGATCGCACGCGCCCCATCCGGACGCCGCGCATTGATATCCGCGCCGCGCCGCAGCAATTCATCGATCACCGCAGGCTGGCGCGTCATCGAAGCCCAGTGGATCGGTTGATTACCGCGAGCGTCCGCCGCGCTAATATCTCCGGGTGAGCGATCCAGCCACTCCCCCACGAGCTTCAAATCGTGCACACGAATAGCAGCCGCTAAAGACTCGCCGGCAGCAGAAACGCCGTAGGCGCGGGACACGATCTCTTCGAGCAGCTGGGACATGGCCGCATAACCGCGGTCCCGGGCAATCTCCCGCAGTTCCCCCGAAAGTGGTGCGGCGCCGCGCTCCAGCAGCAAGCGCGCCACCTCAATCCGATTCTCACGAACGGCGAAATATAAGGGCGTCCCGCGATCGTAGCTCGATCGCACCAGAGACGGATCTTTTTCAAGCAACGCCTCGACAGCAGCCGGATTCCCGTCGCGGCACGCAACAAACATCTCCCAGACATCGGTTCCGCGTCCGGTCGACCAAACCAGCGGATCGTCCAAACGCAACTCCGGGGGGCAAAACACGGCTACAAAAACGCCATGGTCTTCACACCGGAAATGTCAAACCGTTTCCGGCATCGCAGGTTCTTACAAACCGCCTGGTTATCCGCCAGAACCATGTAACTCTGCGCCTTGGCGAACTTCGCCCGATCCCGCTCATCCGCGCCGCCCGGTAGCCGATCCTTCTTCTTCTGCACAATCCAGTTCAGATCGTAAGTATCCTGCGTACGGCACGAAGGACAATTCAGCACAATCGGCTTCGTTGTCCTCGACTCTGTATAATAAGCCCGCTCGTCCACTGTTAGCGCTTGGCCATGGGAATCCACGGCATGCCATCCGCATTGCCCTTGTACTCGGCGCGCGGCCGGATCAGCCGGTTATTGTGATACTGCTCCAGCACATGCGCGGTCCAGCCCGACATGCGGCTCACCGCGAACACCGGCGTAAACAGATCGACCGGAATCCCGAGCGAGTAGTAAGTCGAAGCGGAATAGAAATCCACGTTCGGATTCAGCTTCTTCTCCGCCTTCACCATTTCTTCCACGCGGCTCGACATCAGATACAGATCCTCATGCCCCGTGCTCTTCCCGAGATCTTCTGACATCTTCCGCAGATGCGTGGCGCGCGGATCTTCCGTGCGATACACGCGATGCCCGAAACCCGGAATCTTGATCTTCTTCGCGAACATCTCCTGGACGCGCTCCACGGCCTTGTCCGCCGTGCCAACCTCGAGCAGCATCTTGATCACTTCTTCGTTGGCGCCGCCATGCAGCGGTCCCTTCAGAGCGCCAATCCCGGAAGTCACGCACGAATAGATATCCGACAGCGTCGCCGCCGTGACCCGGGCCGCAAACGTGGAAGCGTTCAGCTCATGATCCGCATGCAGCGTCAAAGCCACATCGAACACGCGCTCCATCACCGAGTCCGGCTTGCGCCCCGTCAGGCAATACAGAAAGTTCCCCGCAAAGCTCAGCGACGCATCGGGAGCCAGCAATTCCTGCCCCGTGCGCAGCCGTCCAAACCCGGCCACAATCATCGAAGTCTGCGACATCAGCTTCGCTGCCTTGCGCTGATTCGCCTCGGGCGACATATCCCGCGCTTCGGCATCCGACAGGCTCAGCATCGAAACCGCCGTGCGCAGCACATCCATCGGCAGGCCCTTCAGATTGGCCTTCAGGAAATCCACCACCGGAGCCGGCAGCCCGTAATTCGAAAACAGCAGCTTCTTCAGACCGTCCAGCTCATCCTGTTTCGGAAGATTCCCCTTCCAGAGCAGCCAGATCACTTCTTCGAAAGTGGCTTCAACGGCCAGTGTATGGATGTTGTATCCGCGATAGCTCAGTACACCGGCATAGCCGTCGATATAACAAATCTCTGATTCGCCGGCAACAACGCCTTCAAGGCCGGCAGCGAGGGGAGTGGTAGTCGTGCTCATTGGTTTGGGAGGGGTCCGTTTATTAGTCTATTTCAGGAGTAGTTGTCTTAACTTGCCCAGCGTACGGTGGGCCATAATCGAATAGGGAATCTGCTGTGGGCAGCCGTTCATCGGCGCGAAGCCCAGCTGTTTCTCACCCTTCACCACCCAGATGTATTCCGTGCGCGAAGCGTTGACACGCATGGTGAGCAGCGCGGCATTGTTACACTCCTCGCTGTCAGTCAGGGCAATGCGTTGGAGATCCGGGCCGTTCGGGCCAGGCCCCCAGTCCCTCAGAAATTTCTCGAATTCATAGCCGCGGCAGGGCGCCGCGTCCGAGCAACCCCAGAGCCGGTAGGCTTCATGGGTATCGCCTCGCTTCAGCGCCGCAATGAAGTTATCGGCGAGAGCTTCTTCACGATGGTTGAGGAACAGGTACCACAGCAGCGATCCCGCGATCGCCACCGTGACAAGCGTTACAGCCGCGCGCAGGATGATCCGGTTACGCCGCTCTTCTCCAGCGCCGTATTGATCCAGATACCCCGCCATGGCCGTTTCCGTTTACTTTGCCGGATTCGCTTTGTTATAGGCCGCCGTAGCGTCCGCCGTCAGATCGAGCGCCGGCTTCACGTACAGCATCTGTGACGATTCCACAATCAGGTCGAGCCCCTTCTCTTCGGCCAGCTTGTTGATAATCGCCTGCATCTTTTCGGAGAGCTTCGCCAGCACCGCCTGACGATCGCGCTCCCCGTCCGCCTGCATATCGTCGTTGAGTCTCTGCAGATCACGCTGCTTGCGCGATCCCGTCGTTTGCAATTCGGCAGCCTTGTCCTGAGTGATCTTGCCGCCGTTCAGCTGCGCGTCGATCGATTCCAGATCCTTCTGCAGCTTTTCCATCTCGTCCTGACGCGGCTGGTACTTCTTCGCCAGGTCAGCCTGGGCCTTCTTCAGTTCGTCCGTGTCGGAAAGCGCCTTCTGCACATTGATGACGCCCACTTTCACCTGCGCCGAAGCGGTGACCGAAGCGACGAGCGCAACCGCGAGGCACAACATGGCCGAACGAATTGCATGGAAACGAAACATACGAGTGAGACTCCTCAGAAAACGTTTATTAGTATGAGGGTATCACGGCCCCGGCTTATCGCGGCAGCGCAGGGCGGGATTCGGATGAGGATTTCAGCAGCGCATCCGCAATGTGGTTGATTGCAAACTCCTCTTCGCTGCGGCTTGCATCGCTGCGCGGGAGCGAGGCGAGTTCCAGATGGATCAACTCATGCACAATCGTGAATTCCATGTCCTTCAACATGGGGATCAGCGTCATGTCATAAGCAGAAGCGTCCATCACGTGGATCGTCGCGGTCTTCTTATCCATGTCCCAGTGAATATTTCCCAGCGTCTTGTCCCGCAGGTCGGTGGGACGCGCCATCAGCACGTAGATCGTCCAGTCGCCAAGCGCCAGACGTTTCTGCCAATACGGCAACACATCGTGGATATAACGGTTCGCGAGCGATTCGCGAAGTACCGCATCTTCAGTGTTTTGGGAGGGAGTCGGTATTTCCTGCGCGAAAGACACACTTGCGGCTGCAGCGCAAAACACGCAGAGGGAAAGGAGCCTCAGGAAGCGAGCGCCCGTCACTTCCTGAGGTTACCACGGACTGTGCGAATACGTCAGTGCAAATTCAGGTCCTACTGAACTTCAAGCGTCTCCACCATGATCTGGCCGCCGCTCTCCGTGCCGGTGACCGTTGCGTTCACGGCAGGGGCCGAAGTCGCCTTTGCCGGATCGGTCGCGCGATCTGCGCGGTTCTTCAGAGCTGCCGCGGCTTTCGTATTGCCAGCCGAGTCCAGCTTGTAAGTCTTACCGTTCGCCATCAGCGCGAAGCTGGTAGTCGAACTGGTGGCATTACAGGAAGACGACGCCGAATGGTGATTCGGATCTGTGCTGCGGGAGCCGCTGTCCCGGTCCGTCTGCGTTCCCGTCGCATTCGGCGAACTCGGCGGCACATCCCTGCTGTGCGCGCTGTCGCTGCAGTTTGCGTCCACCAGAGTTCCGGAGAAGTTCGCCGCCGAGGCAGTAAGAGTCATCACTGCCGAAATTGCCAGTATGTAGAGCGTCTTTTTCATATGATTGTCCTTACTTTTATTCGGTAACGAAATCGCATGTCCGTTACACGCGCCGTCTTAAAGCACGAATGCTGCCACTTACTACATACGTCTAACTTTGTGTAAAACAAGGACATTGAAGGCCTGACGAGGGTGGCAAATATTCCCGGATACAGGGCAAGGAATTCTCAAACGCTAAAATAGGACTTCATGCGCATCGCCCTCGGCCAGATCAACACCACAGTTGGCGCCATCGATCGCAACCTCTCTCGCATCGTCGAGATGTCTCGCGAGGCCGCCCAACGCGGCGCGGAACTCGTGGTGTTCCCGGAACTCGCCATTACTGGCTACCCTCCGCGCGATCTTGTCGAGAAGCGCACCTTCGTCGACCGCTCCGAAGCCGCAGTCCGCGAACTGGCCGAAGCCACCCGCCATCTTCCCCTTGCCATCATTGCTGGTTACGTCGGGCATTGCCCCGAATCCAATGGTCGCCGCGCCACCAACTCCGCCGCCATCATCGAGGGGGGCCGCGTCATGCTTCGCCAGCAGAAAATCCTGCTGCCCAATTACGACGTATTCGATGAAGGCCGCAACTTCGTCCCCGGCCTGCGGCAATCCGTCTGGACGCACGGCACGGAAAATCTGGCTCTCACCATCTGTGAAGACGCCTGGAATGACAAGCTCTTCTGGTCCCACCGCCTCTACCCCCGCGATCCCGTCGACGAGCTCATGCAGCAGGGCGGAAGCCTGCTCATCAGCATCAACTCGTCGCCCTACCACCTCGGCAAACGTGCCCTGCGTCACGAAATGTTCCGTGCGATGACTCGCCGTCATCACGTGCCCGCAATCGTAGTCAATCAGGTCGGCGGCAACGATCAGATCGTCTTTGATGGCTCCAGCTTTGCTATGGACGCCGGGGGCGACATCATCGCGATCGCTAAATCATTCGAGGAAGACCTGATCATCGCCGAAACAGCGGCCCGTCGGGGCGACGATCACTCGAGCCTGCCCGATGAAAGTGAAGCCGTATACGAAGCCCTCATCATCGGCACCCGCGACTACATCCGCAAGTGCGGATTCTCACGCGTTCTCATCGGACTCAGCGGTGGAATCGACTCATCCCTCACTGCCGCCATCGCCGTGGATGCAGTAGGCTCCGAAAATGTTCGCGGCGTAGCGATGCCCGGCCCGTTCTCCTCCGATCACAGCGTCCGCGACGCTCGCGACATGGCCGCCCGGCTCGGTATTCAGTTCGATATCGTCAGCATCACTCCCGCTTACGAGGAAATGATGAAGACGCTGGCTCCGGTCTTCGAAGGCCGCCGCGCAGACGTAACGGAGGAAAACATCCAGGCCCGCCTTCGCGGACTCACCCTGATGTCACTCTCCAACAAGTTCGGGGCGATGGTCCTCACCACCGGCAACAAGAGCGAGATCGCAGTTGGCTACTGCACCCTTTACGGCGATATGTGCGGAGGCCTCGCCGTAATCTCAGACGTGCCGAAAACCCTCGTCTATGAACTCTCCCGCGTAGCCAACCGAAGGCACAACGAAGCCATTCCGGAGTCGGTCTTCACGAAGCCGCCGTCCGCCGAACTCCGCCCCGATCAGAAAGACAGCGATTCTCTCCCTCCCTACGAAACGCTGGACGCGATCCTGCGTCTCTATGTGGAAGATATGCGCAGCCCCGCCGAAATCGCCGACGACCTGAGTCTCTCCCTCGATCTCGTGAAAGACATCGCGCGCAAAGTGGACCGCAACGAATACAAGCGCCAGCAGGCAGCACCTGGTCTTCGCGTCACGTCCAAGGCCTTCGGTGTCGGGCGCCGCTTCCCCATCGCCCACCGCTACTTCGAGGGGGAGTAGATGCGGGGTGCACTGCTATTCCTCGCGGTCCTGTGCGCCAACGCGGCCGCGCAAATCCAGACCGGCAAATTTCCAATGGCCTCCGTCGTCACGCCGGATAACAAATATCTCCTCGTGATGAACGCAGGCGACCCGCCCGCAATCGCAGTAATCGATCTCGCATCGTCGAAGGAACTCAGCCGTACACCTGTGCCCGATGCCTGGCTCGGACTCGAGCTCACTAAAGCCGGCGACAAGCTCTACGTAGGCGGCGCATCGCGCAATGCCGTATTCGAATTCACGTTCGCCGGTGGCGCGCTCACCAAAGGGCGTACCTTCGCGCTCCCGCAGGACTTCGTCGGCGACGTACGTCTCGCACCCGACGGCCATCTGCTCTACGTCGCCAGCCTCTATAAAGACACCGTAGTCGTAATGAACCCGCAGTCTGGCGCAGTGCTTTCCCGAATTAAGACCGGCCGCCGCCCCTACCGAATCCTCTTCCATCCCTCCGGCAGATCGTTCTATGTATCCAGCTGGGCCGACGGAGCAGTAGGACAGTACGACACCAGTTCCGGCGCAAAGCTCGCGAACTTCCGCATTGCTCCACACCCGACCGATTTGCTCTGGGTAGATGGCACACCGGCGCGAATGTTCGTAGCCGCATCGAATACGAACAACGTGTACGCGCTTACAGCAAGCGAGACAGGCGATCTCACACCGCTCCAGACCATCAGCCTCGCGCTCACGCAGCGTCAACCCCTCGGTATGACACCGAGCGCATTAGCTTTGAGCACCGATCGCAAAACAGTCTATGCAGCCTGTTCGGATGGCAATACCGTCGCGGTGATCGACATCGGCGGTGAATTGATCCGCGTGGCAGGCTTCCTTCCGACCGGCAAATATCCAACCGCTCTCAATACCTTGGCCGAAGCCCGCCTCGCAGTTCTGAACGGACATGGCGACTCAGTGCAGATCCTCAAAGTTCCCGAAGAATCAGAGCTGCTGAAACTCACCGGGGAAGTAATCGCCAACTCACCCTACAGCGACGACAGACTTGACGCACCGGTCACTTCACCCGCGCAAATCAGGCACATCTTCTATGTAGTGCGGGGAGGTGATGCCGAAGCATTGAGCTGGGCAACTGCGGCTATCGGCACTGACTACATCGTGCGCCTGGGAAAGTACGGAGAACCTGCGGCTGAACCAGCCAACCAGCCGCCCGCGGGCTACATCTGGAACGCCGTTTTACAGGCAGGACTCAAAGTTCGCAACTACGGATTCATGGTTCACAACCGGGAAAAGCCCACTGCGGATGGGGAACAGATTGATCGCGTCTATGATCCCGCGCTCGCACAATCGACCGA
Organism: Acidobacteriota bacterium; assembly: GCA_048498815.1. Taxonomy (GTDB): domain Bacteria; phylum Acidobacteriota; class Terriglobia; order Bryobacterales; family Bryobacteraceae; genus BOG-234. The sequence goes on along the minus strand of JBEHXG010000001.1, from coordinate 13,189 downwards.
CATGGAATACAGAGGACCCGATCCTGCGTACTCGGACGTGGATCGCGCCAAAGAATTCGCGAGCGAAATAGCGGACTACGATCAGGTGGGCGACATGCCGCAATTGCTGCTGATCCGCATCGGAACTACCGACGAAGCCCTGAAGTTAGTCACGGACGCAATACAGAAGAGCAAATACAGCAAAGAATCCGTCATGCTCACAGTGGAAGGCGGGCACGCGACTTCCGCCGCGTCAGCCCTGCGCACAATCGAAGCCGCCCTGCACCTCAAACCGCTGACGATGTTCGACGCCGCAGCCCGTCCGACCTTCTAATCCTTATCTTCAAACCCGGGCATCTTCCGAAACCCATCCATGAGCGCATTCTTCTCGGCATCGCTGAGTTTCGCCTGCGGATGCATCGGCAGATAGTACCAGAGCGGCATATCTCCGCCCTTGATCTCTTCCGCCGCGTGCCCCGCGTGGCGCTGAGGCTTATTCCACTCGGAAAAATTGAGATGCCGCCGCCCGCCATCTACATCGTGCTGCGTGAGCCAGGAAACAGGAGCAACACTCGAATACCACGGCCATGAAGTCTCATTGCTGTGGCAGTCAAAGCACGCGCGCTTCGCAAGCGCGCGCGTCTGCGGACTGTCCCACGCTGGTTCCTGCACTACCGGCGGATTCGTGTGCTGCCGCCCGAACGGCACAAATTGAATCAGCACACCAACAATCACCACCCATTTCAGAATGCGCAGCAGCATCCCGCTATCTTACTTCGTACGGCGTGAAGAATGCTTATTGAGCAGCGACTCCATCTTCGCCGCCGAAGCGGGCGCTGCCACAGGAGTCGTAAGAATCTCCTTGTTGCTCATCTTGTGCCCATACAGCTCTTCGTTGGCGTCGTCATCAGGACGCATCGTGGCGCCATTAATCGTCACGCCGGCGAACAGACCGCGAGCCCGCGAATAAGAGAGCATCTCCGCCCGCATCATTGCATCGGTCTGAGCCGAAGCATCGCGACCCACCGGACCCGCCGCGGCAGTAGCATCCGCACCCAGTGTGAACTTGTCGCCCAGCAGCCTGTGCATACCGGACTGATTCATCACCAGCAGCATCACATCCTGCTCGGACACACCAATCTGCAACCCAAAGCTGCCACCTTCAATCCGAATCGCGGCAGGCGCAGTCCATCCCGAACCACTCTCATGACGGCACACCGCGAAGCCGCGCCCATACTTGGCCCCCAAAACAAACCCGGCCTTCTTTAGTCCCGGAATAAGAACAACGCATTCGGCCTTGTTCAGCAGATCCTGCGGAACTCCCTTATCCGAAGCGTTCATCATATCGGTCAGGAGGTCGGCGGCGGCCTGTAGCCGCTTGTCGGCTTCAGTGGCGGCGAACGTGGCCGGAGCAAGCGCCGCGGCAATCGCAAATACAGCAAGGGCGGATTTGAGCATTCGTGGTAATCCCTCTCCTGTACGAATTGTAAGCCGAAAGCCTGGCCTACTTCACGAAAGAAGCCGAGGCTTGTGCGAAAGATAGTACAGTTGCGGGCAGGATGCCGAGGAACAGCGTCCCGATCGCGGGAAGCACCAGCGCCGCCTGCATGGCAGGACCTGGGGCCTCAAGCGCGTTCGTCACGTCGTTCGGCTCGTGCATGTACATCACGACCAGCAGCCGCAGGTAGTAATAGGCAGCGACCGCGCTGTTCAGCAGGCCGAGCACCGCAAGCCACGTGAGATGCGAATCGAGCGCCGCACGGAAAATGTAGAACTTGCCGAAGAAACCGCCGGTGAGCGGCACGCCGATAAGCGACAGCAGGAAGATCGTCATCATCGCCGCCGTGAACGGCTGACGCTGACCAAGTCCCGCAAGATCCTCGATCTTGACGTGAGTCTCGCCCTTGCCGCACACATAGGAGATCACGGCAAACGCGCCCAGATTCATCAGCGCATACGACGCCAGATAAAACATCGCGGCAGCCGTTCCGATCTCCGAATTCGAAGCCAGCGCCACCAGAATGTACCCGGCATGCGCAATCGAGCTATACGCCAGCATGCGTTTGAGATTGTTCTGGCGGAGAGCCGCGAAGTTACCAATCGTCATCGAAGCCAGCGCGCAAACCCAAACCACCGGAGCCCAGTTGACCGAAAGCCGATCGAACGCCGTGAGGAATATGCGCAGGAAAATCGCAAATGCCGCGGCCTTGGGACCAGTCGCCATGAACGCACTAACCGGCGCAGGCGCGCCCTGATAAACGTCCGGAGCCCAAACCTGAAACGGGGCGCCAGACACCTTGAAGCAAAGCCCCACAAACATCAGCGCCGCCGCAACACCCGCCACCATCAGCGAAGTATCGGGACTGCTGAGCGCAGTCCGAATCGAAGATAGCTGCGTCGATCCCGTGAGCCCATACACGATCGCAATTCCGTACAGCAGAAAGCCCGTAGCGAATGAACCCAAAAGAAAGTATTTCAGCGCAGCTTCGTTATTGCGCTTATCGTCACGCAGGTAACCGGCCAGAATGTACGAAGCGATCGACGAAATCTCCAGCCCGATGAACACCATCATCAGATCGTTCGCCGTCACCATGACGCACTGCCCCATGATGGCGAACAGAATCAGCGCATGATACTCGCCGGTCTCCGCGCGGTCCCGGTCCAGATAGATATAAGACCCGAGCACTGCCAGAATCCCGATGCCCAGCACCAGAATCCGGAAGTAAGTCCCGAACCCGTCCACAATCATCAGATTCGAAAACGCCATGCCACGCGATCCGTCCGCAGCCACCGCCGCGAAGATCGCAGCGATCAAAGACAGGATCGAAAGATGCCCGAACAGTTTCGGCATCTTCTTCGCAAACAGCGGATCGAGAATCATCAGCAGCGTGCCCGCAATAGTGAGCACGGTCTCCGGCGCGAACCGGAGCATGTCGGCGGATGAAGGAGCGAAACTAGCGGGCATGGTGGCTGCCTCCCATGATGCTGGCCACGGCCGAGCCGGACTGGTCGAGAATACTCGTACTGGTCGCCGATACCGCCGGCAGGAAGGTCTGCGTGCGCATTCCCATCCAGAGCATCATCACCACAAGCGGCACGATACAGACCCACTCGCGAAGATTGAAGTCGGGCATGTGATGTTTCACTTCGTCTCCGGTGGGTCCGAAGAAGACCCGCTGATACATCCAGAGCATGTAGCAGGCGGAGAGAATCACGCCCAGCGCAGCAAACACACTCCAGGAGAAGTTCGCCTGAGCCGCGCCCTGCAGAATCAGAAACTCGCCCACGAAGTTGTTCAGCATCGGCAGGCCGACGCTCGCGAGCGTCGTAATCAGAAACACCGTCGCAAGCCAGGGTGCAACTGTAGCGACCCCGCCGTAATCTTTGATCGCCAGCGAGTGCCGCCGTTCATACATAAATCCAACAAGGATAAAGAGCGCGCCGGTCGAGATGCCGTGATTCAGCATCTGATAAACCGCGCCGTCGAGCCCCATCTGCGTGAATGAAAAGATGCCGAGAACAACGAACCCAAGGTGGCTCACCGACGAATACGCCACCAGTTTCTTCATATTCGGCTGCACCATAGCGATCAGCGCGCCATACACGATGCCGATAATCGCCAGTACGTTGATCCACGACGCGTTCTCGCGTGCCGCATGCGGAAACATCGGCAGGCAGAACCGAACCAGACCGTAGGTTCCCATCTTCAGCATGACGGACGCCAGCATCAATGAACCGGCAGTGGGCGCTTCCACGTGCGCATCCGGCAGCCAGGTATGCAGCGGGAACAGCGGCACCTTGATCGCGAACGCGAAGAAAAACGAAAGGAACAGCAGCGTCTCCTGCGTGTGGTTCAGGCCGATGCGGCCACTGCGGAAGAGTTCCAGAATCGTTGCATAATCGAACGTCCCCGCCAGCGTATAGATATAGATGATCGACGCCAGCATCAGCACCGACCCGACCATCGTATAGAGGAAGAACTTAACCGCGGCGTAGATGCGGCGATCATGCCCCCAGATACCGATCAGGAAGTACATCGGCACCAGCACCACTTCCCAGAACGTGTAGAAGAGGAAGAGATCCCACGCAGCAAACACGCCGATCAGACCGAACTCCAGCAGCAGCAGGAACGCGAAGAACTCTTTCGCCTGCTTGTGAATCGCATTCCACGAAATCAGAATGGCGACCGGGGTGAGGAAGGTCGAAAGCACGATCAGCCACAGGCTGAGACCGTCGATTCCGACGTGCCAGTGAATCTCGGGATTCGCGATCCACACCACGTTGTTGACGAACTGCTGTCCGGGCTTGCTCGCATCGAAGCCGGTCACAAGGCCGAGGGACAGAACGAAAGTCAGCAGCGAGACCGCCAGCGTCAGCAGCTTAACCATCTGCTCCTGCGAACGCGGAACAAACATCGCCACCAGGAAACCGGCAGCTGGAATGGCGATCAGGAGTTCCAGCAGATTCATCGCGTCGCCCCCACGCCCATCACCACAATCAGCACCACCGCGCCCACCAGCACCCACGTCGCATAGCTTCGAATATTGCCCGACTGGAACAACCGCAGGATGCTTCCGATTCCCTGCGACTGCGATCCCGCGCCGTTCACAATGCCATCGATCACGCCCGCGTCTGCCGTCTTCCACAACACCGACTCCGAACCCTGAATCAGCGGCCGCACGATCGTCGCGTCGTAGACTTCGTCAACGTAGTATTTGTTGTAAACCAGCGTGTAAAGGCCACCCAGCGCGGAAGTGATCTTGTCCGGAATGCCGGGGCTCACCACATACATCAGATACGAAAGCCCGATACCCGCGAGTCCGAATGCAACCGAAATTCCGGTCAGCACCGCTTCGCCCGGGCCAGCCGCCGCGCCTTCCGCAGCTTCCTGAATCGGGAACATGCCGCTCAGAATCTGAGGAACGTTGAACAGGAATCCACCCGCGATCGAAAGGATCGCCAGCACAACCAGCGGACCGGTCATGATCCACGGAGATTCATGCGGATGCCCGTGCCCGCGATAGTCCCCCCAGAACGTCATCCAGAACGCGCGCCACACATAGAACGCTGTCATGCCGGCAGTCACAACGCCGACCCAGTACATCCACGGCGCATGCGCATAGGCCGCGCCCAGAATCGCGTCCTTACTAAAAAAGCCCGAGGTGAACGGGAAGCCCGCAATCGCAAGCGACGCGCAGGCCAGCACAATCATCGTCACCGGCGCATACTTCTTCAGGCCGCCCATATGCCGCATATCCTGCTCACCATGGCAGGCGTGGATCACGCTGCCCGCGCCGAGGAACAACAGCGCTTTGAAGAACGCATGCGTCATCAGGTGCCAAACGCCGGCTGAGAATGCGCCAACGCCAACGCCCAGGAACATGTAACCCAGCTGCGAAACCGTGGAGTAAGCGAAGACCTTCTTAATATCGAACTGCGCCAGGCCGATCGTCGCCGCGAACACCGCAGTGAAGAGCCCGATAATCGCAATCGTCTCCATCGCAGCGGGTGCGTGCAGGAAAATCGGAGCGGAGCGCGTACACATGTAAACACCGGCAGTGACCATGGTCGCCGCGTGGATCAGTGCCGACACCGGAGTCGGGCCTTCCATCGCGTCCGGCAGCCACACATACAGCGGGAACTGCGCGGACTTACCGCAGGCGCCAACCAGCAGCAGCAGACCGATTGTAGTGAGCGTAGCCTCGGGCTTACCGGCTGCCGCGGGCATCACGCGCGAGAAATCCAGCGAACCGAACGTGATCGCAATCAGGAACATCGCGAGCGAAAATCCAAAGTCGCCCACGCGGTTCACGATGAAGGCCTTGTTGCCGGCAGTCGTGGCCGAGTCCTTCACGAAGTAGAACCCGATCAGCAGATAACTGCAGAGGCCCACACCTTCCCAGCCAACGAACAGCAGCAGATAATTCGCCGCCAGCACCAGGTTCAGCATGAAGAACATGAACAGATTGAGGTACGCGAAGAAGCGATAGAACCCTTCTTCATGCGACATGTAACCGGTGGCGTAAATGTGAATCAGAGAACCGATGCCGGTCACGACCATGAGCATGATCATGGTGAGCTTGTCCACCGAGTAATCCCAGCTGACACTGAACGCGCCGCTCTTGATCCAGGTGAAGTAATGTTCGCGCAGCGGCGTGGCGCCCAGATCGCCCGAGGTCAGAAACACCTTCAGCACAATCGCGAATGAGAGCACAACGCTCAGCACGGCGATCAGGCTGACAATCGCATTCGACAGCTTCTTGCCGAAGATGCCGTTAATCAGAAATCCGCAGAACGGAATAGCGGGAATGAGCCAGAGAGTCCGCATTAGTTCTTGAGTGAATCCACTTCGTCGATGTTCAGAGTGTTGCGATTCTTGAACACCGTCAGGATGATGGCGAGTCCCACCGCCGCCTCGGCCGCCGCCACCACCATTACGAAGAACGTGAAGATGTGGCCGCTGACCTGCTTATGATGATTCGCGAAAGTGACGAAACTGAGATTGACCGCATTCAGCATCAGCTCGATGCACATGAACACGGTGATGATGTTGCGGCGGAAAACGAACCCGGCCACGCCGATCACAAACAGCACGGCGCTCAGCCCCAGATACGCAGACTCGGGAACTCCGTTGGGAATAGGCGGCATGGAATTAATCCAGTTCCTTTCTGGCGAGAACCACCGCTCCAAGAATGGCGATCAGGATCAGCACGGAGGTGACTTCAAACGGCAGCAGATAGGTGGTGAACAGAGCGTTGCCGATGTCCTTCGCGGTTGCGCCGGTGAAATCGCCAAAGCGAATTACAGGAGCGTTCGGCAGCCACGTGCCGAGGAACGCAGCCAGCGCTCCCAGCAGACCGATCAGCGCGGGAAGCCCGAAAATCAGGGCCATCCACGAACGCCCGCGCCGCACTTCCGTGCCGGCGTTGAGCAGCATGATCACGAAGACGAACAGCACCATCACCGCGCCCGCATAAACAATGATCTGAGCCATGGCGATGAACTCGCCGCCCAGCAGCAGATACAGCACCGCGAGCGAAGCCATGACGCCAACGAGTGACAGCGCGCTCGAAATCGGATGCCGCTGCACCACCACGTTGATGGCGCAGAGCACCGCGACGGCCGCGAAGATGGCGAAAAAGAGCAGGTCAATCATTAGGAAACCAAAGCCACCAGGAAGCCGGTGATCAGCAGATTAATCAGCGCCACCGGGAACAGGAACTTCCACGCGAAGCTCATCAGCTGGTCGTAACGGAAACGCGGCAGCGTGGCGCGCACCCAGATAAAGACGAAGAGCAGGAACCCGACCTTGGCCAGAAACCAGAAGATCGGCACGAGCACGGGCATCAGGAATGGAACCAGGAAGACGCCGGCAACGCCGAGAAACACGACGCCGATTACCGGCAGGGTAATCCGATCGAACGGACGCGCCGGATTCATGCCGTGGTAGAAGCAGAGCGCAGCGGCAAGCGCGAACAACGCGGCAGGCGCGAATTCCGAGCCCCATTTCACCGGCCACAGCGGATGCCATCCGCCGAGGAAGAGCAGCGTGGCAACCGAGCAGACCGTCACCATGTTGGCGTATTCCGCGGTTGAGAAGGCCGCGAAACCCAGACTGCTGTACTCCACGTGGAAGCCGGCGACCAGTTCGTTTTCGGCTTCGGGAAGATCGAACGGAATACGGTTGGTTTCCGCAAATGCCGCGATCATATAAATGATGAAGCTGAAGATCTGCGGGAACGGAAACGCGAAGATCGCCCAGTGCGGGATGAGATGCCAGCTACCCGCCTGCGTGTTCACGATGTGGCGCAGGCTGAGCGAACCCTCCATCAGCAGCGGCGCGGCCAGCGCGAGGCTCATCGGCAGTTCGTAGCTGATCATCTGCGCGGAGCTGCGCAGACCGCCCATCAGGCTGTACTTGTTGTTCGACGCCCAGCCGCCGAGCGCGATACCGTACACGCCCATGGAACTCACGGCGAGAATCAGCAGCAGGCCCACGTTGACGTCGGCCAGTTCCATCATCGTCTTGTGGCCCATGATGGTGACGCTGGTGCCGAACGGAATCACGGAGATCGAAATCAGCGCCATGAACACCGCGAGCAGCGGCGCGGCCAGATAGAATGGCACATTCACGTGCGAGGGAATGACGCCTTCCTTGGCGATGAGCTTGATGAGATCGGCCAGCGGCTGCAGCAGGCCGTGCGGACCTACGCGCGATGGACCCATGCGCACCTGAACGTGTGCGATCACCTTGCGCTCCACCCACACCACATACGCGACAGCCGTAAGCAGGATGAAGGCAATGAGCCCAAGCTTGATGGAGGTAGCGATGACGAATTCCATCATGGCCGTGACATCTCCTCGGATTCCGGTTTGCCGGCGTGAGTCAGATTGGGCGCCTGCCGTCCGTGTCTGCTTTCCATCACGGAATTCAGCGTCTTCGAATAGCGGCCCAGCGTGCCCGATGTAAACAGGCCATCATGCGCGCCGCGAATCAGATCGGGGCGGCTTTCCACCGGCACGCGGCCGTTCACCGGCGCGGACTGCTGCGCCTGCACTGCCAGCATCGCGAGCGGAATGTTATAGCCCTTTACACTCCTGCGGATTTCGTTGTAGACCGTGTCGGGAACCCACGGACCGACGACCGAAGCCAGTCCCATTTCCTTCGCGATCAGGCCGATAATTTCGAGATCGGTCTTCACACCAACGGCCGATACTGCGCGCGTGAGGCGCTGCACTTCGCCGCAAACGTTGGTTACGGTGCCGTTCTTTTCGTACGCGCTGGCAGCGGGCAACACGACATCGGCGCGCTGCGCGGTTTCGGTGAGGAACATATCCTGCACCACCACGAAGGTCTTCTTCGACGCCATCGGCGCATTCTTTAGCGGATTCGCACCAACGATCCAGAGCGCTTCGAGCTTATCGGACGCGAGCATTTCGGGCATCGTCATTCCTGCCTTGCCGGAAGGCTGGAAGCCCGGCAGAAGCTCGGGCGTGAGGCCCATATCGATTGCGCCACGCGAATTCGAGTAATCGACCAGCGCGCAGTACTTCACCGAAATGCCGAGCGACTGACCGAAGGAAACCAGCTGGCGAACCGCATCACCCTTGACCGAATCGCCGAAGACGATTACCAGTTCGGGCTCAGCGGCGAGTGATGCACGGAGATCTTCAAGCGCCGCGATCTGTTCGCCCGCAGGCTTGCGCATCTTAATATGTGCGTACTGATCTTCGCGAACTTCCTGCGCAGTAACGGCGTAAACATGCGCGCCGTGATGACGATGGCTCGCGCGAATCTGGAACGAAAGGAATGGATGCTCCAGCGCAAGATCGGCGCCGATGATCAGGAACGCCTTCTTGTCGTACAGGTCCTGCGTTGTCGCAAGTGCGCCGGTTGTGCCGCTCAGCGCGTCAACAAGAGTCACCACATCGCCTGTGCGGTGGTGATCGATATTGTTCGTGTTCAGACCGTGGCGCGCGAATTTCTGCAGGAAGTAATTCTCCTCGTTCGTCGTGCGGCTGGAACCGATCACACCGATTTCGCCCGAGCGCGAACGAATCGCGCCAAAGCGCTGCGCGATGGTTTCGAGAGCCTTCGACCAGGACACCGGCTCAAGCTTGCCGCCCACGCGAATCATCGGCGACTGCAGCCGTTCGGCGTGGTTGTAGAAGTCGTAAGCGTAGCGGCCCTTCACGCAGAGGAACTCGCCGTTCACACCGGATCGATCGCGGTTGTTGCCGCGCAGAATCTCGTCTTTGCGAACGCCGAGGGTCGTTTTGCAGCCATCGGAACAGTGCGTGCAGACGGTTCCGACGTGTTCCATTTCCCACGGCCGCGATTGGTAACGATACGCGCCGCTCGTCAGCGCGCCCACCGGGCAGATGTCGATGCACTGTCCGCACTCGTCGCATTCGAGGTGATCGCCTTCATTCGGAGCGATCAGCGACTGCGCGCCTCGGTTGATAACACCCAGCGCGCCTACACCCATGCCTTCATCGCAGGCACGAACGCAGCGGAAGCACAGGATGCAGCGCGGACCATCGTAGAAAACGACCGGCGACCACTGCTGCTCGTCGACGTGAAGCTTGGTCTCCGTGAAGCGGCTTTCGCCCGCGCCGTAGCGGAATACCATGTCCTGCAGTTCGCACTCGCCGCCTTTGTCGCAAACCGGACAATCGAGCGGGTGATTCGTCAGCAGGAATTCGAGAGTTGTCTTGCGGGCCTTGCGAACCTGTTCAGTGTCGGTGCGGACCACCATGCCCGCGCTCACCGGCAGCGTGCACGCCACCTGCATCTTGGGCATCTTTTCCACTTCTACGAGACACATGCGGCAGGCAGCCTGCAGCGAGTAGCCTTCGTAGTAGCAGAAGGACGGAATTTCGATACCGTTCTTTTTCGCGGCTTCGATGACGAGCGTGCCGGGCGCGGCTTCGAGCTCGCGGCCGTCGATTGTAAATTTCACCGGATCGGCCATTATGCGTTCACCAGCCTGCTGGATTTTTCATACGGGCAGGGCTTGCCGTCGAGATGCGCTTCGAATTCGTCGCGGAACTTTTCGACGAACGCGATGGTCGGCATCGCCGCCGCATCGCCCAGCGGACAGAAGGTGCGGCCGAGCATGTTCTTCGAGAGGTCGCCAATCAGGACGATGTCGTTACGCGTGCCCATGCCTTCGTGGAAGCGGGTCAGCAGCTTCTTCAGCCAGGTCGTACCTTCGCGACACGGAATGCACCAGCCACAGCTTTCGTGCGCATAGAAGCGCATGATGCGGAGCGCGGCACTCACCATGCAGGTGTCCTCATCCATCACGACGACGCCGCCTGAACCGAGCATCGACTTCGCCGCTGCGACGGAGTCGAAGTCCATCGCGATATCGCACTCGTCGGCTTTGAGCACCGGGCACGAAGAGCCGCCGGGGATGACCGCTTTTAATTTTTTGCCGCCGCGCACGCCGCCGCCAACCTCATTGATCATGCGCATGAGGTTGAAGCCCATCGGCAGTTCGTAGACGCCGGGCTTGTTGACGTGGCCGGAAAGGCAGAACAGACGCGTGCCGCCGTTTTTCGGAGAGCCGAGACCGGAGAAGTACGCCGCGCCGTGCAGGAAGATCGGCGGGATGGCGCAGAAGGTTTCTACGTTATTGAGAATCGTCGGGCTCTGATACGCGCCCGCAACGGCCGGAAACGGAGGCCTGATGCGCGGGTTGCCGCGCTTGCCTTCGAACGATTCGAGCAGCGCCGATTCTTCGCCGCATTCGTAGGCGCCCGCGCCCGAGTGCGTCGCGAGATGGAAGTTCACGCCGCGGCCCATGATGTTGTCGCCGAGCATGCCCTTCCCGTAGGCTTCGTCGATCGCGCGATCCATCACTTCGATCAGATAACGATATTCGCCGCGAATGTAGATGTAACCTTGGTGTGCGCCCACCGCGAGGCCGGCGATCAGGATGCCTTCGATCAGCTGGTGCGGGTCGTATTCAATGAGGAGGCGATCCTTGCAGGTGCCGGGTTCGGATTCGTCTGCATTCACAACGATGTACTTCGGCTTGGGCGACGTGCGCGGCACGAAGCTCCACTTCATGCCGGTCGGGAAGCCCGCGCCGCCGCGGCCACGCAGACCGGAGGCTTTCACCTCATCGATGATCTGCTCCTGGGTCATGCCGATGGCTTTTTCGAACGCCTTGTAGCCGTCGTTGGCGAGATAGGTTTCAATCGACTGCGAATTGGGCAGCGTAAAACGCCGCGACAGCACTTTGACTTCGAGCGGGTTGGGCTGGTTATACAGCATCAGCAGCTCACCTTTTTCACTTCGATCTCTTCGGGCTTCCTGCCTGCGGCGAGGCCGTCGATCAGCTTATCCAGCTGGGCCGGGGTCACATCGTGGTAGAAGTCGTAGTTCACCTGCACGGCCGGGGCCCACGAGCACGCTCCCATGCATTCCACTTCTTCGAGCGAAATGCGACCGTCTTTGGTGGTTTCCTTGTGGCCGATGCCGAGTTTGTGGCAGGCCTGTTCCCAGAGCTCCGCGCCGCCTACCAGCAGGCAGGAAATGTTGGTGCAGACCTGCACGTGATACTGACCCTGCGGCTTGCGGTGCAGCATCGAATAGAAGCCGACCACTTCGGTGACCTGCAGCGGCGTCACCCCGGTGCGCTTCGCGATTTCGTCAATCAGCTCGTCCGTGATGGCGCCGACTTCATCCTGACCGTAGATCAGCATGGGGATCACGGCCGAGCGCTTGCGGTCCGCCGGATACTTCGCAAGGAATTTTTCGAAACGGGCTTCGAGTGCGGGCGAGAATGTCATGGCTATCTGTCCGTATCTCCGAGAACGAAGTCCATGGAGCCGAGCGCCGCGATCACGTCGGCGACGAGCGTACCTTCTATGAGTCGCGGAATGGCCTGGAGGTTACCGAAGCTGGGCCCGCGCCAGTGTACGCGAAGCGGCTTCTGGGTTCCGTCGCTCACCATGTAGCAGCCAACTTCGCCGCGGGGCGATTCGATGGTCTGGAAGACCTCGCCGGCAGGAACGTTGAAACCTTCGGTCACGATCTTGAAGTGGTAGATGAGCGACTCCATCTGGGTCTTCATCTTTTCGCGCGACGGGAGAACAATGCCGGGCGCGTCGGCCTGATGCGAGCCGGAGGGCATGCCTTCGAGCGCCTGGCGGATGATCTTCGTGGACTCGCGCATTTCCTCAAGCCGCACCTGGTAGCGCGCAAACACATCGTTCACGGTGCTGGTGGGGACTTTGAAATCGAACTTTTCGTAGCTGGAGTAGGGCGCGTCTTTGCGGATATCGAGGGGAAGGCCGGCGGCGCGCAGCATGGGGCCGGTGACGCCGAGTTCCAGCATGTCTTCGAGCGAGATGAAGCCGACGCCCTGCGTGCGGCCCTTCCAGATTGCGTTGCCGGTGAGGAGTTCTTCGTACTGATCGACGCGCGACGGGAAGATGTCGACGAAGTCTTTGACGCGCTTCTGCCACCCGCGCGGATGAGGCAGCGCGAGTCCGCCGATGCGGAAGTAGCTCGTCATCATGCGCTGGCCGGAGAACATCTCAAAGATTCGGAGGATCTCTTCGCGCTCGCGGAAGCAGTAGAGGAAGACGCTCATCGCGCCGATATCGATGGCGTGCGTGCCGAGCCACACGAGGTGACTGTTCAGGCGGGTCAGTTCGGCCAGCATGACGCGGGTAAACTGGGCCTGGGGCGGGA